>NZ_JAAAPJ010000009.1:0-300000 GCF_009909145.1 Corallococcus silvisoli
TTCGACATGCACGCCAGGGTCCACCGCCCCGACGCCTCACTCAACGCCTCTCAGCACGTCGTTGGCCGGACGGATACCGGGGCACGCTCCAGACCTGGTCGGTGGCGGAGGGCCGGTTGTTGTCCTCGACCGAGACTGGAGGGTCTGTCTCCAGCGCGTGCCTGTCGTCGGATGGAACGCGATTGTTACTGACGGCCTACCAGGGACGCGTCCTCCTCTGGGACCTGGAGCGGAGCTGGCTGGCGTGGCGCCAGGAAGACCCTGCGTACCACTACGGCTGCGCGCTCTCGCCGGATGGCCGGTTCGCGGCGGTGGGGCTCGCGGAGGAGCGGGACGGCGCAGCGACGCGCGCGTCCTTGCGCCTCTGGGACGGAAGGAGTGGACGGCTGCTGGAGGCCCGTACCTTCGACGCCCAGCGGACGTGGGCCGTGGCGTTCACGCCAACGGGAGACGCGCTGGTCGCCGCGACGAGCTCGGGGGAGTTGGTGTTCCTGAGCCTCCCGGGATTGGAGACCGTGCGGGTCGTCGAAGCCCCTGCCTCGGGGGCGCTGCAACTGGAGTTCAATCCGGAGGGCTCCCTGCTGGCGGCGAGTCCCGATACGAGCGCGTTCGTGGTCATCGACGTCCGGGATGGGCGCCGCCTCTTTGACTATTCAGACCTGGACGACCTGCAGGGGAGCTCCGCGAACTTCTCTCCCGACGGACGCTCCGTGTGCTGGGGAATGGACGACGGCAAGGTGGGTATCTGGGGCGTGACGCTCAATCGGCGGAGCCAATCATAACGCAGACATGGGGTTAAAAGGCCCCAGTCATCTCTTCGTCCAGCGCCACCAGGGCAATGAGCCCCCGCCAGTCGGCCCTTGCATTTGCAAGAATCTTCACCACGCAACAGTCATGACGGCCCAGCGAGGAATGACGATAGATTGTGGCCCATGCGATCATTCCTTCCCTTGCTTGCTCTGTCAGTGCTGGCGGCGACATCTTCACAAGCTGAGGAGGACTCGCCCGATCTTGAAGTTGCGCTCTGTTACATCTCCGAATCGATTTATGGGGCTACACGGATGGCATGGGCCCCGGATGACTCCGGTCGCCTGTTTGTCGTGACCATGCGCGGCGAGGTCCGCGTGATAGTGAATGGCGTGGAGTCCCCCACGGCATTCATCTCCGAGCACCTGAATCACTACGAACGACAGGGGATGCTGGGGATCGCATTCGATCCGGACTTCGCGAACAATCATTACGTCTACTTCTTCGCGGCCCTGCCGAACTTCAAGCTGCAGATCTTCCGCTATACCGACGCTGGCGGCATAGGCGTGGACCGCACTGTCATCGTGGAGGACATCCCAGCAGGGGACCTTGATTATGATGGCGGCGGTCTCACTTTCGGCCCGGACGGCATGCTGTATTTCGGAGTCGGTGACCTGCATGGCTATGGGCCCGAGGATGATCTGACCCAGCCGACTTCCAAGATCCACCGGGTGCGGCCAGATGGCACCATCCCCACGGACAATCCCTTCTACGACGGGGACGGCCCCAACGTGGACAGCACCTGGGCACGGGGCTTCCGCAACCTCTACGGGCTTGCCTTTCAACCGGGGACGGGGCGCCTCTGGGCCAACGTCTCGGGGCGGATGGCCAATCAGATTTTCAGTGTAAGCCGGGGCGATCACGGAGGTTGGGGCCCGTATGAGAACAACCAGCCCGAAGGCTATCTCGCGCCAGTGCATTCGTACCTCCCGAATGGCGTCTTTGACGAGTATCCCTTCGCGCAGCAGGCGGGCGCGGTGCGGCAGAACGGCGTCGCGACCTTCACGCTGGGGGGCACCTATTATGAGTCCTACGCTTACCGGAAGGGGACTCGACTCACGATCGTCGACGTGGAAGACCCGAGCTTCAATGGTGACTTCTATGTCACGGGGCATCCCGACAGCCGGACGTTCACCGTGGACCAGCCGGAGCCTGACGCAGTGAGCGGCGGTGGCGGCCTCCTGCGGAGGTCACAAGGCGAGTTCATCATGGGAGGCATGTTCTATGAGGGCTTGCGCTTCCCCGAAAGCTATCGCGGAAACTATCTCTTCACGGACTTCCGCGGAATGCTTCATCGAATCCGATTCGCTGCGGATGGCTCCGTGGCCACGGAGGACATCATCGTGAATCGTGAGCCTAGTGCTGGCTTCGTCGATGTGAACGAAGGGCCCGATGGCGCGTTGTATCTTCTGTCCTACCAAGGAGGGGTTCTCCGGGTAACCCCTGTGCCAGTAGCTCAAGCGCTGATCGTGTCTCCCCTCGACCTTTCCATTCCAGAGGGTGAAACAAAGACAGTCATGGTGTCCCTCGCGATGCCGCCGACGGTGGATGTCTGGGTCAAGGTGGATGTTCAAGGGGGCGAGGGAGACCTGACGGTGGCGGAGGGCGGCTCTCTTCGCTTCACGCGTGAGAACTGGAGCGTTCCCCAGTTCGTGACCTTGAGCGCGGCGCGGGACGCGGACGCGGACGTCGAGCACGCCAGCTTCACGTTCACGCCAACCCAGGCGTTTCCCGCCGTGACGGTCCAGGCCCGCACCGTGGAGGCTGAAACCCAGTCGCTCCAGGTCTCCGAGTCATCGCTGGCGATGGATGAGGGGGCGCAGGCTGCCTTCACCGTGGCCCTGGCCTACGCGACGACCGTTCCCGTGACTGTCACCGTGGCGAGGACTTCGGGGGACGCGGAGGTGTCCTTCCCCGAGGGTGCCACCCTGACGTTCGCGCCCGGCGAGGGGGAGACGCCGAAGACCGTGACGGTGGCGGCCACGCTCCCGGCGACGAGCACGGACGATACCGCCGTGCTGACGGTGTCCGCCCTGGGCCTCGAGTCGCGAGCCGTGACCGTCACCGTGCGGGCTCTGCCTGACGCCGACGCCGGCATGTCCGTGGATGCGGGAACCGGGGGCGACGCGGGTGGGGTGGATGCAGGAGCGGAGGCGGACGCAGGACCCAGGCTGGATGCAGGCTCCGGGCACGACGCCGGCACGGTGCCATCCCCCATGGAGGACGAGTCCGGAGGTTGCAGCGCTGGCGCTGCCGCGCTTCCTGTCGTCCTCGGCGGGTGGCTCATGGCAGGGCTCATGTGGAGGCCCCGTCGCATCCGCCGGTGAGGCGTCCCGCCGTTGCCTGAACGGCCGGGGGCACTGCCAGCCGGCCCCCGTCCCAGGGGAAGTGACGGGGGCCGTCCTCCAACAGGGGAGACTCAGACGTCCTTGTCACCCTTGTCGTCGTCGTCATCGAGGATGTGGCACTTCTGATCCTTGTCGAGCGCCTTGCCGATGAACTCCTTCACCAGGTCCTCGCCGTTGAGCACCAGGGAGAAGTTGACCTGCTCGCCGCCCACGTCCTCCTTCTTGTCCAGCTTGAGCTTGCCCCCCAGCGCCACCACGTCACCGTCCACGCGCGCGCCCGCGGGTACCCGCACCTCGCCGCCAATGGACACCACGTCGCCCTTCACCCGCGCGCCGGGCTCCAGGATGACGCGGCCCCGGACGGCGGCCACGTCGTTGTCCACCACCGCGCCCTTCTTCACGATGACGTCGCCGTCCACCGCGACCGCGTCCTTGATCTTCTCTCCGGGCTCGATGACCAGGTTCGTGCCCTGGACCGCCTTGCTCCCATCCTTGACGTTGATGCAGATGCGGTGGGCAGGCGCCTTCGCGGGCTCCGCGGCCAGGGCGGGCACGGCCAGCGAACAGGCGAGGAGCAGGGTCGGCAGCATCGGGCGGCGCATGTGGGAGACCTCCGGGACGCGGAAGGGGAGCGGCATGCCCTCCCTACGGCCCGCCGCGCCCCCGATTGCATCCCGGCTCCCGGACGGGGCCCCTGCTCAGCCCAGCACGCCCTTCGCCGCGTCGATGGCCTCGTGCGTCCCCGCGAGCGCCAGGATGTCCCCCGCGCGCAGCACCTCCTGCGCGCTGGGAACCAGGACGCCCTCGGTGCCCCGGCGGATGGCCAGCACCGTGGCCCCCGTCATGCCGCGCAGGTTGAGCTCCGCCAGCGTGCGGCCCACCGCCGCGCTGGCTTCGCCGAGCGCCACGGACTCCGGCTCCCCGATGCCCGGCAGCAATTGACGCACGCCGTGCAGCACGTCCGAGGACTCCTCGTCCTCGCCGCCCTTCGCGTGCGACTGGGCCGCCAGCGCCTCCACGATGACCTGGGCGCCCGCGCGCATGTGCCCCTGCAGGTGCGTGGCGCTCTTCCAGAAGGCGAAGCCCATCACGGCCAGGGACACCAGCAGCAGCACCGCGCCCGGCACGCCCGGGAGGAACGGCTGGGTGATGGCCACCACCGGCACGCTCACCATGAAGACGCTCGCCAGCTGTAGCGCCACCACCAGCATGCGGCGCGGCGCCGCCGCCAGGTCCACCTTGCCGTTCGCGGCCGCCGGGAGCGCGCCCTCCGCGAGCACGACGCCCAGCCGCCGCCCCATCCGGATGATGCCCACGCAGAAGGGCAGGGCCAGCGCCACGGCCAGCCCGATGACGATCATCGGCGTCAGCGCCTTGCCCCAGCCCATGCGCTCCTCGATGAACGCCGTCACCCGGGGCAACAGCACCGACGTGCCGATCACGATGATGGTGATGAACGCCGCGTCCAGCAGCATCAACAGGGCCATGCGCCGCACGCGCGCGCCCACCGTCTTCTGGCGCGGCGAGGTGCGCAGGTTCTCCACCCAGCTGCCGTACAGCGACGCGAACGTCTGCAACGGCGCTGGCAGCTTGCGGTCCACCCAGTTGGCGATGGGGCCCGACGCGCGGATGAACCACGGCGTCGTCAGCGTGGTGATGGCCGACACCGCCACCGCCACGGGGTAGAGGAAGGCCCCGGTCGCCTTCAGCGAGAGGCCCAGCCCCGCGATGATGAAGGAGAACTCGCCAATCTGCGACAGGCTCAGGCCCGCCTGCACCGACGTGCGCGTGCCGTTGCCCGTGAAGAACGCCCCCAGCGCCACGCTGAGGATCTTCCCCACGATGACCACGGCGGTGAGGACCGCGATGGCCGCCCAGTGCTCCCGGATGAGTGCCGGGTCGATGAGCATGCCCACCGACACGAAGAACACCGCGCCGAACAGGTCGCGAACCGGCTGCACCAGGTGCTCAATCTCCTTGCCCTCACCGGACTCCGCCACCAGCGAGCCCGCGAGGAACGCGCCCAGCGCCACCGAATAGCCGAATGACTGCGCCAGCAGCGCGATGGCGAAGCAGATGCCCACGCTGGCGACGAGCGTCGTCTCCGGCCGCTGGAGCTGGGTGATGGAGCGCATCACCCGAGGCACCACGAACAGCCCGATGCCGACGAGCCCCACGAGGAACGCGGCCAGCTTGCCCACGGTCAGCGCCAGGTCGCCCGCGGACAGTCCGGAGCCGGTGGACACCGCGGTGAGCATGGCCATCAGCAGGATGGCGATGAGGTCCTCCACGATGAGGATGCCCACCACGATGCTCCGGAGCGCGCCCCGGATGTTCTGCTCGTCGAACGCCTTCGCGATGATGGTGGTGCTGGAGATGGCGATGCAGCAGCCCGTGAACAGGCTCTCCAGCATCGTCCAGCCGAAGGCGCGGCCGGTGATGAACCCCAGCCACACCATCACGCTGCACTGGATGACGGCGGTGAGCCCCGCGGTGGGCCCCACCTGGAAGAGCCGGCGCAGGCTGAACTCCAGCCCCAGCGAGAACATCAGCAGGATGACGCCCAGCTCCGACAACGTCTGCACGATGCCTGGGTCCGCGACCAGCGGGATGGGCACGTGCGGTCCGATGATGAAGCCCGCGAGGATGTAGCCCAACACCACGGGTTGGCGCAGGCGCTGGAAGAGGACCGTGGTGACCGCCGCGACACAGAAGACGGTGGCGAGGGCTTGGAGGAACGCGTGGGCGTCGTGCATGGGGGGCGCCTCTGGGGATGGGGAAATCCCGCGCACATGCACGGGACCTCCGGGCTCGCGATGCCCGGCCCCGCCTTCAACGCGCGGGGCCGGATCCACTGGAAGTTAGGGCGGGCTCAACCGCATCGCTCGAAGGCGATGGCCCCACCGATGATGAGCAGACACAGCAGACCGCTCCAGAGCAGGCGCGCGCCCTGCCACTGATCGTGGGTGGCGCCGCCCTGAGAGGGCGGAGGGGAGGTGGGTTCGGGGTTCGGGGACGACGACATGGAAAGAGGCCTCGGGCCGCCACGATGGGTGGGCGTGCCAGGAGAAGGGTTGCGTTGGAGGCAGGGACCGCTCGCTCGGGCTCCCGGAGGTCACACCAGGAACGCTCGGGCGCGGGCCCGCGAAGACGGGATGCGAAAAAGAGCGCTCAGCCCCGCGAGGGTGGGCCCTGGGACGGACAGTTCACGGTCCGGGGGCGATCCGCCAGGGGCGTGAGCCGGGGCGGAAGCGCGCGGGCGAGCAGGCGCTGGGCGTGCGCGAGGACGCGGGCGTCGTAGCGCGCCAACAGCGCGCGCAGCGTGTCCAGCCGGGGGACGAACGGCGTCGGCGTCCGGGCGCCCACCCCTCCCGGGTCCACCTGATCGCGCGAAGCAGGCTGCGGCGCCCCGACGTGGGACGCATGGAGCAGCCCCGCTTCCCATCGTGCCTTCAGACCAGAGGGGGCTCGCGTGGCCTCCGCGCTCCGGGACGCCGCCCTCCCTCCTGACACAGGGGAGGACCCGGTCCGGGCTCCCGTCAGGCCCAGCAGGCCGGCGAGGAGCACCGCGCACACGACCGCCGCCAGGGCAATCCTGGACTCACGGAGGGCTTCACGCCCGGTGTTGGCGGGGACCTGCGTCATGGGGGCGGGGGATAAGCATGTCGCAGCGGGTGTGATACCCGGTGCACGTCGAAAAACCACGTCGGCGGAGGGCCTTTATACGCAGCGACCTCTCCACGCACCCCGGAAAATCACGCCCTTGGCGACGAATTCGTCCGCCTTTGACGCACCCGGATGATTTCAGCCGACCTACAGATTGACGTTCCTACCTTCCAGGCGGTATCCCCTTCATCCACGTGAAAATGAGAACCATTCTCAACTTCGACGAGGACCTGGGCGCGACTCCGCCGCCGCCGCCGTCCAGGACGGCGCGTGTTGATGCGATGCGCCGTCCTCCCGGGCTCTTCCAGTCCGTGGACGCCACGGCGGAGGGCGCGTGGGGCCGGTGGAGCGGGGCGATGGTAGGGGCCACCGCGGCGCACGTGGTGGCCGTGCTGGTCGGAGTGACGATCGTGAGCAGCACGCCGACGGTGGTGAAGCCGCCGGAGCCGGAGCTGGTGCTGATGGCGTACGCGCCACCGCCGCCTCCGCTGGGCGGTGGCACGCAGGCGAAGGAGCCCCCCTCGAAGGCCGTGAAGCCGGTGGCGCACAAGCCTCGCCCGAAGCCCCAGGAGCTGGTGGTTCCCGCGAAGGTGCCGGAGCCGGTGCAGGAGAAGCCCGCGCCGGTGGAGGAGGCCCCGGCCACGGAGGTGACCACGGCCGCGTCGCAGGCGCCCGCGGGCCCGGGCGTGCCGGACGGCGCGGTGGGCGGGGTCGTCGGTGGCGTGGTGGGCGGGCTGGTGGGTGGCAGGGTGGGCGGGCAGGGCTCGGCGCCGCCCATCTATTCGCCGCGCGAGGTGATGAAGCTGCCGGTGCTGTTGTCCGGCAAGCCGGAGTATCCGCGCCGCGCGCGCGAGGACGGCATCACCGGCGTGGTGATGGTGATGGTGGTGATTGGCGTGGACGGCGCGGTGGAGCAGGGCTCGCCGCGCATCCAGCGCTCGGTGCCGGGGTTGGATGAGGCCGCGCTCGAGTCCGTGGCGCAGTGGCGCTTCTCCCCGGCCCTGGGACACGACGGCGGCCCGGTGCGCGTCAAGGTCGTGATCCCCGTGAAGTTCGCCCTGAGGTAGTTCCTTCGTTCGTCAGCGCAGTTCCTTCACCGAAGCCTTCATGAATCCCAAGCTCCGCTCGATTCTCTTCTGGATCCACCTGGTGTCCGGGCTCGTTGTCGGGCTCGTCGTCGGGGTGATGTCCCTCACCGGCGTGGCGCTCGCGTTCGAGTCGCAGATCGTCGACTGGGCGGACCGCGACGCCCGCCACGCCGCCCCGCCCGAGCCGGCGACTCCCCGCCTGTCTCTGGAGGAGCTGCTCGCGAAGGTGAAAGAGGCCCGGCCCGGAGCGCAGCCTTCCGCGGTGACGGTCTACCCGGAGGCGAACAGCGTGGTGGCGGTGGCCACGGGCCGCAACGTCGCCGTCTACGTCCACCCCTACACCGGCGAGGTGCGCGAACAGGGTGCGCAGGGCTGGCGCGCGTTCTTCCAGACGATGGAGGACCTGCACCGCTGGCTCGCGACCTCTGGCGAGCAGCGCGCCGTGGGCAAGGGCATCACCGGCGTGAGCAACCTGGCCTTCCTGCTGCTGGGCATCACGGGGCTGTTCCTGTGGTGGCCGCGCAAGTGGACGCTGCGCTCCATGCGACCCACGCTGTGGTTCCGCCAGGGGCTCAAGGGCAAGGCGCGCGACTTCAACTGGCACAACGTCATCGGCTTCTGGTCGTTGCCGGTGCTGCTGGTGCTGACCACTTCCGGCGCGGTGATTTCCTACAAGTGGGCCTCGAACCTCGTCTTCACGCTCACCGGCAACCCGCCGCCGCCCGCGCAGGGGCCCATCGCCTCGCCGCCCGTGGCGGTGCCCACGCCCGCGCCGGATGCCACGCCCCAAGGCCTGGATGCCCAGTTCGCGGTGGTGATGAACCAGGTGAGCCCCTGGGAGACCATCACCTTGAAGCTGCCCACGCCGCCCAGCGGTGGGCCCCAGGGCGGCCGTCCCGAAGGCGCACCGCGAGGCGAGGGTCGCCCCGAAGGCGCACCGCGAGGCGAGGGGGGACCGCGAGGCGAGGGCCGTCCCGAAGGACGCGGCGGAGCAGGGAAGGGCGCCCCTCAGGCCAGCGCCTTCACCGTCCGCGAGCAGGACCGGTGGCCGCTCTTCTCCTCCAAGACGGTGTCGCTGGATCCCTACACGGCGCAGCCGCTGCGGACGGAGACGTACGCCGACTTCAACAGCGGTCGCAAGGTGCGCACGTGGCTGCGCTTCCTGCACACGGGCGAGGCGCTGGGGTGGGTGGGCCAGCTCGTCGCCGCGCTCGCGTCGTTCGGCGCGGTCTTCCTCGTCTACACCGGCTATGCGCTGTCCTGGCGCCGCTTCGTCCCGCGCCGCCGCGCCCAGGTGGCCACCCCCACCGTCGCGGTGCCCGCGCCAGAGGAGTCCAAGACACACGCCGCATGAATCACCGCCCATGAAACACAGCTCCCGGCGGGAGTCCGGCCCCCTGTCTGCCTAAGACATTTCTCATGAAACACCGATGAGCCCGGGGCCCGGACCGCGAGAGCGGATCCGGGCCCCGCTGTTTTCACTCCAGGGCGTGTGGCATTCGCCCTGCTGATACATCGCAGTGTCCGACACATCCTCTGGAGGCCAATCACAGTCATCACAAGGGAAGAAAATTCTTGTCACGCAAATCAGCATCCTGCATATGAGAATCATTCTCATTTAGGATTTCTTCCTCCCGAGGGGACACGTGCCCACATCCAAGCCCGGTCGTACTGGTATCCGCTCATCGCATGGCAACCCTGGAGGCGTGCGCGGCGCGCTGTGGCCCTGGGGGCCCGCCGCCGTCGGCCTCGCGTCCGCGTTGGCCGCGGGAAGCGCGGTGGCGCAGGAGCCGGCAGCGGCGGCGGGCGAATCCGCGGCCCCGGTGCAGGAGTCTCGTCCGGCGGAGGCGCCGCCCGCCGCGCAGGAGCCGGTCCCCGCCACCGCGGCGGCTCCGGCTGGCGAGGATGACGCCTACGTGCTGCCAGAGGTGTCGGTGGAGGGCGAGGCGTCGAAGTACAACGCCACGCAGCCGGGAGTCACCCGCCTGCCCAAGGCGATTGTCGACACGCCGCAGACCATCACGGTGGTGCCGGAGCGGGTCATCCAGGAGCAGCAGGCGACCACGCTGCGCGATGCCCTGCGCAATGTGTCGGGCATCACGGTGACCGTGGGCGAGGGTGGCCGCCAGGGTGACTCCTTCTCGCTGCGCGGCTTCTCCGCCCAGACGGACACGCTGCGTGACGGGGTGCGCGACCTGGGCTGGTACACGCGCGACACGTTCAACCTGGAGGGCGTGGAGGTCTACTTCGGCCCGTCGTCGGTGGTGTTCGGCCGCGGCTCCACGGGCGGCGCCATCAACCTGGTGACGAAGAAGCCGAAGAAGACGTCCTTCCAGGACCTGCGCCTGACGGCCGGAACGGCGCCCTCGGGTCGCATCGAGGCGGACATCAACGAGGCCCTCAACGACACGGTGCAGGTGCGCGTGAGCGCCACCGGCCAGCTGGCGGACGTGGCGGGCCGCGACGTGGTGCAGGAGAACCGGGCGGGCATCTCCCCGTCGGTGCGCGTCGCGCTGAGCGAGAAGGCGTCCCTGGAGCTGGACTACTTCTACCAGCGTGAGCACAGCATCCCGGACTACGGCCACCCGTACTTCAACGGGGCGCCCGTCTCCACCAGCCTGGATGTGCCGCGCAGCGCCTGGTACGGCGTGGAGGGCTCCGACCGGGAGCGCGTGAACGTCCACATCGGCACGGGCCGGTTCCTCTACCTGTTCGGCGGGGGCTCGCAGCTCACCAATACGCTGCGCTACGGCGGCGTGGATCGCTTCTCCCGGCCCACCTCGCCGCGCGGCCTCACGCCCGCGAACGCCCCCACGACCATCGGCCGCGAGCGCTACGAGACGTCGACGGACAACACGTACCTGGCCAACCAGACGGACCTGCGCGGCGTCTTCCAGACCGGCTTCCTCAAGCACACCGCCAACGTGGGCCTGGAGCTGACGCGGGAGTTCCGCGACCAGTACCGCAACAACCTGCGCGCCACCGGGCTGCCCACCGGGCCGAACGTCCCCGCGGACCTCTATGATCCGGATCCGCGGCCGGACCTGTCCGCCGTGTCGACCACGTTCAGCTCGTCCAGCAAGACGCGGCAGTGGACGGTGGGCGCGTACGCCGCGGATCAGATCGAGCTGTCGCGCTTCTTCGAAGTGCTGGGCTCGCTGCGCTACGACATCTTCCGCACCGACTACACGTCGGTGAACGCCGCGCAGGAGTCCACGCGGCTGGAGAACAAGGACCACCTGTTCAACTGGCGCGTCGGCGCGGTGGCGCACCCGGCGGAGAAGACGAGCATCTACGCGATGTACGGCACGTCCTCCAACCCGTCCGCGGAGGTGGGGACGCTCAGCTCGGGCCAGGAGCGCCTGGACCCGGAGAAGAACGAGACCTTCGAGCTGGGCGCCAAGGCGGATGTCGTCGCCGAGCGGCTGTCGGTGAGCGCGTCGATCTTCCGCACCGACAAGAAGAACGCCCGCGTGGCGAACCCCGACCCCACCGGCCCCGCCACCATCCTGGAGGGCGCGCAGCGGGTGCAGGGCTTCAACGCGGGCATCGCGGGCACGGTGCTGCCGCGCTGGAACGTGTTCGCCAACTACACGTTCCTCGACTCGGAGATCCGCGACAACCCCAACGCCTTCCTGGTGGGACAGCGGCTGCCCAGCACCCCGAAGCACAGCGTGTCGCTGTGGACGACCTACGGCATCACGGACGCGCTCACCGTTGGCGGCGGCGCCGTCTACCAGGACGTCACCGCGGTGAACAACCCGGCCAACGAGACCGCGGTGCTCAACAAGGTGCCCAACTTCTGGCGCTTCGACGCGTTCGCCAGCTACGCGTTCACGAAGGTGGACGTGCAGCTCAACGTCTACAACCTCACGGACGCGCTCTACTACGACGCCTACTACTCCGCACAGGCCACCCCGGCGGACGCCCGCTCGGCGCTGCTGTCCGCGCGCGTGCGATTCTAGAGGCCTCGGCGCCGCCCGGCCCGGGCCCAGGAGGACGTTCATCATGATGGTGCACATCCCGCAGGTCCTCACGCCCGAGCAGGTGTCTCACTGCCGCGCCGTCTTCCAGAAGGCGGCGTGGGAGGACGGCCGCGCCACCGCCGGCAAGCAGTCCGCGCAGGTGAAGAAGAACCTCCAGCTTCCGGAAGGAAGCCCCGCGGCGCGGGAGCTGGGGGACCTGGTGCTGGCCGGGCTGGAGCAGAGCCCGCTCTTCATCTCCGCCGTGCTGCCCCAGCGCGTCTTCCCGCCGCTGTTCAACCGCTACGAGCCGGGCATGGACTTCGGCTCGCACGTGGACAACGCCATCCGGCCGCTGGCGGGCACCTCCCTGCGCATCCGCACGGACGTGTCCGCCACGCTCTTCCTCAGCGAGCCGGACAGCTACGACGGCGGGGAGCTGGTGGTGGAGGACACCTACGGCAACCACTCCGCGAAGCTGCCCGCGGGGGACCTCATCGTCTACCCGTCCACCAGCCTGCACCACGTCACCCCGGTGACGCGCGGCGTGCGGCTGGCGTCGTTCTTCTGGGTGCAGAGCATGGTGCGGGACGCGGGCCAGCGCGCGCTGCTCTTCGACATGGACACGTCCATCATGCAGCTCACCCGCGAGGTGCCGAAGAGCCCCGCGCTGGTGATGCTCACGGGCGTGTACCACAACCTCCTGCGCCAATGGGCGGAGCCCTGAGGCCGGCTACCGCGGCGTGACGTGCAGGGTGAGCACCGGGCACACCGCGCGGCCCACCACCTTCTGCGCCACGCTGCCCAGCAGCATGCGGGTGAGGCCCTTGCGCTGGTGGGTACCCATCACGATGAGGTCGTACTTCCCGCGCTCGGCCTCCTCCAGCACCACGTTGCCCGCCTCGCCAATCACCACCCGGTGGGCCAGCGCCACCGGCGCGCTGCCGTCCACCGCGCGCAGCAGCGCCTCCAGCTCCTTGCCCGCGGTGTCGCGCGCCATCGACTCCAGCGCGTTCGCGTCCCAGCCGGGCGAGGCCACCAGCAGGTCGGGCGCCACGTACTGCGGCGGCTCCCACGCGTGGATGATGTCCACCGTCGCCCCGAAGGGCCGGGCGAGTTGGAGCGCGTAGTCCACGATGGAACGGGACCCGTCCTTCAGGTCCACGGGCACGAGGATGCGTGACGGGCCAGCCATGGGTGTCCTCCTCCTGCGACGACAATGAACAGGTAGTGATTGCCCCGCCCGGGGGCAAGCAGGCGCTCAGGGGAGGCCAGGCGACGGGGCGGGCACGCAAGGTCGCCCGGGCGTGGACACCTTCCAGGCAGTCAGAGGTTCTGCCCCCATATGCGCCCTCCCATCGACAACGGTACCGTGCTCATCATCGGCGCTGCTGGCGGCATCGGCCGCGAGCTTGCCCGGCTGCTCTCTCCCCGCGTCCGGACGTTGGTGCTCGTCGGGCGCGACGTGGAGGACCTGGGCGCACTGCGCGACGAGCTGCTTGCCCGCAACCCCACCCTGGGGGTGATGCTCCAGGCCTGCCGGCTGGATGATCCGCGCGCCGTGGACGCGCTGTTCGAACACCTGGAGCAGCACTTCATCCGCGTGGACGTGCTCATCAACAACGCGGACTACGCCTCCAGCGGGCTGTACGTGGACGAGCGCTGGAAGCGCATCGAGGAGCTGGTGCAGGCGAACGTCCTGGCCCCCGCGATGCTCACGCACCGCCTGCTGGGCCCCATGCTCGAGCGGGGGCGGGGCGGAATCCTCACCATCGGCTCGGGTGCGGCGCGGCTGTTCCTGCCGGGCGCGGTGGCGTTCGCCGCCACGCAGCGCTTCCTGGACGGCTTCAGCGAATCGCTGCGCCTGGAGCTGAAGGACGCGGGCATCCCCGTCACCTTCGTGGCCCCGGGCCCGCTGGCGCTGGGGCCGCACCTGGAGGGCGAGCTGCCGCCGTTCTTCGAGTTGTCGCTGCACCAGTGCGCCCGCGAGGCCCTGGCGGGCTTCGAGCGGGGCGAGGCGCTGGTGTACCCGGGCCTGGGCCACCGGTGGGTGATGCGGCTGTTGCGCCTGCTGCCGCGCTCCTTCAAGCGCGGCCTGGGGCGGCTGGCCCTGGGCGGCCTGCGGCGCAGGCTGCTGCTGAATCCTTCCGAGCCCGGCAAGGGCGCGCCCCCGCGGCCGGTGCTGCTGGCCGGGGGGGAGCCCTCGTCGGCGACGTGAGGCGAAGGACGGCCTACAGGCCGATCTCCGCGAGGCGGGCCTTCACGCGCGTGGCCTTCACGCCGGTGTTGGCCGTGCCGCGGCCCTGCGAATTGCCGCCGATGCCAATGTGGTGCAGCGCCACCACCTGGTTCGTGGACGTGGAGAGGACGGGCGAGCCGGACGAGCCGCCCAGCGTGTCCGCGTCGTAGGAGATGTCCGTGGTGCTGTAGTTGCCGTTGAGCACCTTGCCCGGCGAGGACTTCTTCGTCGGCACGCAGGTGCTGTCCGTGTAGTAGTCGCAGTTCTGGTTGATGACGTACACGGTGCTGCTCGTCGCCGCGTTGGTGCTGGAGACGGTGAGGAAGCCGTACACCTGGCCGGGCAGCTGGCCGTCGACGGCCGAGCAGCGCAGCGCGGTCATGTCATCGCCGCTCCACGTCTTGATGAACGTGGCGCACGGGTACCAGACGCGCGAGGCGGACGCGACGCCGTCCTCGTAGTTGAACGACACCCGGGCGCCCACCGCGTCCGCGCTGCTGCCGATGCAGTGGTTGTTGGTGATGACCACGTCGTTGGACACGAGCCACGCCGTGCAGCGGGTGCCCGCCGCGGGGATGGAGAGGTAGCCCACCGGCAGGGACTTCGCGCGCTGCGTGCCCGTGAGGGACGTGGCGCTCACCCAGTTCAGCGACCCGACGATGACGGTCGACTCCTGCGACGCCAGCGGGCCCTTCGGCTCCGCGTTCGGCACGTCCAGGGGCTCCATGGAACCACACGCCGTCAGGCCCATCACCAGCATCGCACCCACGAGCTTCTTCGCGACCATCCGAAACCTCCTCGCGCGGCATTGCGCGGCGGAGGCCAAGGCACGACGCGTGCCACGGCCCGTCCCAGAGGAGGGCCGCCGTCACGCGAGCGCACGGGTGGTGCGTGGATGCTCCGCGCAACCCGGTTGCGTTTGTAAAGAAACGTCACATCCCCGCGCGAATCCCCAGCCATCCCGGGGGTTTGCGTGAATTTCAAGGAAGTGGAGTTTTCGCGGACAAGCGGCACCCGCCCTGTCGCGAGAGGAGACAGGGCGGGGCGGGTGGGGCGCTTCAGCCGATGATCATGTCCTCGCGCTCGAGGGTGCCTTCCTCGAAGCGGCGGAGGCTGAAGCGGGTGAAGAGGTCGTCGGAGGCGCCGGAGGTCATCCACTGGGCCATGCGCTCGGCGACGGCGGGGGCCATCATGAAGCCGTGGCCCACGAAGCCGGACAGCTGGAGCAGGTTGTCCAGGCCGGGGGTGCGGCCCAGGATGGGGTTGTTGTCCGGGGTGACGTCGTAGAGGCCGCCCCACTGGCGCAGCACCTTCACCTGGCCCACGTGGGGCAGCTGCTCCGTGAGGGCGCGGGCGAAGCGCGCCACGAAGCGCAGGGTGCTGCCCATGTTGGGCCCGGAGGGTTCCTTCGGGTCGCCCATGCCGCCCACGATCTCTCCGCGCATGGACTGGCTGAAGTAGAGGCCCGTGTCGAGCACGGACACCAGGGGCGACAGGAAGGGCTTGAGCGGTTCGGTGCTGAGGATCTCGTGCCGGTGCGGTTCGTTGGGCAGCGTCACGTCCGCCAGCTTCGCCACCTGGGGGCTCCACGCGCCGGAGGCGAGCACGACGGTGTCGCAGGCGATGTCGCCCCGGTCCGTCTTCACCTTGCGCACCTGGCCGTTGCTGGTCTCGAAGCCGAGGACGTTGGTGTACGTCTCCACCTTCACGCCGCGCTTCACGCAGCCCTGCGCGTAGCCCCACAGGAAGGCCCAGGGGAAGATGACGCCGTCCTCCGGGTTGTAGGCCGCGGTGACGCAGTCCTTCAGCGTCAGGCCCGGGACGATGTCGCGCGCCGCGTCCGGGGTGATGATGCGCGTGGGCACGCCGTACTTGTTGTGGAGGACGGCGTTGCGCTCCAGCCGGTACGCGGTGTCCTTGCGCTTGGCGAGAAAGAGGTAGCCGCCCTGGCGCAGCCACACGTTGACGCCCAGGTCGCGCGCGAAGCCCTTCATCAGGTCGATGGAGCGCTTGGCCAGCTCGATGAGCGCGGGCGTGCCCCACTGCATGCGCACGCCGCCGCCGTTGCGGCCGGACGCGCCGGCGCACAGGTAGCCGCGCTCCAGCACCACGACGTCCGTCTCGCCGCGCAGGGCCAGGTTGTACGCCAGCGACAGGCCCATGATGCCGCCGCCGATGATGACCACCTTCGCCTTCTGGGGCACCGGCCCCGCCGGGCGCAGCGCGGACGGGAAGTGCTCCAGCTCCTGGGGCACGCCGCCCATGGGCGGGACGGACTCATCCACGGGGGCGCTCGCCAGCAGGCGCAGCTCCGTGGGGTACAGCGGCGGGCGGGGCGTGAAGGGCACCACCGCCTCCGGCTTCAGCGCCTGGGCCTTCTGCTGGAGCAGCGCGGCCACCGCGGAGTGGCAGCTCTTGCCCTGGCAGATGCCGGTGCCGAAGCCCGTGTAGCGCTTCACCGACTCCACGTCGTGGTAGCCGCGCTCGATGGCGTGCTCCACGTCGGTGACGGTCACGTCCTCGCAGGTACAGACGAGCGCCTTGCTCATGACAGCCCTCCCATCAGCGCCTGGGCCGCCCGCGCGCCCATGGCCGCGGCGTCCTTCGCCGAGCCCGGCTTCGCCACGTCGCCCGCGACGAACACGTCACCGGCCTGCGTGCGTCCGTCCGCGTCCGCCTCCACATGGAAGTGGCCCGCGTTCGCGTCGAACTCCACCTTCGCGCCGCCCTGTCGCGCCAGCTCGAACCCCGGCGTCACCGGCACCGACACCACGAGGGCGTCGCACGCCACCTTCTGCTTGCGGCCCCCCTGCGGCGTGAAGCTCAACGCCGTCACCGCGCGCAGGCCGTGGGCCTTGAGCCCGTCGCCCACGCAGGCCTTCGGGTGCGCGTTCGCGGGCAGCGGGCCCTTCAGGTCCACCACCGCCGCGATCTCCACGCCGCGCTGGGTGAACAGGTGCGCCAGCGCGTGCAGCTCCGGACCGTGGCCCACCAGCGCCGCGACCTCCGGGGCCACGTCGTGGCGGCGCAGCAGCAGGCTCGCCGCGCGGCCCGCGAACACGCCGGGCAGGTCGTTGTTCTCGAAGGGGAGGGTGGGGGGATGGCCGCCCACCGTCAGCAGGAAGCGCTTCGCGTAGACCTTCAGGAGCCGCAGGTTCCCCGCCTCCTGTGACGCGACGGCGAGGTAGCGGCCATGCTCGTCGTCATACAAGCCGATGGCGGTGGCCTGGCACACGATGCTCCCCTTCGGGAACGCGGTGGCCTCTGGAACGAAGGGCGCGCCGTCCTCCGGCGCGCCGTGCACGAGCCGTCCGCCCAGCGCCGGGTCGCGCTCGAAGAGCATGAAGGCCACGCCCT
The DNA here is from genome assembly GCF_009909145.1 of Corallococcus silvisoli. Classification (NCBI taxonomy): domain Bacteria; kingdom Pseudomonadati; phylum Myxococcota; class Myxococcia; order Myxococcales; family Myxococcaceae; genus Corallococcus; species Corallococcus silvisoli. The sequence goes on from NZ_JAAAPJ010000009.1 coordinate 17,468, forward strand.
GGCCGGCCAGCACCCGCGCCGCCTCCAGGCCCGCCGCGCCTCCGCCCACCACCGCGACCGGGGTGTGGTAGGTGCGCGAGGGCAGCGGCTCCGGCCCGGTCTCCTTCGGAAGCAGGCCCAGGCCCGCCAGCTGCCGGGCCACGCGCGCCATCACGTCCTCCGCCACCGGCACGCCCGCGAACATCTCGTGGTGATCCAGGCGCTTGGGGAAGAACCAGTCGATGGTCTCGAAGATGTCCACCTTCGCGGACGGGTACGCGTTCTGCCGCTCCAGCCGCATGCCCTCCTTCGCGGGGGTGCGGCAGGTGTAGACGTTGGGAAGCCCGTCCACGCGCATGAGGCAGTGCGAGCAGGCCGCGGCGAAGCAGTACGGCCCGCGCGGGCGGTGGTACTTCACGGAGCGGGAGAGGACGTTCTCGCCCGCGGCGATGAGGGAGCACGCCACCGGCTCACCTTCGATGGCGGGGATGCTCTCGCCCTCGAGGTCCACGGTGATGGCCCTGCCGCGCGGGGTTGCGTCTGGGAGGCGTCGCATGGGTGCCGCGCAAAATGGCGCACCGGACGGGAGCGGTCAAAGCCTGTCCACGGCCGCACGCCTGCCGCCAACCCCTACACCTGACAGCGCAGGTGATGGCGCGCGCGCCCGGCACTTGTTGGAGAAGGAAAAGCCCCACTCCCGGTGCGCGGGGAGCGGGGCTTCGAGAGAAACGATGCTGCGCTGTGACAATTCCGGGTGGCCTTGAGGCCGGGTGCGTCAAACCGGTTCTTCGCGCCGGGGGAAGAGCGGCTCTGGCATGCCCGGGGGGCGGTAGCCGAAGCGCGAGCGGATGACGGCGCCGAAGGCCAGCGGGATGAGGAGAAGGTTGAGAAGGATGCCCACCACCGGGATGTGGCTGACGACGAGGAGGATCCCCAACCCCAGGGCCAGCACCAGCGCCTGCGTCTTCCGGCCGCGCATCACCGGCAGATGCGTTCCCAGCTCGCTTGCGAGGGCCGCGTAGCCCAGCGCCGTGCCCAGCGTGGAGGCGATCAGGAGGGCGAGCGCCACGGGGATGCCGATGAGGGTGACGCACAGGACGACGGTCAGCGGGATGAGCGCCAGCGAGCCGAGCACCCCCACGAAGAGGTTCTTGTTGGGGCGGGCGCGGATCTCCTCGCCCAGCTCCTTCATGCGCGCCGGGAAGAACATCTGCCCCAGGAAGCCCAGGCCGAAGAGCAGCGCGAACTCGAGGATGAACCAGGCCAGGCTGCTGCCTCCGCCGTCATGGTCGTCATCGTCGTCGCTATCGCGCGCGGGGGCGTCGTGGCTCCGGCTGTCCCGCAGGCCGCGCTTGATCTCTCCGCTCAACATGCGGCCCAGCCCCGCGCCGCCGAAGGACTCCAAGCTGCCCGACACATTGGCGCCGTCCGCCTTCTGCACCTGACCGCCGAAGGCGGACACGTCGCCGTCCACCTCCGCGTCCGGCCCCAGGATGACGTTGCCGCCGAAGGAGTGGGCGTCGCCGTCCACGTGGCCGTGGATCTCCAGGTTGCCGCCGAAGGCGACCGCGTCGCCCTCCACGGTGCCCCGGACGATGAGGTTGCCGCCGTAGACGACCGCGCTCTCCACGGACTCGCCCTGCTTCACCTCCAGGTTCTGTCCGCGCGCCACCACGTCCCTGGCGCCGCGCTTGCTCCGCTTATGCCGGTAGTTGTCGCGGAAGTTGCGGAGCTCCTCGCGGATGCGCTGCTTGGCCGCCTCCGCCTCCTCCTTCGCGGCCTGCTTCGCCTCCTCGCGCGCCTGGGCAAGGTCCTCGGCGGAGTCCTCGGACTCGTCGGACTCCGCGTCCGCGGCGGACGTGTCCGGCGCCGGGGGCGGCGGCGTGGCGGCCACCGCCGGGGGCGTTGGCGCCGGCGGGGCGCTCACGGTGGCCGTGCCCGCCTCCTTCTCCCGGGCCGTGAGCGGGCGCAGGGTGAAGATGGAGCCGTCCTGCTCCAAGCGGAGCGAGTACGCGCGGGCCACGGTGCGCAGGGCCTGTTCGGCGCTGATGCCGCGCAGGCGCACCTCCGCGGGGGTGTCCAGGTCGCCGGTGACGACGAGGTTCAAGCCGCCCTTCTCCGCGATGGACTTGAGCGCGTCACGCAGGGAGCCACGGAAGCTCACGTCGATGGTGCGGGCGGGAGCGGCGGCGGAGGCGGCGGTCGGAGCCGGGGGGGCTTCCGCGAGGGCGAGGGGGGCGCCGAGCAGGAGCGTGGGAAGCAGCAGGCGGGGGAGGATCTTCATGGACACGCTCAGGCTTCGGAGAGGGACTGAGGAGGGGAGCCGACGAGCCGCTTCAAGCCGAACAGCGAGGAGAACACGACGAGGGCGATGCAGCAGGCCACCGCCAACCCCGCGGTGCTCCACAGGGCGTGCGCGCCGCTGGACAGGCCCTCCACGAACGCGCGGGTGTAGCCCACCGTGGACGCGAAGCCGGTGCCCATGCGGCCGAGCGCCCGGTCGTTGGTGAGCAGGAAGCCCAGCCCCGCGAAGAGGGACGTGAGCAGGATGGACAGGCCCGTCCACACCTCGCGCCGCTGCGGCACGGGGCTCTCCGCGACGCGCGCCATCACGTTGACGACGAGCGAAGGGGGCGGCAGCGGATCCGCCAGCCGGAACAGGTCCTGCTCCAGCAGTCGGTGATCCTCCATCAGCGCGGCGCACGCGGCGCACTCCGCGGCGTGGTCCAGCGCGGGGCCCTCACCGGCTTCCAGCTCCGCGAAGAGGACGTCCAGGTCGGGGCAGGGGGTGGGGGTCATCGCGTCTCCTCCTCGGCGGGCGCCATCTTCTTGCGGAGCTTCTCACGGGCGCGGAACAAGCGCGCCATGATGGTCCCCGGCGCGCAGCCCATGATCTGCGCGATCTCCTTCGTGGTGCGCTTCTGGACGTAATAGAGCGCCAGCACTTCACGGTCGTCCACGGACAGGGTCTCCATGGCGGCCTCCAGCGACTGCCGCTCCTCGCGCGCGATGGCCCCTTCCTCCTGGGACGCTTCGTGGCTGGGGAGCACCTCCTTCATGGGCTCCAGCTCTTCGGTGCGCACCTTGGTGCGGCGGCGGAGCAGGTCCAGACAGAGGTTGCGCGTGATGGCGAGCACCCAGAGATCGAACGGGCGCGCCTCGTCGTAGCGGTGGAGGTTCTGGTACGCGCGCAAGAGGGCCTCCTGCGCGACCTCCGCCGCCTCCGCCTCCGTCTGGAGCAGGCGCAGCGCCAGGCCGTACACCGGGCGCTGCACGCTGCGCACGAGCGCTTCGAAAGCGGACGGATCCCCCTTGCGGGCGGCCAGCACGTCCGCCTTCCAGGGGAGCGGGGCGGCGTCCTCAGCCATCAGCATACCGATGGCCACGGGGAGCGAGTCGAGGGCAAGAGCGGTCACGCCCTGGACTACGGGCGTGACGGAAGGCCATTGCGCCGCACCCTTTCATCACTTCCGCTTCTGTTTTTTCGCGGACTTGGCGGCGGCCAGGCGCTGCTTTTCGGCTTTCTCCGCCCGGCTCTCGGCCTTCACCTGCTTGCGCTGCTTCTGCTTGGCCCGGAAGCCCAGCGGAATCTCCGGCTCCGGCGCGGCGGGGGCCGTGAACGTGGCCACGGGCGCGGCGGCCCGGGCAGGACGCTCGGCGCGGTCGGTGCGGACCCGGGACTCCCGAGGCTCCTTGGACTCATGGACCTCCGGCGACGCCTCGCGGCCCGGGCGGGCTGGACGGCCAATGCGGCTGGGAGGACGCGGCTCGCGGGCCGGGGCGGCGGGCAGGCGCTTGCTCGCCAGGGCGCGGTGGCGCGAGGGCCCCTCCGCCTCACGCGCGGCGCTCCGGGCGGCGGTGTCCCCCCGAGCCTCCTCGCGCTCGGCGGTGACGAGGCGCGGACGCTGCGAGGCGCGCACGTCCTCCTTGGTGTCTTCCGTGTACTCGAAGTGGAACAGGCGCTTGATGACCAGCGTGGCGTACGCGCCCGGGGGCAGCGTGAAGGCCACGTTGACCTTGATGTCGCCCCGGTTCACGTCGTCGTTCTGCGTGCGGCCCACGACGAGCTTGTGCGGGAACATCACCAGCGGGCGCTGCTCCTCCTTGAAGTAGAGCATCCGCTCCGCGCCCTTGATGCGCAGGTCGGCCAGCTTCAGCTTCTCCCGGCCCAGCACCCAGGTCATGGCCTCCGCCACCTTGGGGTCCTCGAAGGTGGAGTCCGGCCCGACGAGCGGGAAGGTCTTCTCGCGCAGGGTGTGGAGCACGTCCGGGGCGGCGTCCCGGAAGTGCAGCAGCGTGCCGGCCTGGTAGCGCATGGGGAACATGTGCTCGCGCGGCAGCATCAGCTGGAGGTAGCGGCGGACGCCCTCGTTCCAGAGGAAGCTCTGGTACTCGAAGAGGATCATCGCCCGGTAGTCCGAGTCGATCTGCAGGAACGCCTTGAGCCAGTCGCCCGGGTTGTCGCGCAGGGAGCGCAGGATGCGGTGGTACTTCTTCGCGCCCTCGAAGGGCACGCGCGCGTCCCAGCGGCCCCAGTTGTCGCGCCAGAAGCCCTTCACCTTGGCGTCCTCGGTGCGGTCCAGATCCGAGGGGCGGGCGAAGTAGTTGTGCAGCGCGGCCTCGAAGTCGCCCCGGATGATGTCCTTGGCGATGAAGCCCTGGCCGTGCTTGAGCGCGCCGAAGCGCTGGCTGTCGAAGTAGTTCACCACGCCCAGCCGGTTGACCTCCGCGGCGGCCAGGTTGAGCGGCGCCAGCGAGTCGTGCGTCAGGGCGCGCACGGTGACGGAGAAGCGGTTGGAGGTGATGTTGCGCGCCGACAGCGGCTTGTCCGTCCGGCCCAGGAACTTCAGGCGCAGGTCGGCCTCCTGCATGTCCACGTCCGCGCCGTCCACGGCGATGATCTGCTCGGTGCGGCCCTGCTTGTCCTTCAGGCCGCAGTAGCTGATGGCGCCCGGCTTGAGGCCGAACGCTTCGCGGATGCGGTTCACCGCGTCGAAGGTGGACAGCTTCTGCTTGTCCATGAGGTAGACACGATGCCGCCCACTGGCGACCTCGTCGAAGCGGTAGGACTCCTTCACGGAGAAGTCCTCGGGTTTTTGCTTGATTCGCACGACAGCCCCCTTAGCAGCGTGGGCGCGCGGAATGAAGCGTTCGCGCCCGAAATGGGCATAACCTGCAACCCCATGAGAACTCTTCCCCTCCTGTCGCTGGGCCTCCTCGTGGGGTGTGCGACCCCGCTGTCCACGATGCAGACGGCTAAGACGCTGTCGCCCGGGCAGGTCCAGGTGACGGGCAGCATGGGGGTGTTCATCCCGGTGGGCACGCTCGCGACGGTGGTGGATGTGGGCATCGACCAGGGGCGGGAGGCGAAGCGGGCGGTGGACGAGGGCCGCCCCTACACGCTCACGGAGGAGGACCAGCAGCGCCTGCTGACGGCGGGGCTGGCGCTGGTGGTGGCGCCTCCGGGCACCAACCCGGAGCTGATGGTGCGGGTGGGCGTGCTGGACGGGCTGGACCTGGGCGGGCGCTACAGCGGCAACTCGCTGCGCTTCGACGGCAAGGCGCGGCTTGCCCACGGAGGCGGGGACTCACGCCGCTCCTACGACCTGGCGCTGGGGCTGGGGGTGTCCAAGCACCTGTTCTCCGGGGCGGCGCTGGACGTGCTGGAGGTGGTGCACCTGGGCGACTTCGACCGCTGGGACGTGGAGGTGCCGCTGTACCTGAGCGCGGAGTACGGCGACGTGTTCAAGCTCTACGGCGCCCCCAAGTACGTCTTCAGCCACACCCGGATGGACCCGCAGCTGGTGGACATCTCCCAGGGGGGCACGCCGGTGACGGGCTTCGACGTGAGCCTGCCCACCGAGGTGAACAGCCACTTCGTGGGCTCCACGGTGGGCTTCGCGGTGGGGTACCGCTACGTGCACTTCTACGCCGAGCTGACGGGGGGGTACGTCTTCTGCAAGCCGAACGTCTTCGGCGCCCGGCGGGACCTGGGCGGGCTGACCTTCCTGCCGTCCATCGGTCTGGCCTTCCGCTCGCCCGAGCGCCGGTCCTCCGCCGTCCCGGCGCCCGGCGCCCCGGGGCTGGTGGCCCCGCCGTCTCCATGAGAGGTGGGGGTGGCGACGCCGAGGCGGGGACTGACCGGCCGTGCAGGGCGACGCCGGGCGTCCTCCCAGGGGCCGACGCGAGCGTTCCTTTGGGGCGGAAGGCTCTGGTAGTGTCCGCGCCGGTGAGGATTCGCGCGTGAACCAGGCACCCGCCCCATTCCCGCCCAGGTCCGGGTCGCACCCGCGCGGGCCGCACCTGACGGGGCGGTTCGCGGACGGGACGCTGGGGGAGTTTCCCCTGGGCGCGACGACGTCGCTTGGCCGCCACCCGTCCAACACGCTGCGGCTGGTGGACCGGGAAGTGTCCAAGGAGCACGCGACCATCGAGAAGGTGGGGCGCGACTTCGTCCTGCGCGACCTCAACTCGTCCAACGGCACGTTCATCAACGGCCGCCGGGTGACGGGGGAGATGCGGCTGCGCGACGGGGATGAGATCGCCCTGGGCTCCTCGCGGCTCGTCTTCCACAGCGGAGAGGCGGCGGCGGGCGGGGCCAATCCCCCCACGCTGCCGGGCGTGACGGTGGTGGCGAACGCCGTCTCCATGCCGGCCTTCCTGGCCCAGATGGACCAGGTGCCGCAGAACTTCCGCCCGTCCGACCAGGTGACGGACACGGCGGCGCTGCGCCGGGACTACGAGAAGCTGCGCATCGCGCACGAGTTCCACCGGCAGGTGAGCCTCAAGGGCAACCAGGACGACCTGTTCGAGCAGATCCTCAAGGTGGCCTTCGAGCTGCTGGCGGCCGACCACGGCGTCATCCTGAAGGTGGGGCCGGAGGGGGAGTTCATCCCGGCCGCGGTGCACCACCGGCAGGGCAAGCAGGTGAACGTCATGCTGTCGGACACCGTGCTCAAGCGCGTGGTGGAGACGGGCAAGGCGGTGCTCACGGCGGACGCCATCATCGACGAGCGCTTCTCCGCGGCGGAGAGCATCGTGGCGCAGGGCATCCGCTCCGCCATGGCGGTGCCGCTGATGGTGAACGGCGACATCCAGGCGGTGCTCTTCCTGGACAGCCGGCAGCAGATCAACGCCTTCTCGGAGAAGGACCTGACCATCCTGTCCGGCATCGCCGCGCAGGCGGGCATCGCGCTGGAGAACGCGGCCCTGGCGGAGCAGATCCGCAACGAGGCGGTGACGCGCGCGGAGCTGTCGCGCTTCCTGTCCAAGGCGGTGGCGGACGCGGTGATCAACGGCGGCACGGAGGACCTGCGCCAGAGCCGGCTCGCGGAGGTGAGCTGCCTGTTCGCGGACATCCGCGGCTTCACCACCCTGGCGGAGAGCGACTCGCCGCAGGAGGTGGTGTCGATGCTCAACAGCTTCTTCACCGCCATGGCGGATGTGGTGTTCCGCTACGAGGGCAACCTGGACAAGTTCATCGGGGACTGCGTGATGGCGGTGTGGGGACCGCCGTCGTCGCACCCGGATGATCCGGCCCGCGCGCTGCGGGCGGCGCTGGAGATGCAGGACGCCGTCACGGAGCTCAACCGGCAGCGCGTGCTGGACGGCAAGAAGCCCATCGAGGTGGGCATTGGCGTCAACACCGGGCAGGCCGTCGTGGGCTACATGGGCAGCGCGGAGCGGCACGAGTTCACTGCCATTGGCGACACCGTGAACACCGCGTCGCGGCTGTGCGGCATCGCGAAGAGCGGCGAGGTGCTCGCGTCGGAGGTCACGGTGCGCAAATCCGGTCCGGGCTTCGACGTGGAGGAGCTGCCGGTGCTCCAGGTGAAGGGCAAGGAGAAGGGCGTGCAGACCTTCCGCGTGCACGGCGCGGAGCTGACCACCTCCACCTCCCGCAAGGTGCGCTGACGGTGCGCTCCTCGTCCTTGATGCCCACGCAGTCGTGCCCCAACTGCGGCACGGTGCACGACACCCGGGTGTACGTGAGCGGCCAGAAGGTCACGTGCCGCTGCGGCATCCGGTTCGAGGTCCGCCGCGCGGACGTGTCGGGCCTCCGTCCAGCCGACGTGTCGGGCCTCCGCCTGGCCGTCCCGGCGGACGAGGAAGCAGGCGCCGCGGTGACGTTCGTGCCGCGCACGGCGGATGATCCGCCAGAATCGATGTCACCTTCCGCCGCTCCCGGTGTTGGGACGGACAGGGAGGACACGGTGGGACAGGAGATGAGGGCCGGCTCCAGCGTCCCAGGGGGAACCGAGATGAACATCCCGCGACCGGATGGCGTGGGGAAGGGGGAGGAGGGCGACGTCGCCGCGGGGGGGGGACCCGCCGCCGCGGGCGTGAGCGCCCAGTCCTCGGGGGTGGCGCTGCCTTCGTCGGAGCCAGAGGCGGTGATGGACGGAGCCACGCTGGTGCGCTCGGCGACGCCGGGCGTGCGTGCGCCCCGGGCTCCGGTGGACACATCCGTTCGCGTGGAGACGGCGGAGACGGTGCTGTCGGGCGCGAAGCCCCAGCTGCCGGGCCTGGAGCTCCTGGAGGTGCTGGGGCGCGGCGGGATGGGCGAGGTGTGGCTCGCGCGCCAGCAGTCCCTGGGCCGCACGGTGGCGGTGAAGGTGCTGCCGCCCCGGCTGGCGAAGGACGCGGAGTTCGTGTCGCGCTTCGACAAGGAGGCCACGGCGCTGGCGGCCCTGTCCCACCCGAACATCGTGCAGATCATCGACCGGGGCGTGGCGGGCGAGCACTACTACTTCGTCATGGAGTACGTGGAGGGCCAGTCGCTGCGCCACGCGCTGGGCGGGCGTGATCCGCTGGCGCCCCCGCAGGCGCTGAAGGTGCTGCTTCAGGTGGCGCGCGCCGTGGAGTGCGCGCACGCCAAGAACATCATCCACCGCGACCTGAAGCCGGAGAACATCCTGCTGGACGGGCGGCTGCACGCGAAGGTGGCGGACTTCGGCCTCGCGGGGATCCGCGAGCCGGATTCGGAGAAGCACCTCACCGCGACGGCGGTGGCCATGGGCACGCTCAACTACATGGCCCCGGAGCAGCGCCGGGACGCGAAGAACGTGGATGGGCGGGCGGACCTCTTCTCCCTGGGCGTGATGATGTACGAGGCGCTCACGGGGGAGCTGCCCGTGGGCCGCTTCAAGCTGCCGTCCCAGCGCGTGCGCGGCCTGGATCCGCGCCTGGATCCGGTGGTGGAGCGCCTGCTGGAGACGGACCGCGAGTCCCGCTACGCCACCGCCACGGAGGTGTGCGAGGCGCTGGAAGTGTTGGTCTCCACCACGTCGTCGCCGCACGTGGCGCCGGCGTCGGAGCTGGCGCGCGCGCAGCCTTCGCACGCGGACGCCAGGAGGCTCGCGTCGCGGCCCGAAGCGGTGATGCTGGAGAAGTTCCACGCGGGCTGGGGCCGGGTGCGCACCGGCCTGTCCGTGGTGGGCGGCCTGGCGCTGCTGGGCTTCGCGGTGCGCGCCTTCGTGGGCCCGGTGAGCCTGCGCCTGGGTGACGAGGAGTACGGCCTGGGCCGCCAGAAGCCGGTGCAGACCGCGCAGCACTTCCCGCCCAACACGGAAGGGGAGGTGTTCGCCGGCTTGAAGCTCACCCCGCCCGCGCCGGGCTCGGACACCTCCACCCTGGAAGTGGGCTTCGAGCCGGGCGAGGAGGAGTTCAACGTCCACAGCGGCTCCTGGGAGATGAAGAACCAGGAGCTGCAGGTGATCCAGGCCGGGATGGAGGCGGACGGCAAGCTGGTGCCGCGCGCGTACCTGGCCCACCGCTATTTCAGCAGCGACGATTTCACGGCCGAGGTGCTGATGGACGTGAGGCCGCTGGGCCGCGAGTGGTCGGTGGAAGAGGACGGGCAGCACTTCGGGGAGCTGGCGTTCCGCATCCGCGACGTGCAGGTGTCCGTCTTCGCCATCCCGGACGCGGGCATGCGCCTGTCGTGGCGCTACTTCTCGCCGGACGACGGGCGGGAGATTGTTGGCAACAGCGCGGAGGACACCAAGAACCTGGTCCAGGACGAGATGCCGGTGCCCCGTCAGGGCCCGTTCCTGGTGCGCCTCCAGCTGAAGAAGCAGAAGAGCGGCGTGCGGGTGGACGCCTTCCTCAACAAGAAGCTCTTCGCCAGCAAGGTGCTGCCGGGCTTCGAGGGCCGGGTGGGAAAGCTGGCCCTGGGATGCCGCAACCTGAAGTGCACCTTCGATGACCTGAAGGTGGTGGGGCGGCTCCAGGAGCGCCCCGTGCGCCGCGTCGCCACCGGCGAGTAGTCCGTCCCCGCGGGTGGGGCTTGCCGCTCCGCCCGTGCGTTCCCACCTTGCTCCCGCCGGGCTCCGCCGTCGCGGGGCCGCCCGGCGCGCGGGTGGGGGAGATGGACATGGACCTGGGACGCGTCCTGCTGCTGCCGCTCTGCGGGGTGGGGCTGGCCCTGCTGCTCTGGGCGACGTTCACCCTGGGGCGCGCGCCAGCTGGCTCCCGGCCGCGCGGGTTGCTGGGGGGCTTCGGGGCCCTGGCCCTGGGGCTCGTGCTCTTCGTCCCGTGGATGCGCGGAGCACCGCTGGTTCCCGTGTCGCCGGACGTGCTCGTGAAGGCGGTGGGTGGGGGGCTGCTGGTGCTCGCCGCGGGCGCGTCGGCCCTGGGGGCACGGGTGCGTCTGCGGGCGGACACCTTGCGTGGCGCCGCGCCGCGGTCCCTGGATGAGGCGGTGGAGGCCCTTCGCGCGGGGCGGCCTCCGGGCTTCGGGGTGTACCGGGGCCGGCTGGAGTGCCTGGAGACGCTGACATCGCCGGGCGGCGTGCCTTGCGCCTTCTACGACGCGGCGGTGCACGCGGTGGGAAAGCAAGGCCAGAAGGGCCCGCTCCTGTCGCGGGAGCGCGCGTACGCGCCGATGCTGCTGCTGAGGGGAGAGCGGACGCGGGCGGCGGTGGGCTTTGTGCCCTCCGCGCTCCTGGCGCCGGTGGAGGTCCGCCGGTGCGTGATGGTGCCCGCGCTCACTCGGGCGGAGCTGCTGGGTGCTCCCGGACAGGCGCTGTCCTGGGAGCGCGTGGGCGCGCCCGGTGAGGCGTGTCTGGTGGTGGGGGAGCTGCGGCGGGGCTTCCTCGACGGGACCTACGAGCTGCGCGGGCGCGGGGGGCGTCCGGCGCTGGTGGTGCTGGGGGAAGAGGCCGCGGGCACCGGCGGGGAGTTGTCCCGCCGGGCCTGGAGGCACTTCGCGGCGGCCGGGGTGTTGTCCCTGGCCGCCGGGGTCATGCTCGCCCGGACCCTGTGAGGTCCGGACGGGGGGCCCCGGCCCGGGAAGGCGCCGGGGCGAACGGCATCAGCCGATCTCGACGCGGCAGGTGGGGCTGCAGCCGTCGCGCGCGGTGGTGTTGCCGTCGTCGCACTCCTCGCCATCGTCGGCCTGGATGATGCCGTCGCCGCAGCGGGCGTTCCAGATGCAGGTCAGGCTGCACTTGCCGTAGCCGGGGCCGTTGTTGTTGCCCTGGTCGCACTGCTCACCCGCATCGAGGGTGCCGTTACCGCAGGTGGACTTGCACTCGGTGCGCTGCGTCTCGAAGTTGTTCAGGGTCAGCTTGTACGAGGACGCGGACGTGTGGCGCTCCGCCTGGAACACGACGACCTCGTAGATCTTGCCCTTCACCAGACCCAGGCCCGTGACGGTGGGCCCATTCGCCAGCGAGACCGTGCCGGACGTGGCGCCGTGCACGCCACCCAGGTCCAGGGCGAGCTTGCCGTTGATGAACACCCACACGTCGTCGTCACCCAGGAACGTCAGCTCCTCGGTGCCCTTGAACTCAAACCAGTAGCGCGTCTCGCTGGTGAAGCTGAAGTTGCGCGGGACGCCGCTGCCGTCGTTGAGCTTGTTCTCCTTGCCCAGCTTCACCCAGCCGCCGTTGTCGAGCGGGAAGAAGGTCTGGTTGTTGAACAGGTAGGAGCCATTGCCCTGCTTGCTGAGCTTCAGGGTGCTGACCTCCGTGACGTTGACGTTCGGCGTGTCGCGATACCACTGGTCGAAGGCCGTCTTGCCATGGGTGACTCCGCCGTTGCCGGTGGCGCCCTTGGCGTAGATGGGCTTGCCATCCGAGCCAAGCGGCCCGTACTTCGCGCCCACGATCCCCTGCTCCGCGCCGTTGGCATCCTCGAAGTCAGGGTGACGGGTCGCGGGAGCGCTGCAGCCCTGTCCGCCGCCCATGCCGCAGAAGTCGCGATAGACGACGGGGATCTCCACCACGTCAGGAGGAGACTCGGTGATGCGAACACAAGCGAAGCCCGGCTCCAGCTTGCACGTCGGCGAGCAGCCGTCGTTGGCGCGCAGGTTGCCGTCGTCGCACTCCTCGGTGGTGTCACCCGGGAGGATGACGCCGTCGCCGCAGCGGGCCTCGCAGGTGCCGTTCACGCACTTGGGCTCCAGCACGCACAGCGGCGAGCAGCCGTCGCCCATGTCGTGGTTGCCGTCGTCGCACTGCTCGGTGCCTTCCTTCTTGCCGTCACCGCAGACCGTCTTGGTGCACGGCTGGCCCAGCACGTCGCACTTGTAGCCCTGCTCCAGGCGGCAGGTGTCGCTGCAACCGTCGCCCTTGGTGGCGTTGCCGTCCTCGCACTCCTCTTCACCCGCGATGATGCCGTCACCGCACTGCGCTGCCTTGCAGCGCTGGCCCTGGAGGGGGCACGTCCAACCCGACTCCACGGTCTTGCAGTCCGCCGAGCAGCCGTCGCCGGAGACCGTGTTGCGGTCGTCACAGATCTCGCCAGCCTCGAGCAGGCCGTTGCCGCAGGCCGCCGTCTTCACGCACGCCTGGCCGGGCGTCGGGCAGGCATAGCCGGCCTCGACCTCCAGGCAGTTCGCCTTGCAGCCGTCGCCGGACGTGGTGTTGCCGTCGTCGCACGCCTCACCCTTCTGGTGCTTGCCGTCGCCACAGACGGCGGGGCCCGGATCGTACGGGCCGCCGTCGGGCAGGGTGTCACTGCCCCCATCCGTCCCACCGTCGGTTTCGATGACGCTGCCATCCGTACCGGGCGTGACGCCGCCATCAGGAGGTGGATCGTCGGTGCCGGAGCAGGCAGTCAGGGCGAGGAGGAAGGAAGCGAGCACGATGCTCGCCAGTCGAGTCCGAGCGGGGGAATGTTTCAGCATGAAGCAGATGCTGGAAGGCCCTGACCCCGGGTGTCAAATGGATCAGGTGTTTTCCAACCCAGTCGGCGCGTGTAAATGGAGAAAGCCCGTACAGGTGTACGGGCTCTCAGGTGTGACCCTGCCTCGCCGGGCTACATCTGTTCCAGCTCCCGACCCTTGGTCTCCTTGATGTACCGAGCGGCGAAGAAGATGGAGAAGACGGCCGCCGCGGCATACAGGCCGTAGGCCCAGCCCAACCCGAGGGCCTTGAGCGACGGGAAGGTCGCGGAGACCAGGAAGTTGGCCAGCCACTGCGCCATGGCCGCGATGGAGAGCGCGAGCGCGCGGATGCGGTTGGGGAACATCTCCCCCAACAGCACCCAGACGACGGGGCCCCACGAGAAGCCGAAGAAGACGACGTAGAGGTTGGCCGCGATGAGCGCCGTGGTGCCCGCCGCGCCCTGGAGCACCGGCTTGCCCGCGGCGTCCAGGGGGGCGGTGCCGAACAGGTACGCCAGGAGCCCCAGCGTCAGCGCCATGCCGACGGAGCCGATGATGAGCAGCGGCTTCCGGCCGATCTTGTCCACGAACGCGATGGCGACGAGCGTGGTGAGGATGTTGGTGACGCTGGTGATGACGGTGATGGCCAGCGAGTTCTGCTCGGAGAAGCCCACCGCCTGCCAGAGGACGCTGGAGTAGTAGAAGATGACGTTGATGCCCACGAACTGTTGAAGCATCGCGAGCACGATGCCAATCCATACGATGGGCAGGAAGCCAAAGCGGCCGCCCTTCAGGTCCGCCATGTGCGGGGTGTAGTTGGTGCGCAGCGAGTTGCGGATCTCCACGACCTTGGACGGCGCGGTGTCTCCCTCGATGCCGCGAAGGACGCCGAGCGCCTCCTGCTCACGCCCCTTGGCCACGAGATAGCGGGGGGACTCCGGGATGAAGAGCGAGCCCACGCCGTAGAGGATCGCGGGAGGCAGACCGCTGAAGAACATCCACCGCCACGCGGTCATGCCGAGCCAGCCGGGGTTGGAGGCGGAGCCCGCGGATCTCGCGATGGCGAAGTCCCCGAGCAGGGCCATGAAGATGCCCACCACGATGGCCAGTTGTTGCAGCGACGCGAGCCGTCCGCGCAGGTGCGCCGGAGCGATCTCCGCGATGTACGCGGGCGCCACGACGCTGGCGGCGCCGACGCCCAGCCCGCCCACCAGCCGCCAGAAGCTCAGGTCCCACAGGGAGAACGCGAACCCGGAGCCGATGGCGCTGATGGTGAACAGGCCGGAGGCGATGAGCATCGTGCGCTTGCGGCCGTACCGGTCCGCGACGTGGCCCGCCAGGAACGCGCCGGCCGCGGAGCCGATGAGCGCGGACGATACCGCGAGCCCCAGCGCCAGGCTGCTCGCCGCGAATTGCGTCTGGAGTGCTCCGACCGTGCCGTTGATGACGGACGTATCGAAGCCGAAGAGGAAGCCACCGAGCGCGGCCACCACGGAGATGACGATGATGTGACCTGTGTGTGTCTCCGGCTGCGCGGTGGGGTGCCTGCTCGCTGGGACATCCAGGATATCGGCCATGACGTGCTCCTTTCCCAAGGGGCACGTCCTGCACGGGGGAAACCGGGGGAGGGGGTTCGCCTCCCGGTGTCCGGCCCTCGCGGTTCGCACAACGGCCCTGTGAATAGGTGCCCCCCCGGGACACTGGAGGGCACCCCCAGCCGGGACTCCGCTTCCTCGGCCGCTCGTGGGGGCAGGAGGCCCCGCCACGGAGAGCGAGACGGGGGTCAGCCCTCGTCCGCCAGGCCGTACTCCTTGAGCTTCCGGGCCAGCGTGTTGCGGCCGATCTCCAGCGTCCGCGCCGCCGCGGTGCGGTTGCCCTTCACCGCCTCCAGCACACGCAAGATGTGGCGGCGCTCCACTTCCGCCAGCGGGAGCAGGAGCGGGGCTTCCGGCGCGGGGGCGGGCTCCTGCACGGACGGCGCGGGGGACAGCGCGCGGTCCAGGGAGGGCAGGGGGAGGTGTTCCTCCAGGATCTCGCCTTCGCAGAGCACGACGGCGCTCTCGATGCAGTTCTCCAGCTCGCGCACGTTGCCGGGCCAGCGGTAGCGCATGAGCCGCGTGAGGGCCGAGGCGCTGAGGCGGGGCGGGGGCAACCGGTGGCGCTTCGCGGCGGTGGCGACGAAGTGGCGCGCGAGCCGTTCGATGTCCTCCGCGCCGCGCTCGCGCAGCGGGGGCAGCAGGAGCTCCACGACCTTGATGCGGTAGTAGAGGTCCTCGCGGAACCGGCCCTCCGCCACCATGCGCGGCAGGTCGCGGTGGGTGGCCGCGACGATGCGCACGTCCACCTTGACGGCCTGGGTGCCGCCCACGCGCTCGAACTCGCGATCCTGGAGCACGCGCAACAGCTTGCCCTGCACCGCCTGGGGCAGCTCCCCCAGCTCGTCGATGAAGACGGTGCCGCCGTCGGCCGCCTCGAACTTGCCGGGCACGCGGTGGTCCGCGCCGGTGAACGCGCCCTTCTCATGGCCGAACAGCTCGTTCTCGATGAGGGCGGCGGGCAGCGCCGCGCAGTCCACCTTCACGAAGGGCTTGTCGCGCCGGGGGCCGTTGACGTGGATGGCGCGCGCGAACAGCTCCTTGCCGCAGCCGCTCTCCCCGCGCAGCAGCACCGTCGCGTCCGTGGGCGCGGCCTTCTGCACCAGGCGGTAGAGGGCCTTGAGCGGCGGGGCTTCACCGATGATGCGGTTGAAGAAGTAGCCCACCGGGGCCTGCGGCTGATCCTTGGCGCGCTGCAGCTCCTGGTAGAGGCTGGTCGTCTGGAGCGCGGTGCTGACCTGGGCCGCGATGTCGGTGAGCTTCCGGGTGTCGTCCTCCGTGAAGGGACCGCCGCCCAGGCGGTTGAGGACCTGGAGCACCCCGTACACGGCGCCCGCCGCGTCGCGCAGCGGCACCGCGGCCAGGCTGATGGTGCGGTAGCCCGTCATCCGGTCGATGTCCGCGAAGAAGCGCCGCTCGCCGCGCGGATCCGGCACGTGCACGGGCTCCCCGGCCTCCGCCACGTAGCCCGCCACGCCCTGGCCCAGCTTCACGCGGATCTGCGCGACCTCCGGCAGGTGCGCGGCGCGGCTGAAGAGCTCGCGGCGCACCGGATCCAACAGCCACAGCGTGCCGCGGTCCGCCTGGAGCGTGATGGCGATGCGGTCCACGAGCGCCTGGAGGAAGGCGTCCAGGTCCACCTCGCGCCCGACGAGGCCGCCAAGGGGGAGCAGGACCTGGGACGACACATCCGGCGGGGACGAGGGCATGGCGGCGGGCAGCGGCGGCAGCGTGAAGGACGCGCGTGGCAGTGTAGCGCAGGGCTCCTGGCTCGGCAGGCTCATGCGCCCGCCGCGCGGCCCAGGAGCATGCGCTGGCCCTCGCGCGCGGGGTCGGTGAAGGGGAACAGGCCGCGCGCCTGCTGCGCCATGTCCTCCAGCAGCTCGTCCGCGTGGGACGGATCATGGTGGAAGAGGAAGAGCCGCCCGGCGTTCAGGTCACGGGCGACCTTGGCCGCGTCCATCATCGTCGAATGGCCCCAGCCCTTCTTGGACAGGCCCGTCTTCCCCTCGTACTCGTCCGGGGTGTACTGCGCGTCCAGGCACAGCGCGTCCGCGCCCTCGAAGTGGTGGGCCACGTCCGCCGTGAGGCGCTCCGGCAGCTCCACGTCCGTCGCGTACACGAACGAGTGGCCGTCCGCCTCCACGCGGTAGGCCATGCACCCGTCCGGGTGCGGCACGTCGATGGGCGTCACCTTGAAGGGGCCCACCTCCACCGTGCGGCCGTGCACCGCGGCGCCAAAGGCCATCTTCGAGCGCATGGTGGACAGGGGCACCGGGAACTGCGGCGGGCGCATCTGCTGCGACAGCGTGGACTCCAACGCCTGCGCGCCGTTGGCACCCGGGCCGTACAGCGTCAGCGACGTCGTGGGCAGGTAGGCGGGCGTGAAGAAGGGGAAGCCCTGCACGTGATCCCAGTGCAGGTGTGAGAAGAACATCGTCGCCTTCCGCGGCGCGCCCTCGCGCAGCATCACCTCGCCCAGCGTGCGGATGCCCGTGCCCGCGTCGAGGATCAACCGCTCACCCTGGCTCGTCACCTCCACGCACGCCGTGTTGCCGCCGATGCGCGAGCCCGACACCGCGATGCTGCCTCGAACCCCGAAGAACCGGACTTCCATGGTGACTCTCCTGATGCTCCGGCACCCGCTGGAGGCGCCCTGACGTGAGGGGGACACAGCACGTGGAGTGCCAGCGCCAAGGGGTTGGAATCACTGGAGTGGGGTGGGGCGGGGAAGGACGGACCGCTCCGTTTCGGGGCGCTCTGGATCGGGCGGGCGGTCCATTCCGGGGCGGTCCTCGGGGCGACGGAATCCTGGTAGACCCCAGGGCCATGCCGACGATCGCGTTCTGTACCATCAAGGGTGGCGTCGGGAAGACCACCCTGTGCTCGCACGTGGCCGCGGCGCTGGCGGACGCGGGCCGGCGGGTGTTGCTGCTGGACCTGGATCCGCAGGCGCACGCATCGCTGGTGCTGGGCCTGGAGTCGCGCGAGGGCCCGTGCGTGGCGGACGCCTTCGGGGCCCGACCGAAGCACAAGCTGGACGAGGTGGTGGTGGCGTCGCCCAAGCGGCCGGGGCTGTTCATCGCGCCGGGGGCGCCGCGCATGGCGGCGTTGGAGCGCGAGCTGTTCGGCTGGGGCCACCGGCTGCAGGCGATTCCGCGCGCGCTGAAGACGCTGTCGTGGACTCCCGACGTCATCATCGTGGACACGCCGCCGAGCATCGGCGCGTTCACGGAGGCCGTGCTGTGCTTCGCGGACGTGGTGGTGGCGCCGGTGCCCACGGGCGCGTTCGCGCTGCAGGGCCTGGGCGAGATCGAGACGGCGTGGCGCGAGGTGCGCGAGGACGGCGGCCAGCTGGTGGCCGCGGTGAACCTCTGGGACCGGCGCACGCCCGCCACCAACGAGGCGATGGAGGAGGCGCTGAAGGAGGTGACGGTGCCGGTGCTGCGCACGCGCATCCCGCGCTCGGAGTCCATCAACCAGGCGGGGCTGGGCTACGAGGTGGTCTTCGACGTGAGCCCGAACGCCTCTGGCGCGGAGGAGCTGCGCGCGCTCGCCCAGGAGCTGGCGAAGCGCGCGGGCGTGCGCTGATCACGGCGTGGGCAGTCCGGACTCGAGCGCCGTCCGGACGGTGGCGGCGGTGAAGGACGTGCCCCAGACGGCGTTGACCTGCTCCGCGACGAAGGCGGCGCCCGGCTGGAGCGTCCCCTGCGTGGCCTCCAGCATCTGCACGCGCGGGTCGGTGAGCTCCAGCAGGCGTGGCGCCACGTCGCTCACGTCGCGGTCCTGCTCCTGGCTGGCGCGCACACCCCGAAGCCACGCGCCCACGGTGCCCGCCCCGTAGGGGATGTAGAGGGGTTGCTCCGCGCCTCCCAGCTTCACGAGGAGGTGTCCCAGGCTCAGCGTGATGATGACGTTGCCGTGCGTGGAGAGCAGGGGCCCGTGGTCCGGCGGCAGCGTGTTCCAGTCCACCGCGGCCGTGTTCTGGAAGTACATCGGCGTGAAGCGATGGGGCGCCTGGGAGACCAGGGCGCGCGTGTGCTCCACGGGGATGAGGGTGTCCCAGTCGTCGTGGAGGATGAGGAAGGGCGTCTGGACCGTCGCGGCCAGGTGGGCGGCCGTCCAGCGCGTGTAGTCCGTACCGGACGACAGCGGGTCGCCTCCGGTGGTGGCGTAGATGCGGCGGAAGTAGGGCTCGAAGAACTGCTGGTAGCGCGACCGCAGCGCAGCGTCGCTCACGCGCGAGGGAACGACGCGGCTCACGTAGTCCACCTCCTGCGCGAAGTCGGACAAGGGCGAGAGGGCGACGCCCACGCTGGGCACCACCGTCGCGGGTGCGTCCGCCGCGGCATAGAGCGCTTCGTAGCCACCCCAGGAGCCCCCGAAGATGCCGATGCGCGTGGTGTCCACGTTCGGGGCCTGGGCGAGGAAGCGCATGCCCGCGTTCATGTCGTCGCGGTCGTTCTGGAGGTCGCCTCCCGCGTAGAAGCGGCCGAAGACGGCGAGCACGCCGAAATCATGGAAGAGGTAGACGAAGGACTCGCTCGCGACGAGCTCCGGCGTCGTGGGCGTGTAGGCGATGGACGACGAGCCCGGTCCGAAGTGCGGCTCGCTGTCATCGGGGTGCAGGCCTCTGCCGCGCGCGGCCCACTTCGCGTCCACGGCCTCGCCGGTCCACGCGATGCCGTCGTAGGGCCTGGTGAGCACCACGATGGGTGACACGCCCGGCTTCCGGGGAGGGAACCACTGCGCATAGGTGGCCGCCCGACCGGGCACCTCCAGCCGCAGGAGCTGGTATGGCCACGTCTGGCCCGCGGCGTCGAGCGAGCCCGAGCCCAGCTGCGTCACCTGGACGGTGCCCGGGTCCGTGGGCATGTCGTCCGGGGACTGACAGGAGTTCGCGGACGGGCTGGGCTTGCTGCAGCAGGCGGTGGGGAACGAGCCCAGGAAGGCCAGGGCCAGCAGCGTGGTCGAAAGGAGGCGCATGCTCCAGCAGACACCGTGGCGCGGATTTTCTGGAAGTCCGAACCCGCTTTCCAGACGAGGATGAGGGCGCATGGACTACCAGGCGGTGTTGTTGGACGTGTGGGACGCGGTGCGCCCGGTGCTGGGACAGGGGCGCGTGGCGACCTACATCCCGGCGCTGGCGGCGGTGGATCCCCGCCGCTTCGGCATGGCGCTCGCGACGGTGGAAGGCGACCTGTACGGCGTCGGCGACTGGCGTGAGCCTTTCTCCATCCAAAGCATCTCCAAGGTGTTCACGCTGGCGCTCGCGCTGTCGCGGGATGGGGACGCGCTGTGGCGGCGCGTGGGCAAGGAGCCCTCTGGCAACCCGTTCAACTCGCTGGTCCAGTTGGAGTACGAGCAGGGCATCCCTCGCAACCCGTTCATCAACGCGGGCGCGCTGGTCATCACCGACCGGCTGCAACACCTCACCGGGGATGCGCGCGGCACGCTGCGCGACTTCCTCCGGGCGGAGAGCGGCAACCCGTCCGTGGACTTCGATCCGGTCATCGCCGCGTCGGAGGCGGAGCACGGCCACCGCAACCGCGCCCTGGCGCACTTCATGGCCAGCTACGGGAACATGGAGGGCGCGGTTCCGGAGGTGCTGGAGCACTACTTCTGGCAGTGCTCGCTGGCGATGAGCTGCGCGGACCTGGCGCGAGCCTGCGGCTTCCTCGCCCGGCATGGCCAGCTCGCGAATGGTTCACGGCTGCTCACGCGCAGCCAGGCCAAGCAGGTCAACGCGGTGATGCTCACCTGCGGCACGTATGACGCGGCGGGCGAGTTCGCCTATCGCGTGGGCCTGCCGGGCAAGAGCGGCGTGGGGGGCGGCATCATCGCCGTCATCCCCAACCGGTGTGCCCTGTGCGTGTGGAGCCCCGGCCTGGATGCGCGAGGCAACTCGGTGGCGGGCGTGGAGGCCTTGGACCGGTTCACGACGCTGACCGGCCTGTCCATTTTCTGAGATGGGGTGTCAGCGCAGGCCGTCCAGCAGGTCGGCCAGTCGCCGGGGCTGGGACGCGAACGGCGAGTGCGAGGACTCCAGCGTGTCCACGGTGAAGGTGTTGCCCGGCGTGAAGGCATCCGCCTCGCGGATCATCAGGTCCTGGAGGGCAGGGGCCAGGGCGCGGTCCCGTGAGCAGCGAAGGTAGCTGCGGGGGACGCGTCCCCAACGCTCCTTCGTCGCGCCTACCTTGCCGATCCACAGGGACAGCGGGATGTCAGGGGTGAGGGTGAGCGCGAAGGGCAGGAAGGCCGCTTCGTCCACGTCCTGGTAGAAGCCCGCTCGCAGCGCCTCCCGGTACGCCGCGTCGCCGCGAGGGTTGATCCGCACCGCGCCCAGCTTCGCGGGGTCGCCGATGAAGAGGCTCTCGCCGTGGCCGGTGCGCGCCTCGGGCAGGGCGCCGTAGGCGCTGGCGCTCTGGAGGCGCAGCGGGACGTAGGCGCTCAGGTAGACCAGCCGGCCCATGAGGTGCGGGGCCATCTCCGCCGCGCGGGTGATGACCGTGCCCCCCGCGCTGTGGCCCACGAGCACGGGCTTCGGTCCGCCCTGGAGCTTCTCCAGCGCCGCGACCACCGCCGAGGCGCAGTCGTCCAGCGTGAGCTCCGCATGGGGCGAGCGTTCCTCGGCGAAGCGCGCCGCGTCTCCGGTGAGATAGGACGCGGGGAAGCGCGCGTTGAGGCCGTGGCCGGGCAGATCGATGGCCACCACCTGATGCCCGCGGGCGGACAGTGCCTCCGAGACGCGCGTCCAATGCAGGGCGTTGTGCCACGCGCCGTGCACCAGCAGGAACGTCCGGGACTTGCGCGCGGCGTTCGCGGGAGTGGCGGCGAGGCCGACTCCTGTGGGCAGCAGGCCCGTGCCCAGCACGGCGGTCTTCATCACGTCACGACGGTTCATGGGGTGTTCCTTCGTCGGGGGAGGTGTTGGCGTCCAGCACGGCGAGCAGCCGCTCCCGCAGGCGCGCGAGGTCGAAGAGCTGCCGGTCCACTTCGGCCAGCCGCTCGCGGTGGGCCGCGAGCGCGTCCGGGCAGATGGAGTCGGTGACCTGACGGAGCATGCAGGGCGGGAAGGTGGCGATCTCCTCCAGCGAGAAGCCCCGGCGGATCATTCGGGCCACCTGCATCACCTGGGGCACCGCGTCTTCGCCGAAGTCCCGGTAGCCGTTGTCGCGGCGGTGCGAGGCGACGAGCCCTGCCTTGTCGTAATGGCGGATGGAGCGCGCACTGCAACCGGTGCGGCGAGCGAGTTCTCCGATGTTCATCCTGCTCTCCTGGGAACGGACCCTACGGCCTGACACCAGTGGCAACGTCAAGGGCCAGATGGAATGCCACCGAAATGCACGAGGGAATGCCCGAGCGCGGTCTAGGTTGCGCGCCCGTGACCTCCGCCCCGTCCGTCCTCAAGCCCCGCCCCGCGCTCCTCGTGCTTGCCTACCTGGCCTTCATCAGCCTGGGGCTTCCGGATGCCGTGCTGGGCGTCGCATGGCCCTCGCTGCGCGCCACCTTCGGACTGCCGCAGACAGGCATGGGGGCCATCCTCTCCACGGCGGCGGTGGCGTACTTCTTCTCCGGCCTGCTCGCGGGCCGGTTGATGCGGGCGCTCAAGCTGGGCCTCCTGCTGGCGCTCAGCACGGGGAGCGTGGCCCTGGGGCTCGCGGGGTACGCGACCGTGCCGCTGTTCGCGCTCTTCCTGCTCGCCGCGTGCTTCATCGGGTTCGGCTCGGGCGCCATCGACTCCGCGCTCAACAACTACGCGGCCCAGAACTTCGGGCCCAAGCACATGAACTGGCTGCATGCCGCGTACAGCGTCGGCGCCGCGCTGGGGCCCGCGCTGATGACGGCGCTGCTGACTCGGGGCGCGGGGTGGCGGTCCGGATATGCCGTCATCGGGGCGACGCTGGGCGTGCTCGCGATCACGTTCCTCTTCACGCGCCGACAGTGGGATGGGCCGGCGAGGGCGGACGGTGAGGTGGATGCCGGGCACCCCACCGGCTCAGCGCTCGACGCCGTCCGCCGGCCGCGTGTCTGGCTGCAGATCGCCACGTTCTTCTTCTACACCGGCGTGGAGGTCACGGCCGGTCAGTGGAGCTACACGGTGCTCACCGAGAGCCGCGGCCTGCACACCTCCGTGGCCGGCACCTTCGTGAGCCTCTACTGGGGCGCCTTGCTGGTGGGGCGGATCCTGTCCGGCTTCATCGTGGAGCGGCTGGGGCCCGTGCGGATGCTGCGGGTCTGCACCGGGCTCGCGGTGGTGGGCGCGCTCTTGTTCACGCTCCCCAGCGTGCCCCCCGTGGTGGGGCTGGTCGTGTTGGGGTTCGCGCTGGCCCCCATCTTCCCGGGCCTGATGTCGGAGACGCCGCGCCGGGTGGGCACCGACGTCTCCGGACACGCGGTGGGCTTCCAGGTGAGCGCGGCCACCATGGGCGTCGCCGCCCTCCCCAGCCTCGCGGGCTTCATCGCGGAGCGGTGGGGACTGGCGCTCCTGCCGCCATTCCTCGTCGCCTGTGCTGGCGTGCTGGCGGTGGTGCACGGCGTGCTGTCCGCCGTGGCCGACCGCACCGCGACGCGCTGACCGCGCACGCCGTGTGGCTCAGCCGCCGGCTGGGAGCTCCGCGGCTCGCAGCGTCTGGAGGCCTTGCGCCGTCCACTGCGCCAGCCGCAGCGTCGCTCCCGGCGCCGAGGCCCGCGGCACGACCTCCACGCAGGTGAAGCGGTGCTCCAGCCGGGCCCGCTGCTGCTTCGCTGGCTCCAGCGCGGGGTTGGACTGGAGCTCCGCCAGATACTCCGCCCAGTCCGCGTCGGAATCGTCCGGGGAGGGAAGCCGCAAGAGCGAGATCCACGTGCCGGTGTTGGCGTAGACGGGGCCAGGGCCCTCGTGCCAGCGGGCCGCGTGGGTGTGGCCCATCACCACCGCCTGGGGGCTGTATTTCCTGCCCAGCCGCTCCAGCTCCGCGAGCTCGTCCTTCCCAGGCTCGAGCCCGAAGTAGACCGAGCCGGTGCTTCCCGCGACCGAGCGGTGCAGGTGCGCGTAGAGCGCGAAGCCCGCCCGGGCCAGCTTCAGCCGGGCGCGGCCCAGAGCCCCTGGCGTGTCGAAGGCATCCAGGTTCTCCGCGTCGAGCGCGGACAGCAGCGCGTCGACTTCATCGTCACTCAGGTCCACCCGCGCGAGCGTGCGCGCCAGGTGCCCGTCCGCGTCCGATGGGCCCACCGCGTCCATGGGCTCCAACGCGAAGGATGGGGCCAGGCCCCGGTTCTCCAGCAGGCGCCGGATGACGGTGAGCGTCCCGGACGTGAACAGGACCCGGAGCGCTTCGGGCTTCACGCCGAGCCCCACCAACACCGCGCCCTGGAAGTCTGGCTTCAGCAGGTCCATGAACCGCAAGCCATGCCGGTGCTTGAGCGGATTGAGCAGGGTCTTCACCAGGACCGAGCCCGGTGGGTAATGGAACCGGCTCGCGCGCTCCGAGGACAGCAGCGCGTCGTAGTCGATGCGGTTCGTCACGTCGGTGTGCTCACCGTGGGTGACGAGCACTCGGGCGCCGCCGACGCTCAGCTGGAGCGGCGCGGTGCCATCCCGGAACTCCAACCGGGAGGTCACGGAATCGGGTTGCCCCAGCGCCGCGCGCACCACGGCCTGCACGTCGGGCAGGGCCAGCTCCAGGTCATGGTTGCCCACCACCATCGTCACCCGCCCCCCCGCGGCCAGGGCCCGCCCCAGCGCCTTCAGCGACGGCGCCGTCGGCGCGGCGGTCACCAGGGCCCGGGCCTGCTCCACCGCGCGCTGGGTGTCCACCGCGAGCGGGTCGTCGTTGAGCAGGAAGTCGAAGGTGTCCCCGTTGAGGACGACGTGGGTGGGGGGCTGGGCGGAGGCGTCGAGCAGGGCGGGCAGCTCGGCGGCGCCCGCGAAGATGTCATAGGGCCCGCCGTTGCCGAGGTGGAGGTCGCTGAGGATGAGCGTTCGCATCGGTCCATGCTCCTTTCAGGGAAGCGCCTGCAGGTCGTTGTGCCGGAGGCTCACGGCGGGGTCGCCGAGCACCGCGTAGTTGCGAGCGTCGTTGCGCTCGATCCACCGGTGGAGCAGTTCGCGGGGGGCCAGCTTGCCATTGGAGGTGTTGGCATCCAGGTGCGTCAGCAGGATGTTGTTCGCGGCGGAGAACCGGTCGCGGAAGTCGCGCAGCGCGTGCCCCACGGGCATGCCGGCCATGATCTTCCACAGCGTGTTGCGGAACGGGTGCACCGTGGTCTGCGCCATCTGGAGCGGCTTGATGGAGAAGCCCCAGGCCCGCTCCACGTGTCCGATGACCGCCAGCGCGCCGCCGTTGGGATGGGCCAGCAGCCGGCGGGGCAGGGCCGCGACGAAGGGCGCGGCGGCCAGGGCCTCGCCACTCCGGGCGGCCGTGAGCGGGAACTCATCCTGGGCGGGCGTGCCCGCGCCGAAGCACGCGAAGAAGAAGGCCACGAGCCCGTGGAGCCGGGCGTCATCCCGGATGTCCGAGGCCGCCACGTAGTGCGCGGGCGCCATCCCGCCAAAGCCCGTCCAGTCCTGGCTCAACAACGCGCCCTGATGCTGGAGCTGGAGCGGATCACCCGCCTTGAACCCGACGCCGTGGGACGCGGTGAAGAGCACCGCCGGCCGCGCTTCCCGGCCGTGGAGCGCGGCGAGCAACCACTCCTTGGTCGCGTCGTCCTCGAGCGCGTCACGGCTGGCGTAGCGGAGCTTCGCGGCCACCGTCTTCGCGATCTGCGGAGGTTGATCCGCGGGAGCGCCCCGGAACAACGGGGCGACGAGGCTGTCGGCGCTGAGCTCCGTGGAGCGGTCCCCCAGGTGCTTGGGTCCCCAGCCCACCACCTGCCGGTGGTTGGGCACGGAGGCGCCGGTCTCATATGCCACGACGCTCTCCGCGTATCGCGTGTACTCCGCCGGGGTGTCGAAGGAGAGGCGGCCCACGGAATAGGAGAGCGACAGCGAGTGCTGCACGTCGAACGGGATGACGTCCGGTCCTCCCACGAGCAGGAGGTAGTAGGGCACGGCCGTTGGCTCCACGTCGCCAATGGGCGCGCCGTGGCGCTCCAGGAACTGATGCGCCGTCTCTCCCGGCTGGTACGTGAGGACATGGAACCGATCCGCCTCCGCGCGGCCACGGCGGTGGTCGATCAGCGGCTCCAGCCCCCGGCGAACCGCCTCCGGGACCGACGCGGCGAACACCACGCCCCAGCCGGACTGCGTGTAGTCCTCTGGTGGTGCGTCCGGCGGCAGCCCGAAGGACACCCGCATGGGGAGGTGCTGGAGCCACTTCTTCCAGGCCTCGAAGTACTCGGCCTCCGCCCGAGGCTCCGCCACCTCCGCGGCCGCGGGCAGCGCGATGGGCGGCACCAGATACTGGCCCGTGACGCCATCGATGCCGTTGAGGATCAGCGGGTCTTCCGCTCTGGGAATCGGGCGCTCCACGTTCACCTCGTCCGTTCATCCTAAACGTCCCCTCCCACCAGGAGAGAGCGGACACGAAGCCGGGCTGTCGGCCCCAGGGCTTTCGCTACGGACAGAGGGTCGGGAGGGGGACCCTGGGCTCCGCCCGCAGGGCTGGCTGTCGCGCAGTCCACAGCCCACTCGCCCCACGGGGCAGGGGCGTGGTGGCAATCCCTTACACCCCATTCGCGCAGGCCTGGAGTCATGGCGTGGCGATGAAAGTCATTCCGGAATAATCTGTCTTTGTCCTGCTGCGTCTGGCATTGCGAAGAACGTCTGTGTTCAAGTGTTCCTCGCGTCCGGCGTGATGGCACCCCTCGCCACGCGCGGCTGGCCGCAAAGGGAGAACGCTCATGACGAAGAAGCCCGAGGTCCAGGATGTGGTGAAGGGCTGGCTGTCCGGTGATGAGGAGTCCCAGGGAATGACCAACCCGGCGGGCCCGGTGTTCGTGGGAGGTGCGCGAACCGAACAGGCGCTCACCGAATCCAACCTGGTGGCGGACACGGGCTGCAGCAGCTGCACCGCCTCCGCCCACGTCTTCTGTTGTTGATCCGCGGCGGACACCCCTCGTCCGCCTGAAGTTCCCCTCCGGCGCCTGCCCCGGGTGCCGGAGGGCCCATCCCCGCGTCCCTTCCGCCGGTCCCCATCCCCCAGGGAGCCCCCACATGGTGCACGAGGAAGCGTCGATGGTCGCCGAGGTCCCCCCTGCCGGGTGGCTCGCGCGCCCCGTGAATGTCCTGCTGGCGCCGCACCTGGACGCGCTGGCGGAGCGGCTGTCGCGGACGGACGGACTCTCATCCGCGGAGCGCGACGTGGTGGAGGCGGCGGCACGCGAAGCGCTGGGCTTCAGTGCCCAGCTCAAGCTCAACCGGGTGCTGCTGCTGGAGCTGCACGCGGCGGGGCTGGAGGGCCGGCTCGACGCCACGGACACGCAGGGTCGTTGGGCCCAGTTCCTCGACCGGGCCTGTAGCTCGGGCTTCCACGCGCACCTGCGCGCCCGCTATCCACCGCTGCTCGACCGGATCGCCACCGTGGGCCGGCTCCAGACCCAGGGGGTGCTGCGGCTCGCGGACCGGTTCGTCGCGGACCGGGAGGCCCTGGCCACGCTCCCCGGACATCCCCGGGGCGCCCTCAAGGGCCTGCGGCTGGGCCAGGGGGATGCCCACCGGGGCGGACAGACGGTCGCGCTGGTGGAGCTGGAGGACGGCACGGTGCTCTACAAGCCCCGGTGCGTGCGCGTGGACCGCGCGCTGACGGGGCTGCTCCTGCGGCTGCTCGCGCCGGACGCGGAGGCCACGCGGATCCGCGTTCCCGAGGTGCTCGTGCGCTCCAGCTACGGCTGGGCGGAGTTCGTGTCGCATCGCTACTGCGAGGGCCCCGCGGAGCTGGCGCGCTTCTACCGGAACCTGGGGCACTGGCTCGCGGTGATGCGGCTGCTGGGAGGCACGGACCTGCACTCGGAGAACCTCATCGCGCACGGGCCGGTGCCCGTGGTGGTGGACGTGGAGAGCCTCTTCACGCCGGATCCCCCGGTGCCTCCGGCGGAGCGCGGGCTGGCGGTGGACCTGGCCGCGAAGGCCATCCGGGGCACCGTCCTGCGGACCGGGCTGCTGCCGGTGCGCAGCGGGGGACCGGGGCTGGGAGGCCTGGACATCTCCGCCGCAGGCTCGCTCCCGGGACAGCAGCCGCGCATCTCCGTCCCCACCATCGTGGATGGGGGCACGGACGGGGCCCGGCTGGGCATGACGCGGGTGGACCGCCCCCCTTCGAGCAACCACCCCAGCCCCGAGCCCGTGCTCGCGCGCCACTGGGACCAGGTCGTCGAGGGCTTTCGCGAGCTCACCGCGCGGATGAAGTCGCTGGACGCGCACGGAGACCTCCGCCCGTTGCTGGAGCCGTTCGCGGGCGCGGTGGTGCGGCGGATCCTGCGGCCCACGCAGACCTACGCGGAGCTGATGCGCATGCTCTGGCACCCGGCTTCGCTGCACGACGCGCCCAAGGCCCATGCGCGGGCGCGGGACGTGATGCGCCGCAACGCCGAGGTCTCTCCCGGAGCCCCCTCCGCGGTGTCCCTCATCGACGAGGAGATCGCCGACCTGAGCGCCGGCGACATCCCCGTGTTCACCGTGCCGGTGTCGCGCGGCTTGATCGACACCACCGTGGCGGCCTGGCGTTCGGTGGACGTGGCGCTGGAGGAGATGACCATCCAGAGCACGCTGGTGAGCGCGTACCTCAATGAGAAGGCCCTGCCGCCGCGCGTCCCGGCGCCGTCCACGCCCGCGCGCCGGGAGCAGCTGGACTCCCGCAGGAGGGCGCTGCTGTCCACGCTGGTCCGCCGCGTGCGCGACGCGGCCGTGCGCGGACCCGACGGGACGGTCACGTGGATCAGCCCGGTCCTCGCCGAGTTTGGCTGGGCGGTGCGGCCGCTCTCCGCGGAGCTCTACAGCGGCCAGGGCGGCGTCGCGGTGGTCCTGGCCCAATACCAGCGCGAGGTGCACCACGGCCGCGCGGAGCCGGTGGAGGATCTGGCCCAGACGCTGGAGGGCACGCTCGCGGTGCTGCGCGCGACGGAGGACCGGGTCCCCGTGAAGCAGCCGGGTGGCTTCTCCGGGCTCGCGTCCCAGGTGTGGATCTGGTCCACGCTGCACGACCTGGGCACGGTCCCTGGCGCGCTGGAGCGGGCCCGCTCACGCGCGGCGGCGCTGACGCGCGAGGTGCTCGACGGCGACGGCCTGCTGGAGGTGCTGGGCGGCGTGGCGGGCACCATCGTTCCGCTGCTCAACCTGGTGGATCAGACGGGCGAGTCCCGGTGGCTGGACATCGCGGCGCACGCGGGCCGGCGGCTGGAGGACGCCGCGTCGAGCGCCACGGGGGACGCCCGATGGGCGACGTCGATGTTCCCCGACCCCATTGGCGGCTTCGCGCATGGCGCGGTGGGCATCGGCTGGGCGCTGGCGCGTCTGGGATTGAGCGCCGCGGGCTCCGCGGCGGACCGGCGGCGGTGGCGGAGCCTGGCCGAGCGTGCCTTCGACTTCGTGGAGGGGCTGTACCGGCCGGAGCCCGGCCTCTGGACGGACCTGCGGCGCCCGGACGCCACGGATCAGCTGACCACCTGGTGCCACGGCAGCACGGGCATTGGACTGGCGGCGGCGGACCTCTTCGCGCGCACCGGGGCCTCGCGCTACGAGTCGCTGTTCCAGCGCGCCCGGAGCGCGGGCCTGCGTGAGGGCTTCGGCTGGACCCACACCCTGTGTCATGGCGACCTGGGACTGTGGGAGCTACTGGAGACCGGGCGGCGCGTCGCTCCTGATCCCCAGGCGCCCGACCGGGAAGGGCTGGACGCGGAGCTGCTCTCCGGACTGGAGGCCCGCGGACCGGTGGCGGGGCTGGCCCGCGACGCGTTCTCTCCGGGACTGATGGCGGGGCTGGGCGGCGTCATCCACGCGCTGCTGCGCATGCACCCGGAGAGCCGGCTCGCGTCACCGCTGCTGCTGGGGCGCGCGCCCGACATGGATCCGGACGCGCCCTGAGCCCTGGCGAACCCACCGGCCCTGGACGCGGGCCGGTGAGCAGGCGGTGCTTCAGTCGCGGGTGTCGCGGCGGACCGTGACCTTGCGGCCGCGCAGCGTGGAGCCCTTCAGCGCGGAGATGATGCGCGCGGCATCCGGCTCCGGCACCTCCACGATGGAGTACATGTCCGCGATGTGGATCGCGCCGATGCGCGAGGAGTCGAGCCCCGCCTCGCCAGCGATGGCGCCCACGAGGTCCGCCGGCCGCATGCCCGCGGTGCGGCCCGCGCCGATGAACAGGCGCGTGACGTTCCACTCCGGCGCTCGCGCGGCGGCCCGCGTGTCTCCGCGCTCCCCCCGGTCGGCGCGGGGCGCCCGCGCAGGGCGGTCACCCCGGTCGGGACGGTCACCCGCCCGGCCCGGAGGCCCGGAGCGCTCCGGGCGCGCCGCGAACTTCCGCTCCGTCGGCGCCTGCACCTGCGGGATGTCCTGCTCGGTGGCCTCCTTGCCCTCGTCCTCCTTCTCCTGGAGGAGCTTGATGGCGGCGGCGGCCACGTCCATGACGCTGAACTCGGTGGACAGGTCCTCCACCACCCCGCGGAAGGCCTCCAGCTCCCCGCCGACCAGCGCCTCGCGCAGCGACGAGCGCATCATCTCCATGCGGCGGGCGCGCAGGTCCGACACGGTGGGGACCGCGGAGACCTCGATGCGCTGGCCCGTGAGCCGCTCGATGTTGCGCAGCAGCCGGTGCTCGCGGGGCTCCAGCAGGGTGATGGCCACGCCCTCGCGCCCGGCGCGGCCGGTGCGCCCGATGCGGTGCACGTAGGCCTCCGGCGCGTTGGGCACGTCGAAGTTCACCACGTGCGTCAGCCGGGGGATGTCCAGGCCGCGCGCCGCGACGTCCGTGGCGATGAGCAGGTCCGCCGCCTGGGACTTGAACTGCTTGATGACCCGGTCGCGCTGCTCCTGGCTCATGCCGCCGTGCAGGGCGTGCGCGCGCCAGCCACGGCCGTTGAGGGACGTGGTGAGCTCATCCACCTCCGTGCGCGTGCGGCAGAACACGATGGCGGCGGCGGGGGACTCCAGGTCCAGCACCCGGCCCAGCGTCGCGATCTTGAAGGCGCGCGGCACGATGTAGGCGGTCTGCCGGACGCGGGGCATCTCCCCGGCCTCCAGCTTCTCCTTCGCGATCCGCACGCGCACCGGCTCGTTCAGGTGGCGCTCCGCGATGTTGGCGATGCGCGGGGGCAGGGTGGCGGAGAAGAGGGCGGTCTGCCGCCCCTCGGGCGTCTCGGAGAGGATGGCCTCCAGGTCGTCCGCGAAGCCCATGTCGAGCATCTCGTCGGCCTCGTCCAGCACCACCGTGCGCACCTGGTCCAGCTTCAGCGTCTTGCGGCGCAGGTGATCCAGCGCGCGGCCCGGGGTGGCGACGACCACGTCCACGCCGCGCTTGAGCACGCGCAGCTGCCGGCCGATCTCCTGGCCGCCGTAGAGCGGCAGCACGCTCACGCCCAGCTTCTGGCCGTAGCGGTGGATGGCCTCGGACACCTGCATGGCCAGCTCGCGCGTGGGCACGAGCACCAGCGCGGAGGTGCTGTGGGGCGTCGCGGCGCCCGGGACGAGGTGCTGGAGGAGCGGAAGCGAGAAGGCGGCGGTCTTGCCGGTGCCGGTGGCGGCGATGCCGAGCAGGTCCTTTTCCGCGAGCAACGGCGGGAGCGCGGCGGCCTGGATGGGCGTGGGCTCTTCGTAGCCGAGCGACGTCAGCGCCTCGACGAGTTCGGGCTTGAGCCCGAGGGCGTCGAAGGTGGGGGTTTCAGGGGCAGCGGGAGGCGGGGGAGCTTTCACAGGGCGGCTTGTACCACTTCCGCGCCCGGGCGGCGGACTTGGGACGTCAGGTCCGTTCAGGGCCGTACTCAGGCGCCGGGCCTTCCGGCTTTCAGGCCCGGGAGCCCAGGTGCGCCGCCAGCCGCTCCGCGACCGCGTCCGTCCCCTGGGACAGCTCGGTGGACGACAGGCGCAGGTGCTCGCGCCGGCCGTCCTGGGGGGACATGCCCTCCAGCAGGGAGGTCAGGCCCCGGGGGCCGCGGTCCAGGTCGAGGATCAGCTCCAAGCCGTCCTCCTGGGGAAACGGCAGGAGGGCGAGCGTGCGCGGGGGCCCCTGCCACGCGGGGCCCGCGTCGAACTCCAGCTCCTGCACGAAGGGCTCGTCGCGCCCGAGCGGGGGGCCGGCCTCGCACCAGGCGTTCCTCCACTGGAAGCCCAGCTGCTGGACGGCGTCGAGCACGGTCTGGAGGAACGCGTGGGGCAGGACGTGGATCCGGTCGCTGTCCTCGGGGTTGAGGGCGTTGTCGATGTCGAGCGCCGTCTTGATCCACACCGGCGCGCCGCGCTCGGTGATGGGGGTGTGGGCCGGCACGCGCAGCGAGAACGGCAGCTCGCGCTCCTCGCGGGGCTGGAGGGTGAAGGGGTTGGCGATGCGCCAGGTGCGCACGATGGCGTTGAGCGCGCTGCGGCGGTCATTGTCCCGCTGGAGGTACTGCGCCATCAGGTGCAGCTCGATGCGGTCGATCCGCTGGGGCGTGTGGCCGCCCTGGACGAAGACGAGCCCGCGCAGGTCGCCTCCGGCGCGCACGGTGTCGTGCTCCAGGCGCGTGTCCACGCGGGCGCTGCCGATTCCCATGCGGGCGAGCAGTTTCTTGAAGGCCATGGGCTCCTCGGGGATGGGCGAACAGGGGACGACATAGGACGGGGGTGGGCTCGGCGAAAGCCGTGGGGGCCCGCCTGCCTGCCCTTCATGCGGCCCGCGCACCGGAGGAAGGGGCGCGGCTTGCGGCGTGGCCCGCCGCGTCACCAGCGTAGGGTCACTCCACGGGAGAGGTGCATGATGGCACAGGGGACATCCAGGCGCGTGAGGTACGCGGTGGTCGGGGCGGGCAACCTCGCGCAGGTGGCCATCCTCCCGGCGTTCCAGCACGCGGCGGAGAACTCCGAGCTGGTGGCGGTCCTCTCGTCCGACAAGACGAAGCGGGATGCGCTCCAGGCCCGCTACGGCCTCCAGCAGGTGGCCGGCTACGAGAACTTCGAACAGGTGCTGCGCGACGCGAAGGTGGACGCGGTCTACATCGCGCTGCCCAACACGCTGCACCGGGCGTTCACGGAGCGCGCCGCGCGCGCGGGAGTCCACGTCCTCTGCGAGAAGCCGATGGCCACGTCGGTGCAGGACTGCGAGGCGATGATCCGCGTCACGAACGAGAACGACGTGAGGCTGATGATCGCCTACCGGCTGCACTTCGAGGAGGCGAACCTCCACGCCATCGAGTGGGTGCGCACCGGGAAGCTGGGGGACCCGCTGCTGTTCTCGGGGACGCTGACGCAGCAGCTGCGCGAGGGCGACATCCGCAGGAGCGTGGAGTTGGGTGGCGGGGCGTTGCTGGACGAGGGGCCCTATCCCATCAACGCCGCGCGCTTCCTGTTCCGCGACGAGCCGCGTGAGGTGTTCGCGTTCACGAGCGGCGGCCGGGACGGGAGGTTCCACGGCGTGGACGCGTCCGCGTTCGCGATGATGCGCTTCCCGAAGGGGAGGGTGGCCACCTTCGGCATCAGCCACGAAGCCTCCGCGGTGTCGAGCTACCGGCTGGTGGGGACGCAAGGGGACCTGCTGGTGCTGCACGGCTTCGGTTACGGCTCGGACATCGAGCATGTCCTCACGGTGGGAGGGGAGACGCAGCGGCGGACGTTCAAGAGCAGCGACCAGTTCGCGCCGGAGCTGATCTACTTCTCGAAGTGCGTCCTGGAGGACCGGGAGCCCGAGCCCAACGGCATCGAAGGTCTGGCGGACGTGCGGGTCATCGCGGCGCTGCAGGAGTCGGGGCGGACGGGGCGGCCGGTGAAGCTGGCCCCCTTCGAGAAGCCGAAGCGCCCCACGCTGGGCCAGCTCATCGTGAAGCCGCCAGTGGAGCCGCCTCCGCCGGTGAACGCGCCCGCGCCCGTGCAGGGGTAGCCCGGCCCCCCGGATGATTTGGGTGGCGCCGACCGCCCCAGGGGGGAAGATC
Organism: Corallococcus silvisoli; assembly: GCF_009909145.1. Taxonomy (NCBI): domain Bacteria; kingdom Pseudomonadati; phylum Myxococcota; class Myxococcia; order Myxococcales; family Myxococcaceae; genus Corallococcus; species Corallococcus silvisoli. The sequence continues at coordinate 51,188 of NZ_JAAAPJ010000009.1, forward strand.
CCGGACGGGATTTCCCCCTCGCGGTTCAAGGAGCACGCAGTGGACGACCTCCAGGAGTTCGCACGTCAGGTGTTCGCATCCCAGCCCTTCAGCCAGTTCCTCGGAGCGCGGCTCGCGAGTTCAGGGCCAGGCACCGCGGAGCTCCGGCTGCCCATCGTGGACCACCTGAAGCAGCAGCACGGCTTCGTGCACGGGGGCGTGCTCAGCTACCTCGCGGACAACGCCATCACGTTCGCGGGAGGGCTGGCGCTGAAGGGCAACGCGCTCACGTCGGAATACAAGATCAACTATCTGAAGCCCGCCGTCGGGTCGCTGCTCATCGCCCGCGCCCACGCGAAGGGGGCCGGAAAGCGGCAGGCCGTCTGTCAGTGTGAGATCTTCGCCGTCAAGGATGGCGAAGAGAAGCTGTGTGCGATTGCGCAGGGCACCGTGGTCTCGGCGGAGTGACACGGGCCCCGCGGGGCATCCGACATCCGCATCCAAAAGAGGCGAGTTCACGACTCCGTATTCCTGGTGATGCGGACCCCCAACCAGTGTCTCGTTTGACAAGGAATCCAGGGCCTTCTTCCTGGTTTCCCCTGACAATCCCTTGCGTTCGAACCCGACGCGGAGAGTCCACAGGGCGAATGCATTTTCAAGAGCGCATGTCTCGGGTGAATCCGCTACACGGCCGCGCACTCCATTCCCTTGAGCGGACTCGATGCGTGCCTCCGTCACCGACCCTTCCCCTGAAGTCCTCCCCCCCTCTCCCGCCCCCGGTGGCAGCAGCCGCAAGCGGTGGATCCTCGGCATCCTGGGGCTGCTCGCGGTGGTCGGCGTGCTCGCCGGCATCAAGGCGGCGCAGATCGGCGCGATGATCCAGGCGGGGGCCTCGTTCGCGGCCCCTCCCGAAGCCATCACCTCCGCGAAGGCGGAGCCCCTGGATTGGGAGGCCACCCGGAGCGCGGTCGGGACGGTGCTCGCGCTGCGCGCGGTGACGCTGGGCTCCGAAATGTCCGGCATCGTCCGCGACATCCGCTTCGAGAACGGCGCCTGGGTCAAGAAGGGGCAGGTGCTCGTGGAGCTGGATGCCTCCAGCGAGGCGGCCCAGTTGATGGGCGCGGAGGCGGAGGCGGTGCTGGCCCGGAGCACGCGTGCTCGCATCCAGAAGCTCCACGAGCAGGGCGCCAACACCCCGTCGGACCTGGAGTCCGCCGAGGCGCGGGCGGTCCAGGCCGAGGCGACGGTCGCCAACCTGCGAGTCCTGATCTCGAAGAAGATCATCCGCGCGCCATTCGATGGCCGCATCGGCATCCGGCAGGTGGAGCTGGGGCAGATCGTCTCCCCGGGGAGCCCCATCGCCTCCCTCCACTCCATGACCCCGGCGCTGGTGGAGTTCCTCCTCCCGCAGCAGGTGCTGGCGGAGGTGAAGTCGGGCCAGAAGGTGCGCGTCCATGTCGACGTGTTTCCGGGGGAGACGTGGACGGGGGAGCTGACGACCATCAACCCGGAGGTCGAGCTCTCTTCACGCAACGTGCGCATGCGCGCCACCGTGCCGAACGAGGACGGGCGCCTGATGCCGGGGATGTTCGCCCGGGTGGAGGTCGTCGCGGGAGAGCGCCGTCCGGTGGTGGCGATTCCGTCCACGGCCGTGCTCTTCGCGCCCTACGGGGACTCGGTGTACGTGATCGATGAGGTCAAGGACGCCGCGGGCAAGCCGGGCCTCGTGGCGCGGCAGCGGTTCGTGAGGCTGGGGGAGCGGCGGGGAGACCTGGTCGCGGTGATGTCGGGGCTGAATGGGGGCGAGTCCGTGGTCAGCAGCGGCGTCTTCAAGCTGCGCAACGGCGCGGCGGTCATCGTCAACAACGCGCTGGCGCCGCCCATCGAGTCCGCGCCCCAAGTCGTGAACCCGTAGTGGATCGGACGGCGAACCCATGAACTTCACCGCCCTTTTCATCCGACGCCCGGTCGTGGCGCTGGTGGTCAACCTCCTCATCGTCATCGCGGGCCTGCAGGCGGTCCGTGCGCTCAACGTGCGGCAGTACCCGCGCAGCGAGAACGCCGACATCACCGTGACCACGGCCTACGTCGGCGCCAACGCGCAGCTGGTCCGTGGCTTCATCACCACGCCGCTGGAGCGGGTCATCGCCTCCGCGGACGGCATCGACTATCTCGAGTCCCAGAGCCTCCAGGGCGTCTCCATCATCCGCGCCCGGCTCAAGCTCAACGCGGACGCCAACCGCGCCCTCAGTGAAATCAGCTCCAAGGTCGATCAGGTGCGCGGCGACCTGCCTCCCGAGGCCCAGGTCCCCGTGCTCAACATCGAGTCGGCGGACAGCCAGTTCGCCGTCGCGTACCTCAACTTCACGTCGGACGTCCTGCAGCAGAACGAGATGTCCGACTACCTGGTGCGCGTCGTGCAGCCGCGCCTGTCCGCGGTCGAGGGCGTGCAGCGCGCGGATCTCCTCGGCGCGCGGACGTTCGCGATGCGGGTGTGGATGAAGCCGGAGCGGATGGCGGCGTTCAACGTCAGCCCGACGCAGGTCCGGCAGGCGCTCGCGACGAACAACCACCTGGCGGCGGTGGGCCAGACGAAGGGCTCGCTCGTCCAGGTGAACCTGACCGCGAACACGAACCTCCGCACCGTGGAGGAGTTCCGGCAGCTCATCGTGCGGCGGGATGGCGGCGCGGTGGTGCGCCTGTCGGACATCGCGGACGTGGTGCTGGGGGCGGAGGACTACGAGAGCGACGTCACGCTCAGCGGGAAGACGGCGGCCTTCATCGGCATCTGGTCGCTCCCGAACGCCAACTCGCTGGAGGTCATGCAGCGCATCCGGGTGGAGCTGGCGGCCCTTCAGCGGGACATCCCGGAGCAGCTCCACGCGAGCATCGCCTTCGACGGCACGGAGTACATCCAGAACGCCATCGACGAGGTGGTGAGCACGCTGGGCGAGACGCTGCTCATCGTCGTGCTGGTCATCTTCCTCTTCCTGGGCTCCGCGCGCTCCATCCTGGTGCCCGTGGTGGCCATCCCGGTGTCGCTCATCGGGACGGTGTTCCTGATGCAGGTCTTCGGCTTCACGGTGAACCTGCTCACGCTGCTCGCGGTGGTGCTGTCGGTGGGGCTGGTGGTGGACGACGCCATCGTCGTGGTGGAGAACGTGGAGCGCCACCTGCGCAAGGGCTTGAGCCCGGTGGACGCCGCCATCCTGAGCGCGAAGGAGCTGGTGGGGCCCATCATCGCGATGACGCTCACGCTCGCCGCGGTGTACGCGCCCATCGCCTTCCAGGGAGGGCTCACGGGCTCGCTGTTCCGTGAGTTCGCGCTCACCCTGGCGGGGGCGGTGACGCTGTCGGGCGTGGTGGCGCTGACGCTGTCGCCCATGATGTCCGCGACGCTCCTGCGCGCGGGCCACGAGGACCAGGGCTTCGCGGGGGTGATCAACCGCACCTTCGAGCGGCTGCGGGCCGCGTACGCGCGCACCCTGGAGAGCACCCTGCGCGCCCGCGGGCCGGTCTACGCGGCGTGGGCGGTGCTGAGCCTGCTCGCGCTCCTGATGTTCACGCAGTCTCCGCAGGAGCTTGCTCCGACGGAGGACCAGGGCATCGTCTTCGGCATCGTCAACACGCCGTCCAACTCCACGCTGGAGCAGCTGTCCCCCTCCATCCGGGAGGTGAGCAAGACGCTGATGGAGATGCCGGAAGGGGCGTTCATCTTCCAGATCATGAGCCCCGGGAGCGGGTTCTGGGGTCTGGTGCTGAAGCCCTGGGAGCAGCGCAAGCGCTCCTCGGCGGAGGTGCTGGCGGAGACGCAGGAGCGGGTGGCCGTCCTCCCCAGCGTCCAGACGTTCGCCATCCTCCCGCCCGCGCTGCCGGGCGGCGGCAACTTCCCGGTGGAGGTCGTCATCGCCTCCACGGCGGAGGCGGAGGAGCTGCTGGGCTTCGCGGAGCAGCTCCAGGCGAAGGCGGCGCAGAGCGGGTTGTTCGCCTTCCCGCCGCTCATCGACGTGAAGTTCGACCAGCCCCAGTCGGAGGTCGAGATCGATCGCGAGAAGGTCGCGCAGCTGGGGCTGAACCTGGGGACGGTGGGGCAGGACCTCAGCGCGGCGGTGGGCGGCAACTTCGTCAACCGGTTCAACGTCGCCGGACGCAGCTACAAGGTCATCCCGCAGGTCGAGCGGGGCTCACGGCTCAACCCCGAACAGCTCCAGGACATCCACGTCACCGGGCCGGACGGACAGCTCGTGGCGCTCTCGTCGTTCGCCACCCTCCGGGACACGGTGGCGCCCCGGTCGCTCAACCGCTTCCAGCAGCTCAACGCGGTGAAGCTGAGCGGCGTGGCGATCCGGCCGCTGGATGAAGCGCTCGGCTACCTCGAAGCGGAGGCCGCGAAGATCCTGCCCCAGGGCTACAGCCTCGGTTACACGGGGGAGTCCCGGCAGCTGCGGGTGGAGGGCAACAAGTTCCTCCCGGCCTTCATGCTCGCGGTGGTGTTGATCTTCCTGGTGCTCGCGGCCCAGTTCAACAGCTTCCGGGATCCGCTCATCATCCTCGCGGGGTCGGTGCCGCTGGCGCTCTTCGGGGCGTTGTTGACCACGTTCTTGCGGATGCCGAACCCGACCATGCCGTTCTTCACGGACAGCTTCACCACCACGCTCAACATCTACTCGCAGGTGGGGTTGGTGACGCTGGTGGGGTTGATCGCGAAGAATGGAATCCTCATCGTCGACTTCGCCAACCGGCTCCAGGAGGAGGGGAGGACGAAGATCGAGGCCGTGAAGGAGGCCGCGTCCGGCCGGCTCCGTCCCATCCTGATGACGACCGTCGCGACGGTGGCGGGCCACTTCCCGCTGGTCCTGGTGTCGGGGCCGGGCGCGGCGGCCCGAAACAGCATCGGGCTGGTCCTGGTGACGGGCATGGCCGTGGGCACGCTGTTCACGCTCTACTTCGTGCCGGCCATCTACATCCTCATCGCCCGCACGCGGACGGCGGTGGCCAGCCAGTAGCGGTCCCGGCGTCGAGCGCCGACGGACCCCGGTTCGTCGGCGCTCCTCAGTCCTTCCAGAGCATCTTCCAGGGGTGCTTGCGCAGGTCGGTGACGAGCGTGCGCAGCTCGTCATAGAGCGCGGGATCCTTGAGCAGGGCGCCGCCGGTTCCCTCGCCCGCGTCCAGCCGTCCCAGGACCCGGTCCGCCTTCGCCGCGATCTGCTCCAGTTGCCCCGCGGCCACGGTGAACCGCTGGAGGGCCAGCTTCACCTGCTGGCCGTCCTCGGGGGTCAGGGGCCCCGTCACCGCCGCCAGCCCGTCCAGGGTCGTTCCGGCGGACTTCGTGAGCCCCGGGAGGTCCTTTCGCATCACCGCCGCCACGGCCGAAGCATCGTCCAACAGGCGGGCTCCCTTGCCTCCGGGCTGCATCGACTCCTTGGCCAGCTGCGCGAGCTGCCGCAGGTCCTTGGACGCCGCCGCCAGCTCCGAGGCCAGGACCTTCACGTCGCCCTTGTTCTCGCTCAGCACCTCGTCCAGCGTCTTCGCCAGCCTGGACACGTTGGCCGCGAGCCCCGTCACCGCTTCCGGATCCTTCTCCAGCATCTCCGACAACATCGTCACGAACCGGGAGAGCTGCTCCGACAAGAGGTCCAGGCGCGGCGCATCCACGCCTCGCACGGCCTCCGACTCGGGCAGGGGCGCGGCGGCGTTGCCTGGATTCAGTTCCAGGTAGGGCTCACCCAACAGGCCCACCGTCGCCACCGTCACGCGGGCATCCCGGCGCAGCGCGCCCCGGGCCGCGGGCTCCACCGACAGGTCCATGCGGACGGGCAGGGGGACTCCCTTCGCGTCCCGTCGCTCCGGGAGCAACTGGATGGCGTCCACCTTGCCCACCTGGACGCCGCCCAGCTTCACCGGCGCGCCCTTCACCACGTTGCCCGTGTGCGCGAAGTCCACCTCCAGCCTTCCGCCCCGGCCCAACGTCAGCTCCCCCATCAACCACAACAGCACCAGCACGCCGACCACCGTCGCGAGCACCAGCGCCCCGACCTTCAACTCCAGCCGTTGCTCATCCATCCGTCGCGCCCTCCATGAACGGCGCCGTCAGGGTCCGCAGCTCCGGGGCAGGGGACCGGAGAAAGCCCTCCGGGCTCCCCAGGTACGCATTCCGCCCCTTCGCCACCACCAGCACCCGGTCCGCGATCTCCCTCAGCTGCCGGTAGTCATGTGACACCACCAGCGCCCCCAGGCCCTGCGCCTTCAGCGAAGCCAACACCGCCTCCACCTGCGTCGCCGCCCTCCGGTCCAACCCCGTCGTCGGCTCGTCCAGCAGCAGGTAGCGCGGCTCGAGCACCAACGCCCGCGCGATGGCCGCGCGCTTCTTCGCCCCGGGGCCCAGCTCCGGCGGCAGCCGGTCCGCCCACTCCTTCAGCCCCACCTGCTCCAACGCCGCCTCCACCGCGTCCTCCGGGGCCCTGGGCGCCGCGAGGCGCACGTTCTCCCGCAGCGTCCGCCAGTCCAACAGCGCGGGGCCCTGCACCAGATACGGGGCCCGTCGGCGGATGCCCACCAGCGTCCGCTCCGCCTGCGTGTCCACCCGCTCCCCGAACAGCGTCACCTTCCCGGCGTCGGGCTTCAGCAGACCCACCGCCAGCCGGCACAGCACGCTCTTTCCAGAGCCGCTGGCCCCCACGATGAAGGTCAGCTCGCGCGTGGACACCTCCGCGCTCAGCCCCCGCAGCACGGGGCGGCCCTGCTCGAAGGCAATCGCCACGTCCTCGAAGACCAGCGTGTCCGGACCGGTATCGCTCACAGGCGCACGAACTGGAACGCAAGCGACACCGTCAGGTCAATCAACAGACATCCCAGACTGGCCGCCACCACGCCTTCGGTGGTCGCGTGCCCCACCGCCTCCGCGCCCCCTCGCGCCTTCAGCCCCGCCACCGCCGCCGCCAGCGGGATGTACAGCCCGCACCCCAGCACCTTCAGTCCTCCCACCAGCAGATCCCAGCCATCCACGTACCTCGCGTCCATGAACGCCCGTCCGTCGATGCCCAACGCCAGGCTCGCCACCAGCACCGCCGACGCCGTGGCCGCCAGCGTTCCCAGCACGCCCAGCAGCGGCACCCCCACCACCCCCGCCACCACCCGGGGCGCCACGAGGTCCGCGTAGGGATCCCCCGCGGACATCTCCAGCGCCTCCACCTGCTCGTTCACGCTCATCGTGGCCAGCTCCGCCGAGTGGCTGGCCCCCGCTCGCGCCGCCGTCAGCAGGGCCGACACCGCGGGCCCCAGCTCGCGCACCAGCATCTCGAAGTAGGCCGGACCCAGCACCGCCACGTTGCCGATCAGCTTCTTGGCTTGCGCGTTGGCGATCATCACCAGCACCGCCCCGAAGAAGGCCATGCCGGACGTCACCAGCCACACGCTGCGCCCGCCCAGCTCGTGCACCTGGGCCAGGACCTCCCGGAGGGGCACGCCCTCCCGCGTGCCTGCACGGACCGTGCGCGCCAGCATCACCCCCGGCGCGCCGAAGAAGGACAGCACGCGCCTCATGACAGCCACCGGGAGAGGACCGTCGTCAGCAGGAAGTCCAACAGGAAGATGGCCGCGCAGCCCAGCACCACCGCGCTCGCCGCAGCCTCGCCCACCGCGCGGGCCCCTCCCTTCGCCCGGAGGCCCACCGCCGTGGACACCAGCGAGATGGCCAGCCCGAAGGCCCCGGTCTTCAACACGCCCCCCAGGATGTCGGACGGGCTCAGCAGGTCCGCGAACGTCCCGAAGAACACCCGCACCGGGAGGTCCAGGGTCAGCTTCGCCGCCACCGCCTCGCAGAGGATGGCCACCAGGAACGTGAACGTGCTCAGCGCCAGCATGCTCACCTCCATCGCCACCACCCGGGGCGCCACCAGCAGCGCGAACGGATCCAGGCCGATGCCGCGCAGGCCTTCAATCTGTCCGCCCACCTTCAGCGTGGCCAGCTCCGCCGCGTTCCTCGCGCCGATGCGCGCCGACATGATCAGCCCCAGCAGCAGCGGGCCGAACTCCCACAGCACGCCATACCCCGCCGCCCAGCCCAGGAACGCCCGCGCCCCGAAGCGCTGGATGTAGAGCACCGCCTGCACCACCACGATGACGCCCGCCAGCGCCGCCGTCGCCGTGGCCAGGGGCAGCGATTCGTAGCCGAACTGGACCAGCCCTCGCGCCAGCTCGCGGCGCTCCAGCCTCCGCAGCCCCCACGCGGTCCGGCCCGCGACCAGCGCCAGCGCGCCCACTCCGCCCACCGCGCGCATCGCCGAGCGTCCCAGCCAGGCCAGGGCGGCGGTGCTCACGGGTGACGCCATGGGGGACTCATGCAAGGGCCTCGTCCGGCGCCTGCTCGAGCTCCGGCGCCGGGGCCCCATCGTGCACCAGTCCGCCGCCTCGCAGATACAGCCAGCGGGGCAGGGGGAGATCCACGGGTGCTTCCGGCGCGGCCACGAGCAGCGTTCCCTGGCCGGCGACCTCCAGCAGCACGCGGGCCACCTGCCTCGCGGTCCCTGGATCCAGGCCCGCGAACGGATCATCCGCCAGCAACACGGCGGGCCTCGCCGCCAGGGCCCTCGCGAGCCCCGCGCGCTTCTTCATGCCTCCGGACAGCCGCTCCGGCAGCGTGTCCGCCGCGTCCGCGAGGCCCACCGAGCGCAGCACCGCGTCCGTGCGCTCGCGGGCCTCGGGTTCCGGCACGTGCCTGCGCAGCAACGGCTGCATCACGTTCTGCCGCACCGTCAGCGAGTCGAAGAGCGCGTCCGTCTGGAACACGAAGCCGAACGACGCCTGCTGCCTGCGCCGCTCCTGCGCCGTGAGCCTCGCGACGTCCTGACCGTCCCATGTGACGCGGCCGGAGGAGGGGAGCAGCAGGCCCGCGAAGGCCTTGAGCAGCGTCGTCTTGCCCGAACCCGAGCGCCCGAGGATCAGCGCCTGCGTGCCCGGAGGCAGATGGCAGTCCGTGGGTTTCAGCACGGTCCTGGCGCCGTAGCGGAGACCGAGGGCTTCGGCGCGCAGGTCCATGACGCTAGGGGCGGTTGAAGAACTGGTAGGTGCCCAGATTTCCGGCCGCGCCAATCCTCGTGGGCGACGTGCCGTCGATGGAGCGCAGCGAGGGGGTCCCCGTGTAGGCGGTATCCCAGCGCGTACCGTTGAAGAACTGGATCGTGCCTGCGCCGGTCGTCACATAGACCGCGCGCTGCCCGAAGGCCACCACGCCGGTCGGGTTCCCCTCCGACGGAGGGAGGGATTGGCGTTGGCTCCAGACCCCGTGGTTGCGCTCCAGGAAGGCGCCGTTGTCACCCACGGCATAGGCGTAGTTCGCGTTCACCACGTACACGCCGCGCAGGTAGCCATTCGGGATGCCCGCGGGCAGCGTTTCATTCACCCACGTATTGTCCGCCGGGACATAGCGAAGGGCCTGGAACAGGAAGGGAGTGCCGTTGTTGTCGCGGGCGCCCACTGCCAGCAAGGTGTCAGGCCCTGTGGTCCCGTGCACCGCGCGGAGGTTGATCCCCGTCTTCACGTTGAGGACCGGCGCATCCGGAGGAGTCCATCGATAGATGAAGCCATTGCTTGCCACCGCATAGAGCGTCGGCGACCCGCCGTCTGTCGAGTCGAAGCCCACGAGGCCATTGAACGGCACATTGTTTTCGGGCTGCGTGGAGATCACGGTGCAGTCAGTCTGCGTGGGGCCCTTGCTGGCCAGCCCGCCCCCCTCGCCGGCCAGGAACAGCGTTCCCCCGTCACTGACCCAAGCCGCATTCCACGTGCCAGTGCAAATGGAGGACGTCATGCCCCCGTCGATCTGGATCTTCAGCACATTGTTCGCGGTGGCCGGCAGTGGCGCGGCTTCGCCCGCGAGCCAGGCCACGTTCCGGCCCACGGCGATGGCATTCCACTTGGGTTGACCCGCGTCCCCCGGACTCCCCGCCCACGCCAGGGAACAGGGGCTCACGTCGTCCACGGCGTTGTTACAATCATTGTCCATCCGGTCGCAGACCTCGGGCAGCCCCTTCGCCATGTACACGGAGCTCTCGTCGCAGTCGGTGTACTCAGCCGTCGTGCCCGGCGGGGGCGGTCCGCACGTCACACCACCATCCGCTCCCGCCTTCCCATCCCCGTCTTCATCGAAGAAGTAGGCGGTGGGCTGGATGGTGCTGAAGCACGTGACGCCGCCATCCGTCATGTCGCAGGTGTTCGCTCCCGGGCACGCGAAGGCATTCTTGCATTCGCCGTCCAAGGCGAAGACCTCGTCGATCTGGTCGTTGCAGTTGTCGTCCTTGTTATCGCACCGGAACTCCTCCTGGTCCGGGTGGACGAGCCTGTCGCGGTCATCGCAGTCCCCCGCACGGGAGGCGCTGGTCAGCGCGGGCCGCTCACAGCTCGGCGCGGAGGGATCCAGATACTTGTTGCCGTAGCCGTCGCCGTCCTCATCCGTGTACCAGACCTTCGGCCCGCCCACGGCCCCGTTCTGGTCGTCGCAGTCCGTGCCGCCACTGGACGTGCTGACGAAGCCGTCGTCATCGGCGTCCACGGCGCGCAGGGTCAGCTCCACGGGATCGGAAACGCCCTTTCCCGGAATCTCCGCATCCGCCACCGCCTCCGCGACCTGCGCGCCGTCACAGCCCTGCTCGCGCGCCACGGCGCGGAGCCGCACGTTCTGGCTCCAGCCGGACTGCCGGAACACCGCCACGGACAGCGTGCCCTGGCGCTGGCCCGCGGGGACCTTCACGGTCGCCACCGTGTGGCGCGCCACGTCGTCCCGGTCGCTGGCCTCCAGCGTGACGCAGCCGGGACGAAATGATTCGTAATGGATCTTGATGCTCAGCGCCCCAGCCTTGAGGTCATCGCCCTTGGAGCACCCCACCCAGGCCACACCCAGCACAGCGAGCAGGAATAAACGCATCGGACACGCATTCTGGGGCGCGCCCCCCACACCCGGAGTGGGGCGACTGTCGCCACCGTCGGCAGTTGAACCCAAGAGCCTTCTTCTCGACCTTTAAACGCGCCGCGGAGGCATCGTCCAGACACGCTCCGCCATCTGCCCCCCGGATGACGTCTTCCGTGCTAGGGCCGCTGACCTCTCAACATTGGCCCCGCCCCATCGGCCCCGCTCCATCGCACGACATATGCCCACCGTCCGCCGTGCCCTCCTCGCCGCGCCCCTGGGTGCATGCCTCTGCGCATGGGCCCCGGACGCGCTCGCCCAGACGCCCCCCGGGGCGGACCCGGGCCCCGCCATCGAGTCGCCCGCGAGCGCCTTCCCCAAGCCCCAGCCCCCGGACTCCGGCGCCGCCCCCATGACGCTGGAGCGCGCCGTGGAGCTCGCCTCCGAGCGCAACGAGGCCGTCCTCGCCGCGGGCCAGGTCGCCGAGGCCGCCCACGCGCGCGTCGCCCGCGCCCGCGCCTTCTTCCTGCCCACCCTCACCGCCGGTGGCACCTATACGCGCCGCCTGCGTGAGTCCACGCGAGAGGTGGGCGGACAGACCGTCGTCCTCCAGAAGTTCAACGCCCTGGGCGCCGCCTTCACCGGCCGCGTGACGCTCTTCGACGCGCGCGGTTTCCCGCTCTACAAGGCCGCGAAGCTGGAGAGCGAGGCGTCCAAGCTGGACGCCGTGGAGGCGCGGCGGCAGGTGGCCTTCAGCGCCGCCAACGCGTTCCTGGTCACCCTGGCCAACCAGCAGGTGTATCAGGCCGCCGAGCAGCGCCTGTCCTACGCGCGCCAGAGCCTGGAGGACGCCAGGGCCCGCGCGAACGCGGGGCTCGCCAGCACCAACGACGTCACCCGCGCGGAGCTGGAGCTGGCCACGGCGGAGTCCAACCTGGCCGCGGCCCAGGGCACCGCGGAGACGAGCCGCCTGGAGCTGGGCTACCTCCTCGTGGAGCCCGTGCAGGGACAGCTCGCGCCGCCGGAGCCGCTGCTCGCGGACGCCGTGCGCCCCGCGCCCCCCCTCGACCTGCTCACCCAGGGCGCCACGGACCGGCGGCCGGACATCCTCTCCGCGCGCCTGCGCGTGCGCTCCCTGAGGGAGAACGCGAAGGAGCCCCTGGCCCGCCTGCTGCCCTCATTGGGTGCGAGCGCCCAGTACCGCCTGACGAACGAGGCGGGCCTCAACGGCAACGTCGGCGATGGTTTCCTGGCCGTGGACCTCACCTGGACCCTCTTCGATGGCGGCACCCGCTACGCCGAGCGCCACGAGCGCGTGGCCAACGCCAACGCCGCGGAGCTGAACACCCAGGCCGCCACCCGGCGCGTGCCGGTGGACATCGAACAGGCGCGGGTGAACCTGGAGACGACCCGGGCGGCGCTCGCGCGCAGCGAGCAGGCCGCCCTCGCCGCGCGGAAGAACGCCGCGGAGACCGGCATCCTCTACCGCCAGGGCCTGTCCACCGCGCTCACGCTGGCGGACGCGTCGCTCAGCCTCTTCGAAGCGGAGGTCGCGCTGGCGCAGAACCGCTACAGCCTGGGCGTGGCCCTGCTGGGCCTCCGGGCCGCTGTCGGACTCAATCCCCTTGGGAAGGAACCGTGAAGGCAATGCAACGCACTGGAATGCTGGCCCTGTCGCTGGCGGTGCTGTCCCTGGCTCCCGGCTGCAAGAAGGACGCGCCCGCGCAGGGCGGCGGCAAGAGCGGCGTGTCCGGCCGCGGCCCCCTCCAGTTCCCCGTGGAGGTCGCGCCCGTGGAGGCGCGCGACGTGGAGTACGCGGTCAGCGCCGTGGGCGCGGTGGAGGCCTTCGAGCGCGTGCAGATCACCGCGCGGGTGCCGGGCGCCCTGGAGCGCGTGAACTTCAGCGAGGGCCAGGCGGTGAAGAAGGGCGACACGCTGGCGGAGATCGAACCCGCGCGCTACGCCATCGCCGTGCGGAGCGCGGAGGCCGCGCTCCAGAAGGCCCAGGCCTCGCTGGTGGAGGCGAAGGCCGGCGCCCAGCGCCGCGCGGAGGTCAACGCGCAGAGCCCGGGCCTGCTGCCCGCCGAACAGCTGGAAACCTTTCAGGCCCGCGCCGCCACCGCCCAGGCGGACGTGGCGTCCGCGAAGGCGCTCCTGGATCAGGCGCAGCTCAACCAGCGCGACGCGTACGTGCGCGCGCCCATGGACGGCGTCCTCCAGACGCGCACCGTGCAGACGGGCCAGTACGTGCAGCCGGGCGTGGTGCTGGCCACGCTGCTGCGCCGCGAGCCGCTGCTCCTGCGCTTCAACGTGCCCGCGGCGGACGTGACGCGCATCACCCCGGGGATGAGCGCGCGCTTCACGGTGCGCTCCGACGGGGGGACGTACGCGGCGAAGATCACCTACGTGGCCGCGAGCGCGGACGACCAGAGCCGCATGGTGGCGGTGACCGCGGAGGTGACGGGGGACGCGGCCCAGAAGCTGCGCCCCGGCGCGTTCGCCACGGTGAGCGTGCCGGTGGAGTCGCGCGGGGGCAGCCCGGTGATTCCGCAGACGGCCATCCGCCCCAGCGAGCGCGGCTTCCTGGCGTTCGTGGTGGTGGACAACAAGGCGCGCGAGCGCATCCTGGCGCTGGGGCTGCGCACGTCCGACGGGCGCGTGGAGGTGAAGGAGGGGCTCAAGCCCGGTGAGACGCTGGTGGTGCGCGGCGCGGAGGCGCTGCGCGACGGCGTCGCCGTGCGCGTCTCCACGGAGAGCCCCAAGCCCCAGCTCAACGGTGAGCAGCCGCCGCGAGAGGCCCGCACCGAGGGCGGCGCGGGCGCGGAGGGCCGTCCATGAGCATCACCGACGTCTGCATCAAGAAGCCGGTGTTCGCCTGGATGATCATGGCGGCGACCATCATCTTCGGACTGGTGGCGGCCCAGCGCATCGGCATCAGCCAGTTCCCGGACGTGGACTTCCCCACCATCAACATCTCCGTGTCGTGGGAGGGCGCGAACCCGGAGGCGGTGGAGTCGGACGTCGTCGAGGCCATCGAGGAGGCCGTCACGCAGGTGGAGGGCGTCAAGAGCATCACGTCCTCGGCGCGCCAGGGCAGCGCGAACATCACCGTGGAGCTGGACCTGTCGCGCAACGTGGACCTGGCGCTCCAGGACGTGCAGACCAAGGTGAGCCAGGCCCAGCGCCGGCTGCCGCTGGACATCGATCCGCCCGTCGTCTCCAAGTCCAACCCGGAGGACCAGCCCATCATGTGGCTGGGCGTGTCCGGCCCCTTCTCCCAGCAGGTGGTGAGCGACTTCGCCCGCTACCGCGTGAAGGAGCGCCTGCAGACGGTGCCCGGCGTGGGCGAGGTCATGCTGGGCGGCCTGCTGGAGCGCAACGTGCGCATCTGGGTGGACGCGCAGAAGATGGACGCGCACGCGCTCACCGTCACCGACGTCATCGCCGCGCTCCAGCGCGAGCACGTGGAGCTGCCCGCGGGCCGCATCGAGACGGAGGGCCGCGAGGTCAACGTGCGCTTCATGGGCGAGGCGCTGGACCTGGAGACGCTCCAGAACGTGGTGGTGCGCGAGGAGGGCGGCCGCCCGGTGTACCTGCACGACGTGGCCATCGTGGAGGACGGCTTCGAGGACGAGCGCCGGCTGGCGCGCGTCAACGGCGAGCCCGCGCAGGCGCTGGGCATCAAGAAGCAGCGCGGCGCGAACGCGGTGGCGGTGGCCCAGGAGGTGCGCCAGGTGCTGGCGCAGCTGCAGAAGGACCTGCCGCAGGGCATGAGCGCGAGCATCAACTTCGACTCGACGCAGTTCATCGAGGAGAGCGTGCACGAGATCGAGTTCGAGCTGCTGCTCGCGTGCATCCTCACCGCGTTCGTGTGCTGGGTGTTCCTGGGCTCGCTGTCCAGCACGCTCAACGTCGTCCTGGCCATCCCCATGTCGCTGCTGGGCACGGTGGCGGTCATCTACTTCCTGGGCTTCACGCTCAACACGTTCACCTTGTTGGGACTGGCGCTGGCGGTAGGCATCGTGGTGGACGACGCCATCATGGTGCTGGAGAACATCTTCCGGCACGCGGAGGAGGGGAAGGACCGGGTGCGCGCGGCGCGCGAGGGCACCGCGGAGATCACCTTCGCGGCGCTGGCGGCGACGCTGGCGGTGGTGGCCATCTTCCTGCCCGTCGTCTTCATGAAGGGCATCATCGGCAAGTTCTTCCTCCAGTTCGGCGTCACGCTGTGCGTGGCGGTGCTCCTGTCCTACGTGGAGGCCATCACGCTGGCGCCCGCGCGGTGCGCGCAGCTGCTCAAGACGTCGCGCGAGCACCGCAGCCGGGTGGGCGTGGTGGTGGACCGGGCGTTCTCGAAGCTGGAGGCGCTGTACGCGCGAGTGCTGGGCTGGGGGCTGGTGCGGCCCTACCGCGTGCTGCTGGTCGCGGTGGCGATGCTGGTGCTGAGCGCGTTCGCGTTCAAGGCGCTGCCCGGTGAGTTCGTGCCGTCGCAGGACCAGGGCCGCATGTCCGTGCGCCTGCAGACGGCGGTGGGCAGCAGCCTGGAGGAGACCAACCGCCTGTTCAAGCGCGCGGAGGCGTTCGTCGCCAGCCGTCCGGAGGTGACGCGCGTGTTCGTGGTGGTGGGCGGCGGGTCCAGCGTCAACGCGGGCAACATGAACCTGACGCTGGTGCCGACGGATCAGCGCATGTCGCAGGCGGAGTTCGCGCAGGTGCTGCGCAAGGAGCTGAACGGCTACCCGGGCCTGCGCGCGGTGGTGCAGGACCTGTCGCAGGCGGGCTTCACCGCGCAGCGCGGCTTCCCGGTGGAGTTCAGCGTGCGCGGCTCGGACTGGGACAAGCTGGTGGAGGCGAGCCAGGACCTGCGCGAGCAGCTCCAGGCGTCCGGCAAGGTGGTGGACCTGGACACGGACTACCAGCTGGGCCAGCCGGAGCTGCGCATCACCCCGGACCGGGCGCGCGCGGCGGACCTGGGCGTGCCCATCCAGGCGGTGGCGTCCACGGTGAACGCGCTGGTGGGCGGGGTGCGCGTGGGCAAGTACAGCAGCGGCGGGCGGCGCATCGACGTGCGCATGCGGCTGCTCGCGAGCCAGCGCTCGCGGCCGGAGGACCTGGCGCTCCTGAAGGTGCGCACGGCGAACAACACGCTGGTGCCGCTGTCGTCGCTGGTGTCGCAGCAGGAGCTGCCCGCGTTGCAGGCCATCACCCGGCGCGACCGCGAGCGCGCCATCAGCCTGTACGCCAACGTGGCGCCAGGGTCGAACCAGGAGGAGGCGCTGGCCACGGTGGAGCGGCTGGGGAAGGATCTGCCCGGCGGCATCCGCGTGGTGGCGGGCGGTGCGAGCGTGGCGTTCCGCGACTCGATGAGCAGCCTCCTCTTCGCGCTCTTCCTGGGCATCGCGGTGGCGTACATGGTGCTGGGCGCGCAGTTCAATTCGTTCCTGCACCCGGTGACGGTGCTGACCATCCTCCCGCTGTCCGTGGCGGGCGCGTCGTTCGCGCTGCTCATCACGGGGAACACGCTGAACATCTTCAGCATGATCGGCCTGCTGCTGCTGATGGGCATCGTGAAGAAGAACTCCATCATCCTGGTGGACTACGCGCTCCAGCAGCGCGAGCTGGGCCTGGACGCGATGCAGGCGATGCTGCGCGCCGGCCCGGTGCGCCTGCGGCCCATCCTGATGACGTCCACGGCGACGATGATGTCCGCGGTGCCGGCGGCGCTGGCGCTGGGTGCGGGCAGCGAGACGCGCGCCCCCATGTCCATCGCGGTGCTGGGCGGCCTGTCGGTGTCCACGGTGCTGAGCCTGCTCGTGGTGCCCGCCTTCTACGTGGTGGCGGACCGCATCAAGACGCGGCTGGGCAACCGGCTGCGCGGGGGCAGGGACGGGGGCGACGAGGCGCCCGTCCACGACGCGCCCCACCCGGTGACGCACCCGTAGCCGTCAGGCTGGTCGTTCCGCCGCGTCCTTCCGCGCCACTCGGGAGGACGCCATGGGCGACCCACGCAATCCACAGCGGGCGGATGAGCCCTGGAACGCAGACCGCCTCCGCATCGCGGAGGTGGAGCTGCGCGCCCTGGCCCCGCTCGTCACCCTCTCCGGCGGCTGGGCCTGGCACTTCATGGCCCCACCGCATGACGAGCTGAAGATCGACCACGACCACAAGGACGTGGACCTCTTCGTCGCCCCCGAGCGCTTCGCGGAGCTGGTGGGGCTGCTCGGGACGCGGGGCTTCGCGCGCATCTGGACGCGCTTCGACGCGACCTCCAGGAACTTCTACCGGTACGCGAAGTACCTGGAAGGCGCGAAGGTCATCCTGGACGTGTTCGTCCGGAACGTGCCCTCCGTGCAGGTGGGGGACATGCGGGTGGTGGAGCCCGCCACGCTGCTGACGTTCTATGGCGACATCCACAGCACGGATGACTGCGTGTCCGTGCTCGCGGCCCGGCGGCTGTTGGCCCGGGGCATCAGCCCCATCGGGCGCAGGGAGCTCGTCACCCGGCCCCGGTGACGGGCCTGCTCCCAGGAGGCGGGCGGCCGGGCATGGCGGGCCCGGGACGATGCAGGCATTCCCGCGCATGCGCAGCGTCTTCCCGGACACGGCCCCGTTTCCGGGGCCCCTGAACCTTCGGAGACGCGCCCATGGCCTCGCACCTTCCTCCCTCGCAGGACACCCACAACGTGCCCGTCAAGGAGCGCGACGAGTCGCTCGAGCTCCAGCCGTTCCTGGACGAGATCCAGGGGGACGCGGTCATGCACAGCCAGGGCCTGGAGGCCCGGGAGGCCGCCAGCGCGGTGTTCTGCTCGCTCGCCCGGCGGCTGTCGGATGGCGAGGACGTGAAGCTCTTCCGCTCGCTGACCGGCGGCATCGGCGCCATCCTGGGCGCCTGCGCGGTGCACCGGGGGCCGTCTCGCGCGAAGCGCATTGGCCGCGATGAGTTCATCACCGACGTGGCGGACCACCTGAACATCAAGCCCGATCAGGCCTTCCGCGTCGTCACCGCCGTCTTCACCGCCGTGCGCGACCGCATCCCCGAACAGGAGGTCGCGGCGGTGGCGTCCCAGCTCCCGGCCGACCTGGGCGACCTCTTCCGCCGGCCCGTGTGACGGACGCGTGGCCCCGCGCGGCGCCCGTGGACCGGGCGCCGTCCGGCGGCTCATTCGCGGACTTGAAGCAGCACGGTGTAGCCCCCCGTGATGAGGCCGTCCTCTGTCTGCGCGATGCGCAGGAGCAGGAAAGGGGAGTCATCCGGAGGCGCGGGAACCGTGAAGTCGGCGTCCACGCGCCAGACCTCCAGGGGGCGGGACTCGAAGCGCTCGCCCACGGTGACGTAGCCCGGGGCCTCGCCGCCCTCCAGCTTCGGGAACCTCACGGTCCCTTCCTCCCGGCGGTCGACGACGTCGATGCGCTCCCACCGGAGGGCTTCCTTCAGCACCCCGGGCTCGACCTGGGTTCCCCGAGGCTCGCGCCCCTCCGGGACGTAGCGCAGGGCCTGGGCCGGCTCGCGCGCCTGGACCCAGGCGGCCTGCGCGGCGAAGGCCAGCGTCTCCGCCCCCTCCATGAACGGCGTGGCGAGGAGCGGCAGCACGAGCGTCTGTCCGGGGCTCGCGGCGGTGATGGTGACGTTGCGCTGCGCCACGTGCCGGTCGAGCTGGGGGTTCCAGGGCACCGTCGGCCGGTCCCACAGCTCGCCGTCGCTCATCACCAGCAGACACGCGTGCGTGCTGTACGCACCGGGCACCCACGGCACGGGACAGGCCACGTCCACCACCCCAGGCCCCAGCTGGTTCGGAGGCACGTTCGTGCGGACCTCGCCGAAGACCTTCGGAGCGCTCGGGGGAATGCCGAGCGCCGCGTCGATGAACGCGAAGGAGATGTGCGTCGGGAAGGACGTCAGGGTCCCGCGGTTGCGGATCCTCGCGAAGACCCAGACCGGCTCACCGGCGACGGCCTGGGTCAGCAGCTGGCCCTCCGCGTCCCGCATCCAGATGTAGGGGGACTCCCAGAAGGGTTGGCCCGCGGGCACGGGTCGGAGTCCCTCGTCCGCGTCGCCATGGGGCGCGATGAGCCAGACGCCCTGGGGGACCGCTTCAAGTCCCTCGGGCCAGGGTTCGTTCTCGTCCTGCCGGCGCATCGCTCACCCCTCGCTTTCTGGCACCGCGTTCACCGGGTCCGTGTAGGGCGCCGACAGCTCCCAGGTGAGCCACCCGCGGCCCCGGTCGTTGTCCAGGTTCCAGTCCGGCAGCGGTGCGTGGGATTGGATGAGCTGGACCCCCGCCTGCACGGCGGGGCCGAACGAGCCGTGGATGCCTCCGGGCCAGCTCGCGGGCGGCCGGGCCAGGTCCTCCGTCGCGGCGTTCGCGGCCGCGTCGTCGACGATCGCGGAGGGCCACAGCCCGGAGAAGGGCCAGACATCACTCATGGGCTGCTCGGCCGCGGTCCCATCCGGGTAGGTGTTCCAGGTGCTGAGCGTGCCCGTCCAGGGCACGTGCAACCCCTCCATGCCCCGGCTCCGGCAGACGCTCGCGGCGCTCAGGTACGAGAGCGGCAGGTTGTCCGTGAAGGTGAGCTGCCGCGAGGGCAGATCGAAATCGGCGGGGAAGGGGGGCTGGAGCCCCGCGAACACCGTCAGCTTGTGGAGCGCGTCCAGCCCGTTGAACAGGTAGACGGAGGTCCAGTGGAGCTGGCACTCCAGCTCATCCCAGTTCAGCGTCTCTTCGCCGTCGACCATCATCGCGACTCCGCCCGCGATGGCGCCCGCGCCCACCGCGAAGCCGCCCAGCGCGCAGGAGACGACCCCCGCCAACGCCAGGATGATGCCGGAGACGATCTCCCCCACGTCCGGATCATGCTTGGCGTTCGGGGGCGGCGCCTTGAAGGGCGCGTTCGTCTGGGGATCGATGAGGGTGGGGTCCGCCCAGACGGGCGGCGTCTTGTCCGAACACGCATCCGGCGGGTCCGCCGGGGGCATGGGATTGCAGCCGATGACGTCCCCGGACGTCTGGAACCAGAGCTGGATCCACAGGAGCAGGTAGGCGACCTGGAGCCGCTCCTCGGTGAAGAGCGGGCCCTCGTGGGACCCGTAGGCCTCCGTCCACGCGTTGATCCAGAAGGCCGTGAACGCCGGGGGCAGCACGTGGGGCAGCGCTTCATCCGCGACGACGCTCCGGCCCAGCTGCTCCGCGTCCAGTCCGCCCGCGACGTCCACCAGGGTGTGCAGCCGCGCGGCGCAGAGGCCCGGCCAGGCGGTGAAGGGAGGCGTCGGGGCGCCCGTGGCGTCCAACGTCGCGTCCGCGCCATAGAAGCCCCAGACCCAGGCATCCACGAAGTGCCCGATGAAGCGCGTGCGCCACCAGTGGTTCCGGTAGCTGGAGCCGACCAGCGAGTTCATGAAGCCCGTGCCGCACGCGAGCGAGGCGTAGGCGACCGTCCAGCCCAGCGCGTACGCGATGAAGCGCGGATCGCCGCTGGCCTCGGCCTGGGCTCGCAGCCGGGTCGCGAAGGTCCCCGGGCGTTTCCAGTGCAGCCAGTCTCGCCCGTTCCACTGCCGCGGCGGAATCAGGGTCGTGGGATTGAGGAGGGGAGGCTTGCTGTTGCGCCCCATCTTCCTGCCGATGTCCGCGAGCTTGTCCTTGTCGGAGAACCGCTTCATCACCCGGCCCAGGTCGGAGGAGGCCTGCTGCACCACGTCCAGCCCACCGCTGTCCCTCAAGGCCACCAGCCCATCGAAGTCATGGTCCTTCACGAGCCGCGTCACGCGCGACAGGAACTCCTGGAACGTGCGCAGCACCGGCACGACGCCCGGGGTGCCGTCCGTGGGGTCCCCCACGGCGAACCGAAGGACCTCCACCCAGAGGCTGTAGTAGGGCGCCCGGCCCCCTCCCAACCCGGCCGTGGTCTCGAACGGGACGAAGTCCCCCAGCGCCGGGCCCAGCGCCCCCAGGTGGTACCACTCCGGGTTCGCCTCGATGACGGCGGCCTCGGGCGCACCCGCCGCCTTGAGTGAATCCAGCGCGCGCCGGGCGATCACCAGACGGGTCGCGAGTCCTGGCATGGCGAGCCCCTAGCGTTGCGTGCAGCCTTCGCAATTGCATTGGCTGGCGGGGATGCCATTGCGCTCACAGTCGTCGCGGCAGGCCTGGCAGCTTCCACCTCCGCCCCCGCATTGCGACGCGGCCATCAACCCTGTCACGGACAGCGCGGCGAGGAGCAGCCCCGCGCGCAGACGCGGAAGGCGGCTCAGGGAGTCGCGTTGATTCGGCATGGCAACCTCCGTCGAAACACAGCAGTGGCTTGCCCGCCCGCGCGCCCCGTCCTCCTCCACCATCCGTGCTCTTCGTTCGTACGTAGAAGCCAAACCTGGGATGCGCCCCCTGCCTCTGGCAATCCCTCTCCTCACGCTCGCCCGGAGGCTGTCAGCGCCGCGGGCTCGGCTGCCGCGGGCATTGCCCTCCCCAGGACAATGCCCGGCCCCGCCGGACTGCTTATTCCACCTCACGTCAGGCCTATCATGTCGGCGGCCTCCTCCTCCGCCGTGATCCAGACGGAAGCCCAGGGGGGCGACATTTCATCCGGTCGTTCGGGAGACGTTGCGCTGAGCCGCCTCGGTCGTGGGTGAGCTGGCGGGTTGGAGCGGCGTGAGCAGATGCGCAAGCCAGGGAGCGGGGCGGGCCATCACCGGCAGCTGGCAGTGGTCGGGGCATGCCTCGCACTGCTGGCGCCCGCACGCGCCTGGCCAGAACCAGGGACCGAGCCCATCCGGTTGTCCTTCACCGAGGCGCTGCGCAGGGTCTTCATCCGAAACCCCGACGCACTCATCGCCTCGGAGGAGATCGCTCGGGCGCGCGCCGTGGTCGAGCAGGTCCGCGCCGGGTCCCTGCCGACGGGGACGCTGGCCGCGACCTACACCCAGCTCAACAGCGCACGCCTCACGACGGGCACCCCGACCAGCGTCATCCTGCCGAGGATCGGCTTCAACGCCGCGGGGACCGTGGGGATCGGGCTCGACCCCCGGCGCTGGGTCCAATGGTCCCAGGCGCGCGACAACGTCACCGTGGCGCGGCTCGGGGCCGAAGACGTGCGCCGGCAACTCGCGGTGACGGTGAGTCAGGTCTACCTCTCGGTGCTGGTGCAGCGGAAGCTGGTGCAGGCCGACGAGAACGCCGTGCGGAATGCGGAGGCGCACGTCGACTACACCCGCACGCGGCTCGACGCGGGCAACGGGACGCTGGTCGACTTCCAGCGCGCCTCCGCGCTCTACTTCACCGACCGCGCCCAGCTGGAGCGCACCCGGTTCCTCCTCGTTCGCTTGCAGGAGCAGCTGGGCATCCTGCTCGGGGAGAGCGCCCCCGTGGACGTCTCCGCGGAGATCCAGCTCCCGGCGGCGCCGTCCGACCTCCGGCGCGCGCTCGAGGACGCGGACCGGCTCCGCAGCGACCTGCGCCTCGCGCGCGAGCGGCTGTTCGCCACCGCGAAGGTGCGTCGGGACTCCTGGGCGGACTTCATGCCGTCCGCGTCCGCCAGCTTCGAGGTCCAATACCAGACCCCGCCGACGCAGACCCTCCCCACCGAGAGCTGGCAGCTGCTGGTGATGGTGGCGTTCCCCGTCTACGACGGCGGCCTTCGGTACGGGCTGCTCAAGGAGCGCCGCGCGCTGGAGAGCGAGGCGGGGGTCCGGCTGGGCGCCACGGTGCGGCAGGTCCGCTCCGATGTCCGGACCGCGCTCGTCGAACTCGAGCGCGCCCGCACCGCGCTGGAGCTGGCGCGGGAGGCGGCGCGGCTCTCCACGGAGGTGTTGCGCCTCACGACCGTGAGCTACCGCACCGGACTCTCGAACGACCTCCAGGTCATCGACGCACAGCTGGCGTCGCGCAACGCGGAGATCTCCGCGGCGCTGGCGGAGAACGACGAGCGACAGGCGCAGCTCGATCTGCTGAACGCCACGGGGCATTTCCCTCCTACCGGATCGCTGCCCTAGGGGGATGACGCATGTGGCTGGTCCTGTTGGCGCTCCGGCGGTCGTACTCGGTCGCGACGTTCTGCATCGTCATCGTGCTGCTCGGGTTCCTCTCCGTGCGCGGCATGCTCACGGACGTCCTGCCCGCCATCAACATCCCCGTCGTCATCGTCGTCTACAACTACCCGGGCCTCACCGCGTCGGACATGCAGAACCGCGTGCTGCTCGTCGCGCAGCGCGGGTACTCGACGACCGTCGACGGCATCGAGCACATGGAGGCGGAGTCCATCCTCGGGACCGGCATCATCAAGCTCTACTTCGCGCGGGACGTGAACGTGAACGCGGCGATCGCGCAGATCACCGCCCAGACGCAGCAGCAGCTGCGCTTCATGCCGCCGGGCATCACCACGCCCAACATCCTGCAGTTCAACGCCTCCAACATCCCCGTCGCGCAGCTGACCCTCTCCAGCTCCAACCAGTCGGAGCTGGAGGTGTTCGACTATGCGCAGAACTTCCTGCGCCTGCGGCTGTTCACCATCCCAGGCCTCCAGGTGCCGCCGCCTTATGGGGGTGCCACGCGTCAGGTGAGCGTCGACATCGATCCGGTGAAGCTCGCCACCAAGGGCCTCTCCCCGCAGGACGTGGTCAACGCGGTGCTGACCTCGAACGTCATCCTGCCGGCCGGCTCGGCGCGCATCGGGTGGCGGCAGTTCGACGTGCTGCTCAACTCCAGCCCGACGAGCTACGAGGACTTCAACCGGATCCCCATCAAGCTCGTCGACGGCGCGATCGTGTACCTGGGAGATGTCGCGATCGCGCACTCTGGCTACGCGGTCCAGGAGAACGTGGTGCGCGTGAACGGGCGACGCGCGACCTACCTCGCGATCCTGAAGAAGAGCACCGCCTCGACGCTGGTGGTGGTGGACTCGGTGCGTGAGATGCTGCCGACGCTCAAGGCCGCGGCGCCGCATGGGATGGAGCTCCGCATCGACTTCGATCAGTCGGTGTTCGTGCGGGCGGCGGTGTGGAGCGTCGTCCGAGAGGGCGCGACCGCGGCGCTGCTGGTCGCGCTGATGACCCTCGGGTTCCTCGGCTCCTGGCGCAGCGTGCTCGTCGTCTGCACGTCCATCCCCCTGGCCATCCTGAGCAGCATCATCGGCCTCTTCCTGACCGGCCAGACGCTCAACCTGATGACGCTGGGCGGGCTGTCGCTGGCCATCGGCATGCTGGTCGACGACGCGACCGTGGAGATCGAGAACATCAACCGCAACCGCGTCCACGAGCCTCGGCTGGCGGTGGCCGTGCTCAACAGCGCGCGGCAGGTCGCGATGCCAGCCCTGGCGACGACGCTGACGATCTGCATCGTGTTCTGCCCGGTGGTCTCGTTGACGGGGCCGGCGCGCTTCCTCTTCGTGCCGCTCGCGCTGTCGGTCGTGTTCGCGATGCTCGCCTCGTATCTGCTGTCGCGCACGCTCGTCCCCGCCATGTCACACCTGCTGCTGGGCAAGGAGCCGCCCGAGTCGGAGCAGTTCGATCCGTCGAGGAAGCCCTCCCGCTGGCAGCGCTTCAACGCGTGGCGCATCCGCTCCTTCGAGCGCCTGGAGCGCGGCTATGCCTCGGTGTTGAAGACGGTGCTCGGCCTGCCGGTGTTCGTCCTGCTCATCTTCTTCCTGCTGTTCCTGGCCTCGGGCGCGCTCGCCACGCTGGTCGGCCTGGACTTCTTCCCGACGGTGGACACCGGGCAGCTCAAGATCCACTTCCGCGCGCCCATCGGCAGCCGCATCGAGGACACCGAGCGGCTGGTCGCGGAGCTGGGTCAGGAGATCCGCAAGGTCATCCCCGCCGAGGAGCTGGTGACGATCAACGACAACATCGGCGTCCCCATCCCCGTCAACCTGGCCTACGTGCAGAGCGACAGCATCGGCGAGCAGGACGCCGACATCCTCATCCAGCTCGCCCCCAAGCACCGCCCGAGCGCGCTCTACCGGCAGCGCATCCGCGACGAGGTGGTGCCCCGCTTCCCCGGCTCGGTCCTCTATTTCCAGTCAGGCGATGTGATCACCCAGGCCCTCAACTTCGGCTCATCGGCGATCATCGACGTCCAGCTCCAGGGACAGCAGATCGAACCGCTGTACGCCGTCGCGCGCCGCATGCTCGACGACATCCGCGTCATTCCCGGGATCGCCGACGTGCGCATTCCTCAAGTCCTGGAGCACCCCGCGTTCGCGGTCAACGTCGACCGCTCGCGGGCGATGCAGATCGGCCTGAGCATTGAAGACGCGGCGTCGAGCCTGCTGACGTCGCTGACGGGCACGAGCCTGTCCAACCCCAACTTCTTCGTCGACCCGAAGAACAACGTGAACTACCCGGTGGTGGTGCAGACGCCCGTCCTCGACATCCGGGACGTCATGGGTGTCTCGTCCACCCCTCTGTCCGCCTCCGCGGCCTTCACGACGACGACGCAGACGACGAACGCCGGGACGTACGCGGGCACCCTGTCCATGGCGCGGATCGCGCCCACGCTCGGGACCATCGCGACCACGACGCTGACGACCAACGCGGCGCGGCTGGACCAGTACACGGCCCGGCCGCTCCTCAACATCCAGGCCAGCGTCGAGGGGCGCGACCTGGGCGGCGTCGCGCGCGACGTCAACCGGGTGATCGAGCGGGTGACCAAGACACTGCCGCCCGGCGCCAGCATCGCCTTGCGCGGGCAGAGCCAGGCGATGTTCCACTCCTTCTCCGCGCTGGCGCTGGGGATGATCGTCGCCATCGTGCTGGTGTACCTGCTGCTCGCGACGCTGCTTCAGTCCTGGCTCGACCCGTTCATCATCATGGTCGCGATTCCCGGCGCGCTCATGGGCGTGGTGTGGATGCTCGCGGCGACGGGCACGACCATCAACGTCGAGTCGCTGATGGGCGCCATCATGGTGATTGGCATCGCCGTCTCGAACTCGAACCTGCTCGTGAACTTCGCCAACGACATCCGCGTCGAGCGGAACCTCGATGCGCTCGACGCGGCGGTCGTCGCCGGACAGACGCGCCTGCGCCCGGTGCTGATGACCGCGCTCGCGATGATCCTCGGCATGCTCCCGATGGCGCTCGCGCTGGGCGAGGGCGGCGAGCAGAACGCGCCCCTCGGGCGGGCGGTCATTGGCGGGCTGCTGGTCGCCACGTTCGTCACGCTGTTCGTGGTGCCGCTGGTCTACGCCCTCCTGCGGCGCAAGGAGCCCTCGAAGCACCTCCACGACGCCCGCCTGAAGAAGGAAATGGAGCCGCTGCCGTGAGCCGCCGCAAGACCCAGCTCGTCGGCGCCGTCTTCGTGCTCGTCGCCGTCGCGGCGGTCGCGGTGCTGTATCTGCATCGGCGAGCCAGCGAGCGGGCAGGGGCCGACCAGCGCCAGCGCGCGGCGAACCTCGGCCCGACGGTCCTGGTGACGAAGGTGGAGAAAGGGGGCGCATCGCGGCGCCTCACGCTGCCCGGAGAAGCGCGGCCGTTCCTGTCCACGACGCTGTACGCCAAGATTCCGGGCTACCTGCGCGAGATCAACACCGACAAGGGCCTGAGCGTGAAGAAGGGCGACGTGCTCGCGATCCTCTGGTCTCCGGAGACGGAGCAGGACGTGCGCGCGGCCGAGACGGACTTCAACCTGCGCCGCCAGCTGGCCGCGCGGGCCGAGGAGCTGGCCCGGGTGGGGGTGATGTCGCGCCAGGACCACGAGGTCGCGGACGCGCAGCTGCGCACGTCGATGGAGACGCTGAGGCGGACGCGCGAGCTGCACAGCTACCAGGTGATCGAAGCGCCATTCTCCGGGCTGGTGACGGCGCGCTATGCCGACCCGGGCGCGCTCATTCCCGCGGCGACGGGCTCGACGCAGGCGGCGCAGCCCATCGTCGACCTGGCGGATACGAGCACGCTGCGCATCACGGTGTACCTCGGCCAGGACGCCGCGACGTCGATCCGCGTCGGAGACCCGGCGGTCGTCTGGACGGATGACCAGCCGAACCGCCGACTCCAGGCGAGCGTCTCGCGGATCTCGGGCCAGTTGGAGCCTCGCACGCGCACGATGCTGTCCGAGATCTGGCTCGACAACCGGAACGTCGGGATCCTGCCGGGGACGTTCGTGCACGTCGAGGTGAACGTCACCACCCCGCCGTTCCCGACCGTTCCTGACGCGGCCGTCATCGTGCGCTCGGGTCAGGTCCGCGCCGCGGTCGTGGAGAACAACAAGATCCGGCTCGTCCCCATCTCGATTGGCACGAGTGACGGCACCCGCATCCAGGTGAAGGAGGGGCTGAAGCCCGGCGAGCTCGTCGCGAGCGACCTCCCGGCCGAGCTGGACGATGGCGCGGTCATCCAACCCGTCTACCGGTAGGCGCGTCCCGGGGCGGAGGCCCCCCGAGGGCAGGCCTCGCCTCTCTCGCGGACACGCTCTACGCTCACGGCCCGTATGCATCCTCACGTCCCGAGCGTCCGCCTGGGGTTGTCGCTCTTCGCGCTGCTGACAGCGTGCACCCCCAGCTATGTGCTGCACACCGCGCAGGTGCGCACCCTGGCGGAAGCGGGCCAGTACACCGAGGCGCTGAAGGAGCTGGACGCCGAGGCGAGCCGCGCCTCGCTGGATGCCCTGCTCGTCAGCGCGGACCAGGGCGGGCTGCTGCACCGCGCGGGGGCGTGGGAGGCGAGCAGCCGCGCCCTGAACGAAACGGCGGCGCTCGCGGATGCTCGCGAGACGGTGAGGCTGTCCGAGGAGCTCTTCGGGAGCGCCCCCTGGCGCATGGGGACGCTGGAGCGACAGGCGCTGCACACGCTGAACGCGCTCAACTACCTCCAGCTGGGACGCCCCGAGGAAGCCGCCGTGGAGGCGCGCCTGACGAACGCGCTGCACCTGCGACAGCACCTGGAGAAGGTGCACCGCGCCCGGTTCGAGCAGCACCTGATGCTCGTGCCCTTCGACGAGGACTTCCGCGCGTACCTGGAGCGCAGCGCCATCGGCCTGTACGTCAGCGGGCTGGCGCACGAGCTGGCGGGGAACGAGGAGTCGGCGTTCCTCGACTACCTGGAGGCGTGGCGCGTCACCCGGCGCGCGCCCCCCGGAGCGCCGTCCCACCTGAAGCACCTGGAGCCGAAGCTCCTCGCCGAGTCGCGGCGCCTGGAACGCGTGGAGCGCGCGGAGCTGGAGCGTCTACTCCCCGGGGTGGGGGAGCAGGAGACCGGCGCGCAGGACTCGCACGGGGAGCTGGTCGTCATCGTGGAGGCGGGGAGGATTCCCCAGCGCTGCGTGTTGCCCAACTCCATGGAATCCGTCTGGTCCGTCTGCGCCCGCGACTGGTCCCACGCGCGGGCCGCGGTGGAGGTCGGGGGCCACGCGTGGCCCTTCGAGACCGTCACCTCCCTGGAGAACCTGCTGTTGCGCCGCGGTGGGCTGGGGGTCCTCTCCGATACGGAGCGGGCTGGGTCCATCGCGGTGAACACGGGCCTGGTGGCGAGCTACATCCTCCTGCCGCCCGTGGCCGGGGTCCTCCTCTCCCGCCGGGTCATCGAAGTGGGCACCCGGATGGAGCAGGGCTGGCTCAGCCTCCCCGCGGAGTTCCAGGTGGCCCGGCTGTCGCTCCCGACGGGACGGCACTCGGTGCGCATCCAACTGGGCTCGAACGAGCAGGTGCGGGAGGTGGACGTCGTCCCGCGGCGGCCCCAGGTGCTCGTCGTGCCGATGAACTGACACCTACGGGGCGCGCTGGCCCGCCTGCTTCGCGCCCTCCTGGAACCTCCGCGCGTCTTCCGGACGGAAGCGCTCCAGGACCTTCATCTCCAGATCCTCGGCGCGCGAACCCAGGTCGGAGGGGGGAGGTGGCCGGCGCTGGGACACGCGGAAGATGTGGAGGTGGCTGCGTCCCTCCGCCTCCCAGCCCCTGACGAGCAGCCCCGTCTCGCCGAGCGAATCGGCCTTGGCCCCGGGGAAGTTCACCGCGAAGGTCCGCACCCCCTCCGCGCTCCGGGTGCCCTCCGTCCACTCCTTCGCGCTGGCCGCCCGCGCCGTCACCGCCACCGCCTCTCCCCACAGCGCATCCAGTGGGACGTCGTAGCTGTAGTCATACAGCTGCTGTCGCAGATAGCCCTCCTCGGCGAGGGACCGGCGCAGCCCTCCACAGCCCATGACGAGGAGGACACCCACGAGGAACAGTCGATGAAGCACAGGGGCCATGGTCCTCGAGTCAAACGCGCGGGACCGCGCGCGACAAGGCGCTTGCGAACCCACGCGACGAATGCGCGGCTTCAGACGGCAGGCGCGGTGGTGACGGGGGACACCTCGGCGGGCTTGCGCACAGGAGCGTGGCGCAGCGCCCACATCACCAGGGAAGCCCACAACAGCAGCGGCGCCAGGGAGCGCAGCGTGGCCACGCCCAGGACGGCACCGGAGGCCTGGAGCCGAAAGAAGATGGGGTGCACGGCCACGACGCACATCGCGGCGCCCAGCAGGAGCCGCCGCGCGGAAGGCTCCTCCGGCGACGCGACCACCTCACAGCCCAGCAGGTAGATGACCGGCAGCAGGAACACCAACTGCGAGCCCCACGAGGCAGGCGACACCTCGAAGATGGTCGCCAGCACGAGGCAGATCTCCAGGTTCGCGCGTTCGTGAGTCCAGGGCGTCCGGCTGAGGCGCCACAGGACTCCGACCGCGATGCTCGCGATGGCGCCGCACAACACCATGGGAACCGCGGCGGCGAACCAGGGCGGGACCGGGTTGCTTGGAAACGCCGGGTTCTTCAGCAGGAAGCGTCCCGTCAGGGCCGGCACGCTCAGATTGGACGGATCCGTGACCCCGCTGAGCCCCTTGGGCAACTGGGTGAGCGAGCTGGCCCGCACGACGTGCTCATGCCACTGGCTCCAGCCGTCGAATGGCAGTAGCGCCCAGGACAGGCCCGCGCCCAGGAGGAGGAACGCGCTGCCCCAGAGCGCGATCCGCCACTGTCGCCGCAACAGGAGTGGGAGCAGCAACAGGCCGAAGTGGAACTTGAGGAACACCACGGCCGCTCCGGCCAGGCCTCCCACCCCCGCCATCCGCCCGCTCCGGTGCACGTGCCACACAACGCAGACCAGCAGGAGCAACACCGGGTTCACCTGGCCCATGCCCAGCGACGAGTAGATGGGGGCGAACAGCAGGGTGTAGACAATCCCATACCTGAACGTTCGCCGGCTTCTCGTCAGTCCAAGCGCGGAGGCCATGAAGGCAAACATGGCCGCACTGGCGAGGAGGTTGATGACGAGCATGACCCGGGCCGCAGTGACGAACTCCAGGTGCTCGATGAGCCCGAAGGGCAGCAGGGCCGTTGGCGTGTAGATGAAGGGCGGTACGGGCTGTCGCCCTGGAAGCCATTCTCCTCCCACGGCGCGCAGCGTCTCGCCGTTGTAGGGGCTCGTCTGGTGGGAGAAGGCCATCCGGGCCGCCGCCCAATACGCGCTGAAGTCGAGGTCCACGCCTTGCGGCGCGAACGCGACGCTCCGAACCGCCAGGGTCAGACAGACAAACGGGATGAACAGGAGCAGGCCCGCCTTGGGGCTGATGCGTCGAGGAGGCGTCATGACCGGGTGCACGGCCTTTCAACGGGAGGTCCTGCCCTTGGCGCCGGACGGAGCCTGCGACCACGTATAGCCTACCGGCATTTGCTGTTAAAGCTAGCTATCCAGATTTACGACTGGTTCTCTCGAAGGGGGCCGTGCCACGCAAGGCCTTGTGCCTGTCCAGGTTGAACGAACGCTGTCGGGCCCCGTCCTGGACGGCGGCCAATCCGGCTCGACTAGTGCCAGATGCCGGCGCCCACGCCCCAGGCGAGATAGAGGCGGGAGACGTCGATGAAGCTGTTGATGCGCCATGAGGTCTCGGGCGAGGTCAGGCCAAAGACAGACCACCGGAACAGGCGCAGCTCGACCCCGGCGGTGCCATGCAGGCGCGGCTGGATGCCATCGAAGCGGCTGGGCTCGAGATAGCTGCCCAGGCGCAGTTGGAGCCGATTCTCGATGGGCTCGATCTCCGCCCCCACGCGCGGCGAGAACACGACCCGGCGCCCGGACCGCTCCAGTTGCTGCGACAGGAAGGACTCGAAGCCGATGGCGTTCGACACCGCGCCGCTGATGAGCACCGAGCCCGTCAGCAGCAGCTTCCCGCGCGGCAGGATCCTGTATTGCTCTTCACGGTCCGGGCCCCACGCGATCTGGAGAGGGCGGGGGCCGAACTGGTAGGCGAACCCTGCTTCAATCTCCCAGGGGAGCTTGACCGAGGAGGGCAGATAGAGGCCCGCGACCCTCACGTTGCCGTCAGCGTCGGCGGGGGTCGGACTGCCCGGCAGCAGCCGCCCCTGGACCGGGGCGCGGAGCGACAGGGCCGCGCGCATCGGCAGCGCCAGCGGGGTCCAGAGGGCGCCAGCCTCGACGTTGATGCCGAACATGCTGGCGAGGTTGGTCTTCGTCTCCTCACCCGCGTCGATTCCCAGGGACACCGCGCGCAGGCCGACACCGACCACCAGCTCGCGATCGAGCAGCGCGCGCGCGAGCTGGAGCTGGAAGCGGGTCATGCTCAGCTGGAGGAGCTGCCCGTTCGCGTCCAGGCCCAGCGTGTAGTTCTGGAGGGATGCGAGCCCCCCAACGCCCCAGGGGCCCCACTGGATCAGCCCACCCATCTGGGTGAAGAGGAAGTCCTTGTAGGCGAAGCCCACCTTGCCGTTGTTATCGAAGTCGGTGTCGCGCAGCGAGTTGGGAAACGTGAAGCCCAGCGACAGGTCATAGTCGACGTACTTCGTCGAATAGAGCGAGCGCGCCGCCGGAGCCGCCGTGTTGACGCCGATGCCCTCCACGCCCTCCGCGAGGGGCGCGTACGCGCCGGCCAGCCCCGACACCCGCACGGGTGCCAGCACCGGTCCCTGGAACACGTCGATCGCGTAGTTCGAGCTGCGCAGGGGCGGGTTGGCCGCGAGCGCCACGGGCCCCAGGGGCAACACGCCAACGGCCGCGAACAGGGCGAAGAGAGCGGAGCGCATCGAGAACCCAGCCCCCACACCGCCGGTCCGTGCGTGACACGGACCGACGGGAGGGCACGGTCAGTAGCGGAAGCCCAGCTGGAGCGACAGGCCGGGATACTGATCCACCGCGCCACCCGCGACGTAGGGGTCGCCCGGCTCGGGGTTGAACTTGAAGAAGTAGCGGCGCAGGTCCGCCTTCAACCGCACGTCCAGGAAGCGGTTGAGCCGGTACGCCACCATCGCGCTGCCCGTGACGGCGCCCGCCGACATCCGGGGGAACCAGGCGTCCGAGGACAGCTCGCCCGAGTCCAGCGGGTGCAGGTAGCCGAGGCGGAAGTTGAAATCGAGCTTCTCCGTCAGCTCCGCCCTCAAGCCCAACCCCAGGCCCGCGGTCTTGTACTCCACGTTGGGCAGGTCCACCGGACGCTCACCGTCCACCGCGTCCACGCGGAAGGTGTTCATCCCGTAGGTGCCGGTGATCTCGAAGCCGTACCGGTCCCGCGCGCCAAAGGGCACCACGTAGCGCAGCCCCGCCTGCCACTCGCGCGCGACGGTGGGGAACGACACCGCGCCCGTGGAGCCGGTGGACTTCAAGCCGAAGGACTGATCAATCGCGCCGGTGATGCCCAGCCGCGCCAGGGCGCCCGTCTTCAAGCGCGCGAGCGGGTAGACCGTGATGTCACCCGACACCTGCGGCGCGCCCGGCAGCGCGAAGCCGCCCACGTCGGCGCCCAGCGTGTAGGGCCGGAGCACCCCGAACACGTCGTCCTTGTAGCGAAGCGACCGGCCGAAGAGCCGCAGGCCCACCGCGCCCTCAACGAGCGGCGCGGAGTGCAGCTCCTGCGGCGTGGGGGCGCCGTCCTCCGGCGCCTTCGCCTCGTCCGGCTTCGGCGCGGCGGCCACCGGCTTGCGGGAAGGCCCCGTGTCAGGCGTCTTCGGCGTCGTGGCCGACGGCGTCGTGGAGGGCGTCTCCGCGATGGGCGTCGCGGGCTTCACCGACGGCTCCGGCTCCACGGGCTTGGGCGGCGTGGGGGCCACCGCCGCGGCCTCCGGCGCGCGGGACTTCAGCAGGCCGCGCTCCAGGGCGGTCCACTGGCGCTTCACGGCCGCGGGCACCAGCTTCTCCGTCGCGGGGCGGGCCGCCGCGGGCGAGGCCAGCGCCTTGCCGTCCTTGCCGTTGCGCACCGTGATGCGCACCTGCGGCTTCTTCCCCACGGTGGCCGTGTCCGCGACGAGCACGGCGCTCAGGCCCAGCTCGCTCGCCACGGCGGCGGCGCCGGCGGGCTGCGTGGGGTCCTGCCCCAGGCGCGACGCGGCGGCGCGCACCGCGGACTCCGGGACGACTTCGTAGCGGGCCGGGCGGCGGGCCAGCTCCGCCTCCAGCACGTCGCGCGCGGCGTCCGCGTGCGGACCGGAGGCGAGCACCGCCACGCGGCGGGCCTCCGCCACGGTGGAGGCCTTCGACTTCTTCGAAGAGGACTGCGACGTCCGGGCCGTCTTCTTCGGCGCGGCGTGGGCCGCGGGGGCCAGGAGCAGCACCGCGCCGAGGAGGGCGGCGGCCGAGGCGTAGGGGGCGCGCGTCTTCACGGGGAGCTCGGCTTTCCGGCGATGAGCCACTCGGAGATGCACGCGGTGTCCGCCGCGTTCAGCGGATTGCCCTGGGGCATCTGCGCGCCGCAGCCGGGCGACGCGGAGAGCTTCTTCAGGAAGAAGGACTGGGAGGGGTTGGCGCTGTCCGCCAGCGGCGCCGCGTTGCACGACGCGGTGGTGGTGTAGAGCCGCCCCGGCAACCCGGCCGCCTGGAGGTCCAGGTTCGCGCCGATGTTCTTCGTCTCAGTGGAGTGACACGCGAAGCACTGCGCCTGGATGAGGCTCGTGGCGGTGGTGCCGGGCGCGCAGGAGGAGGTCCCTCCGGTGAAGCGCTCGGGATCATCGAGCCCGCCAGCACAGCCGGCGGTGGTGGCGAGGAGCGCGGCCGCGAACAACGTGGCCAGCGGGGCGCGGTACGGACGACGGGCGGCGGATGGGTTCGCGAACAATTCGAGCACGGGGGCTAGAGGGGAGAACGGGAAGCCCCGCAGCCTAGCCGGGCCGCGCGCGACTGTGCACCCCTCAACGGATGGGTTCTTGCTCTCGTGACATGCGCCCCCTGGCCTGTCTGCCCATGGGTGGGCCGGTGTCACACCCACCACGTCGTCGGGCACGGCGGCCCGGGCTACCGGCGCTTCTTCAGGAAGCGGCTGACGCTGACCTTCCCGAAGCGCCCCCCAAACAGGTACCAGGTGAGCACCGCGCCGAAGAGCGCCGCCGACAGCGCGATGCCCACGATGCCCAGCACCGGGACGTTGCCGTACATGGGCGGCCGGGGCGCGAAGGCGATGAAGGCGCCCACGATGAAGCCGCAGGCGCACAGGCCCAGGAAGGCGATGACGGCCACGCTGCGCAGGTTCTCGTTGAGCTTGTCGAACTGCTCCGCGCGCACCGTGACGCTGAACTTGCCCGTCTCCAGGTCCAGGAGGATCTGCGACAGCTGCGTGGGCAGATCCTGCGCCATGGATTGGAAGCGCAGGAGCGTGCGCATCAGCCCGCCCTGGAGTTGGGTGGGATCGTACCTGCCCGCCATCAGCTCCTTCGCGTAGGGCAGCGCGACCTCGATGATGTTCAGCTCCGGGTAGAGGCCGCGCAGCATGCCCTCCGTGGAGATGGAGGCGCGCGACAGCAGCGCGTACTCCTTGGGGATGCGGATGCGGTACTTCACGGCCAGGTCCAGCAGGTCGCGCAGCAGCGTGCGGGCGTCCACCTGCCCCAGCGTGGTGGGCAGGTGCTGGCCCAGGATGGACTCGATGTCGTTGCGGAAGCCCATCAGGTTGGCGCGCGCGTCCGGCACGCCCACCCGGTAGAGGATGCGCGCCACGGAGTCGCTGTCCTTGAGCGCCACCGCGAGGCACAGCATCACCAGCGTCTCCTGCATGGGGCGCGTGAGCCGGCCCACGACGCCGAAGTCCAGGAGCGCCAGCCGGTTGTCCTCCAGGAGGAGCAGGTTCCCCGGGTGGGGGTCGCCGTGGAAGAGGCCGTCGTCGAAGAGCTGGCGGAAGCTGGCCTCCAGGATGTTCTGGGCCACCTGCTTGCGGTCCGCCTCCGCCAGGGCGGCGGGGTTGATCTTCTCCCCCCGGATGAACTCCATCGTGAGCACGGTGCGGCTGGAGAGCGACGCGTGCACGCGCGGAATCTTGAGGTACGGGCGGTCCTTGTGGTTCTCCAGGAACGCCCGGATGTTGGTGGCCTCGTTGAGGAAGTCCAGCTCCTCGTGGATGGCCCGGTCGAACTCGTCCACGATGCCGGAGGGCGTGTAGATGCCCGTCTCCTCCACCACGGCCTCCAGCAGGCGCGCGAGCGAGCGCAGCACGCCCAGGTCCGCGTCGATGCGCTGGGCGATGCCGGGCCGCTGCACCTTGATGACGACCTCCTCGCCGTCCAGCGTCACCGCGCGGTGCACCTGCGCGATGGACGCGGCGGCGAGCGGCTGCGGGTCCACCTGCGCGAACAGCTCCTGGACGTCCTTGCCCAGCGCCTCGCGGATCTGCGCCTGGACCTCCTCCAGCGGGATGGCCTCCACGTGGTCCTGGAGCGTGGCCAGCTCGTCCACGAACTCCGCGGGCAGCAGGTCCGCGCGGGTGGAGAGCACCTGCCCCAGCTTGATGAAGGTGGGGCCCAGCTCCGCCAGGAAGAGGCGGAAGCGGCGGGCGGTGGACGCGCGCCGGGCCTCCTCTGAAACCTCCACCTTCTCCTTGCGGCCGCCGAGCATGCGCCACACGCCCGCGCGCTCGGCCACCTCGCCGAAGCCGTGGCGGGCGGCGATGAGGGTGATCTGCCGGATGCGGTTGAGGTCCTGGAGGTTCATGACGGAGCGGACACCGCCGGCTGGAGCGGACGGGCCACGTAGCGCAATAGCACGTAGCCCACCACGGCGGAGAGCAGCGAGCCCGTCAGGATGCCCAGCTTCGCCTCCGCCAGCAGGGACGGCTGTCCGGCGAAGGCCAGTCCGCCCACGAAGAGGGCCACCGTGAAGCCGATGCCGGCCACCACCGACACGCCGTGCAGCTGCGCGAGGCTCGCCCCGGCGGGCAGCGGGGACACGCCCGCCTTCACCGCCGCCCAGGTGAACAGGAAGATGCCCACCTGCTTGCCCACGAAGAGGCCGGTGATGATGCCCAGCGACAGGGGCTTGAGCAGGTCGGACGGCGACATGCCGGACACGTCCACGCCGGAGTTGGCCAGCGCGAACAGCGGCACGATGCCGTACGCCACGTAGCCGTGCCACAGGTGCACGAAGCGGTTGAGCGGCGGCTCGATGTCCTCCAGCGCCTCCTCGATGTGGAGCAGCTGCGCGGCGCGCTCACCCTCGTCGTCCGGCTGGGACACGAGCCCGCGGATGTACTCCGCCAGCTCCTCCAGCACCTCGCGCCCCGGCCGGGTGGGCAGCGCCGGGATGGCGAGGCCCAGCACCACGCCGGACAGCGTGGCGTGGATGCCGCCGTGGTGCATGGCGTACCAGAGCCCCAGCCCCACCAGCGCGTACGCCAGCCCGTTGCGCACGTAGAAGCGGTTGAGCCCCCAGAGGACCGCCGCCAGCCCCGCGGCGACCGCCAGCCATTCGACGTGGAGGCCTGTGCCATAGAAGAGCGCGATGACCAGGATGCCGCCGATGTCGTCGAAGATGGCGAGCGCGGTGAGGAACACCACCAGCCCATGACCCACGCGGGCCTTCACCAGCGTGAGGCAGCCAATGGCGAACGCGATGTCGGTGGCCATGGGGATGGCCCAGCCCCCTTGCGCGGGCGTGCCGTGGGTGAAGGCCACGTAGAGCAGGGCGGGCACCACCATGCCCCCCAGCGCGGCGATGAGGGGCAGGAGCGCGCGGGAGAAGGTGCGCAGCTCCCCCGAGGACAGCTCGCGCTTGATCTCCATCCCCACGAGGAAGAAGAAGAGCGTCATCAGGCCGTCGTTGATGAACTCGCGGAAGGTGAAGTGCCCGCCGTGGCCCACGATCTCCAGGCGCAGGGGCGCGTCGAACACCGCGGCGTAGGTGGCCCCCCAGGGGGAGTTGGCCCACGCGAGCGCGGCCACCGCGCACAGGGCCAGCAGGATGCCGCTGCTGGCCTCCAGCCGGAAGAAGGCCTGCACCGGCGCGAGCGCGACCTTGAACAGGGCGGGGACGGGAGGACGGTTCATGTTGGAGGAGGTCGCCATGTCGGCGGGCAGCCTGCCGGGGGCCGGGGGGGCTGCAAACCGTTTTCGGAAAGGGCCCTGCCGAAATGTCGGACAGCGGTGGTAGGCATACGCGGTGGGTAGGGGCACCGGTTCGTTGATCCGGCTGGAAGCCCATGCGAGAAGGTCGGGGATGTCGGTGACGCAGCAGACGAAGACAGGCAAGGCAGCGGCGGTGGTGCTGCCCGAGGAAGAGACGACGCCGGACGTCGGGACGGGTGAGGCGCCCGCGGGTGCGCGGGAGATCGCCTCCCTGACGCCGATGATGCGCCAGTACCTGGAGGTGAAGGCGCTCCATCCGGACACGGTGCTCTTCTTCCGGTTGGGTGACTTCTACGAGATGTTCTTCGAGGACGCGGTGAAGGCCTCGGAGCTCCTGCAGATCACCCTGACGGCGAGGGCCAAGGGCTCGGACAAGATCCCGATGTGCGGGGTGCCGTACCACTCGTCGCGCCGGTACATCGCGAAGCTGGTGGAGCACGGCCTGAAGGTGGCCATCTGCGAGCAGGTGACGGAGCCGGGCGCGGGGCCGGGCATCGTGCAGCGCGAGGTGACGCGGGTCATCACGCCCGGCATGGTGCTGGACGACGAGGTGCTGGAGCCGCAGGCCAGCAACTTCCTGGCGGCCGTGTGCTGGAGCGAGGCGGGCTTCGGCGCGGCGCTGCTGGAGGCGTCCACCGGCGAGTTCTACACCTTCGAGGCGCAGGGGCTGTCGGAGCTGGTGGAGGGCCTGTCGCGCGTGGAGCCGCGGGAGCTGCTGGTGCCGCAGGGCCAGCGCGACGCGCCGGAGGTGGTGCAGGTGTGCCAGCGGCTGTCGCGCGCGCCGGCGGTGGCGGAGAGCGAGGGCGCGGCCTTCGAGCACACCCGGGCGTCCGCCTTCCTGCGCTCGCACTTCAACGTGCAGTCGCTGTCCGCGTTCGGATTGGACGGCTCGCCGCTGGCCACCGGGGCGGCGGGGGCGGCGCTGCGCTACCTGAAGGACACGCAGAAGACGGCGGCGGCGCACGTGGACCGGCTGTCGCGTCAGGAGCGCACGGGCTGCCTGGTGATGGACGAGTCCTCGCGGGGCAACCTGGAGGTGCTCAAGAGCCTGCGCGACGGCGGCCGGAAGGGCTCGCTGCTGGGCGTGTTGGACCGCACCGCCACCGGCCTGGGCGCGCGCAAGCTGGCGCGCTGGCTGTCCGCGCCGCTGTACTCGCTGCCGGAGATCCACGCGCGGCTGGACGCGGTGGAGGAGCTGTCCGGCAAGAGCGTGTACCGCGAGGAGCTGGTGGCCACGCTCAAGGAGGTGGGCGACCTGGAGCGGCTGTGCGGCCGGCTGTCGCTGGGCGCGGGCAACGCGAGGGACCTGCGTGCGCTGGGGCTGTCCCTGGCGCAGCTGCCGAGGCTGGGCGCGGCGCTCGCGCGGTGCGACGCGGCGCTGCTCCAGTCGCTGTCCGGGCCGCTGGGCGCGCTGCCGGAGCTGGCGGACCTGCTGATGCGGGCGGTGACGGACGAGCCGCCGGTGGTCATCCGCGAGGGCGGCTTCATCCGGCCGGGCTTCCACGCGGAGCTGGACGACCTGGTGGCGCTGTCCACGACCGGCAAGGACTACCTGCTCAAGCTGGAGCAGCGGGAGAAGGACCGCACGGGAATCGGGTCGCTGAAGATCCGCTACAACAAGGTCTTCGGGTACTACCTGGAGGTGACGAAGGCGAACCTGCACGCGGTGCCCAAGGACTACATCCGCAAGCAGACGACGGTGGGCGCGGAGCGCTTCGTCACGGAGGAGCTGAAGGAGTACGAGGAGAAGGTGCTCACGGCGGAGGAGCGCCGCGTGGTGCTGGAGCTCCAGCTCTTCGAGGAGCTGCGGGCGAAGGTCATCGCGGCGGCGCCGGGCATCCGCTCCGCGGCGGAGGCGGTGGCCACGGCGGACGCGCTGGTGTCCTTCGCGCGGTGCGCGGCGGAGTACGGCTACACGCGGCCCCAGGTGGACGCGAGCGAGGGGCTGAGCATCACCGGCGGCCGGCACCCGGTGGTGGAGCGGATGCTGGGCGCGGGTGAGTCGTTCGTGCCCAACGACGTGCGCCTGGATCCCGAGGACGCGCAGCTGCTGGTCATCACCGGCCCGAACATGGCGGGCAAGAGCACGGTGATGCGGCAGGTGGCGCTGACGGCGCTGATGGCGCAGGCGGGCTCGTTCGTGCCGGCGAAGGCGGCGCGCATCGGCCTGTGCGACCGGATCTTCACGCGCGTGGGCGCGGCGGACAACCTGGCGCGCGGGCAGTCCACGTTCATGGTGGAGATGACGGAGACCAGCCACATCCTCCACCACGCCACGCGCAAGAGCCTGGTCATCCTGGATGAGATTGGCCGTGGCACGTCCACGTTCGACGGCCTCTCCATCGCGTGGGCGGTGGCGGAGCACATCCACGACAAGGTGGGCGCGCGGTCGCTCTTCGCCACGCACTACCACGAGCTGGTGGACCTGGCGCGCGAGCGGCCCCGGGTGAAGAACCTGTGCGTCGCGGTGAAGGAGCAGGGCGGCAAGGTCATCTTCCTGCGCAAGCTGGTGCCCGGCGGGGCCAGCCGCTCCTACGGCATCGAGGTCGCGAAGCTGGCCGGCCTGCCGCCGGAGGTGGTGTCGCGGGCCCGCGAGCTGCTCCAGAACCTGGAGTCGGGCGAGCTGGACGACGCGGGCCGTCCCCGGGTGGCGGTGCGCTCCACCAAGCGCGCGCCCTCGAACGCGGGGCAGCTGGGGTTGTTCGGGGCCGCGCCGCCGCAGGCTCCGGTGGCCGCCGCCCCCGCGACACCTCCCGCGCACGCGGAGGTCCTTGAAGCATTGAGAAATGCTTCCATTGATCGCATGACGCCGCTGGATGCGCTCAACCTGCTGGCGAAGTTGAAGCAGGAGCTGAGCTCTTCCTGAATACACATTGAGTCCGCCCTGCCCGTGAGACGAGAGCCATGGGGCCCTGGACGCGGCGAAGCGCCCCAAGCTGGAGGTGTCGTCCTCGCCGGAGTCCACGCCCGGGAGCGTGGCCTTCGCTTCGTGGCCTCCGCTTCGTGGGGACGGCGGGGCGCGAATGAAGCGCGCGTCGCGGGGGTGAAGTAGGCTTCATGCCCGCATGCAGCTCGCCATCCCCCATGCCCCTCGCCGCGTCCGCCTCGCCCAGGTTCCGGGGGCGATGGCGCGGCTCGCGCGAGGGGTGCTGTTGGGCCTGGCGGTGATGGCGCTGCTGGGCCTGGGCGCGGGCTTCGTGGGGCGCTACTTCGTGGAGGAGCAGCGCTTCGCGGCCCGCGCGGAGCTGGTGGAGGCGCTGGTGGACCGCAGCCACCTGCCGCCTCCGAACGCGCCCGAGGACGCCGACGGCACGCTGGACGTGCTCTACACGTTCGCGGACGTGGAGCACTCGGTGGCGGGGGTGCGCACGCACCTGGACACCGCGGCGTCCCTGGGGCATGGCGAGCGGGTGATGCTGCTGGTGGATCCGTCGCAGCCGGGGCGCCCCCGCGAGGCGGCCCACGCGAGGGCCCGGGCGGCCCGGGTGGGGTGGCTGCCCTGGGGCCTGGGCCTGGGCGCGCTGGTGGCGCTGGCCGGCTTCGCCTGGGAGGTCCGGCGGCTGTGGCGCCGGGAGGTGGTCCCGCTGCGGCTGGGCGCGCTGGTGTGGCTCACGCCGGACGACGGGTTCCTGCCGGAAGGGAAGGGCGAGGCGGAGTTCCCCGGGCACTTCTTCCGCCAGGACGTGAAAATCGGGGTGCGGGCGCGCTGCCGCCCCCAGCGGGCCCCCGTGCGCAACGGCGGCAAGGTGCTGGCGGCGGTGGTGCCGAGCGAGCCGGGCTGGTGCCGCGTCATCGACGAGGAGCTGGCGCGGAAGCTGGGCTGGGTGCGCTGAAGGACGTCCGGGTGGGGCTGAAAAGTTGCCGGCCCCCGGGGGCCGTGTGACACACGCCTGTAGCTAGCTGCAACGTCCGGAGGCTTTCATGCGCGTACGCTTCTCCCACTTCGTGCTGCCCGTGCTGCTGCTCACGGCCTCGAGCGCCGTCGGAGCCAGCAAGCGCGACGAAGCGGAGGAGGCGTACCAGCAGGCCCGCCGCGCGTACTACGCGCTGAAGGACGACTCGGCCCGCCGCAAGCTGCGCCACCACTGGCTCAACGTGGTGCACCGCTTCGAGTCCGTGGCCAGCCGCTTCCCGAAGAGCGACCGCGCGCCGGACGCGCTCTTCACCGCGGGCGACCTGCTCCAGGAGCTGAGCCGCATCTCCTTCGTGGAGGAGGACCTTCAGTCGGCCATCACGGACTACTCGAAGCTGGTGGAGGCCCACCCGAAGCACCGGCTCGCGGACGACGCGGCGCTGGCGCTGGCGCGCATCCACGTCAACCGCCTGGACAAGCCGGAAGCCGCCCGGAAGGTCCTCACCGAGTCGCTGTCCACCAACCCCAAGGGCGACCAGAACAAGGAGATCAAGGCGCTCCTGGCCTCGCTGCCCCCGGCCACCCGGCCGACCCCGGCCAAGCCCACGGTGAAGCCGCTGCCCCCCGTGGTGAAGGGCTCCGCGGACACCGCCGTCGCCGAGGCCACGCCACAGGACCGCTCCGCCCTGGTGGAGGCCATCACCAAGCTCGCGCGCGAGCCGTCCCCGGTGCTGCCGCGCCTGGATCCGAGCGCCCCTGCCTCCGGTCCAGGCCACACCAAGGACGCGGCCCCGGTCATCAAGGACGCGCCCACCGTCGCCGACCGGGCCCTGGACGCGAAGGATTCCGCGAAGGGCGCGGGCGACACGAAGCACACCGAGTCCGTGGCCTCCTCCCGCGGCACCCCGCCGGCGGTGAAGCCGGAGGCCCCGGCCGTGGCCGCGAAGCCGTCCGCTCCGGCGGTGGACAGCACCCCGGTGGCGACGGCGTCCCGGAGCGAGCCGAAGCCGGCCGAGCCGGAGGTCGCGGTGTCGAAGCCGCCGCGCGCGGTGGCCGTGGCGCCCATGCCGGAGGCCCCGCGCCCGGTGACGGCGCCCGTGGACGCGCAGGTGGCGCAGGCCCGGCTCAAGGCGGTGGCGAAGCAGACGCGCAACGCGGAGCTGACGCTGGCGGAGCAGCTGGGGTTGAAGGTGCGGCGCGTGGTCATCGACCCGGGCCACGGCGGCCACGACTCGGGCGCGGTGGGCAAGGCGGGGACGATGGAGAAGGACGTGGCGCTGGCCATCTCCAAGAAGGTCGCGGACGGGCTGCGGGAGAAAGGCCTGGAGGTGGTGCTCACCCGCGACGACGACACGTTCATCCGCCTGGAGGAGCGCGCGAAGCTGGCCAACGAGGCCCACGGCGACCTGTTCATCTCGGTGCATTGCAACTCGGCGGCGACGCAGAAGCTGCGCGGCATCGAGACGTATACGCTCAACACGTCCGCGGACCGCTACTCCATCCGTCTGGCCGCGCGGGAGAACGCGTCGTCCGAGAAGGGCATCAGCGACCTCCAGTTCATCCTGGCGGACCTGGCCACCAAGGCGAACACGGAGGAGTCGTCGCGGCTGGCGAACGCCGTGCAGCACAGCCTGGTGTCGGGCCTGTCGGGCCAGTACGACGGCATCAAGGACCTGGGCCACAAGGAAGCGCTGTTCTACGTGCTGCTGGGCGCGAAGATGCCGGCCATCCTGGTGGAGACGTCCTTCCTGTCGCACGCGGAGGACGAGAAGCGCCTGGCGTCCGAGCGCTTCCAGGACGAGGTGGCGAAAAACATCGTGCTGGGAGTGGAAGAGTTCCTCGGTGATCGCCGCCGCGTCGCCAAGGTAGATTGACGACCCCGTCGTCGCCATGGCCGAGCAGTCCCCGCAGGATCCCAACACGCCCCCGTTCCAGACGGAGGCGGCCTTGCGCGCGTGGCTCCAGGCGGAAGGCCTGGAGCACCTGGCGCGGCTGAGCCTGGCGCTGCTCACCCCTCGAGTGGAGGCCGCGTACCTGCCGCAGGTGCGCGCCGTCATCTCCCGCCGCCGGCTGGTGGAGCTGCTGGCCCAGGACACGCTCGACCGCTGGACCGCGGAGGTGCTGCCCACGCCGCGCATGCGGGACCTGCTGCCCAAGCTCGCCTGGCGCTACGCGGAGGACGAGCGGCAGGGAGCCATCGAGGCGCGGGCCTCCATCAACGACCGGCTCGTGCCCCCCGCCGAGGCGCGCACCCACGTCGTCCACGGGATGTTGATGGCGTGGCGCTCCCGGGTGCCCGCGGGGGTGGCGCCCCGTCCGGCGCGCGCGCTGTCGCTGGAGGCGCTGGTGGAGGAGCCGGACCTGCCGGGCTTCCGCCTCAAGGAGACGCGCATCTCCGAGCTGCCGGTGTCCCCGCCGGGCAGCGGCTTCATCCTGCCGGACGCGCGGCTGACGTTCAGCCCCTCGGCGGTGACGGTGGACTGCACGTGCGGCGCGACGGTCTGCGTGCACCAGTTGGCGGCGGTGGACACCACGCTCGTCTGGCTGCGGCAGCGCTGGACGGAGGCGTTCGGCGAGACGCTGGAGGAGCTGGTGCGGCCGCCGTGGGCGCGCACGCTGCGCGCGCTGGAGCGGGCGGTGGAGGAGAGCCCGGGCGGGACGGGGGGCGTGGAGATCTCCTGGCGCCTGGACGTCATCGAAGGCTACGGCGTGGAGGTCGCGCCCTACGTGCACCGGCGCACGAAGAAGGGCCAGCGCACGACGGGCGCGAAGGTCGGCCGGCGCAAGCTGTTGCAGGAGTACGGCTCGCAGCTTGGCGCGGCGGACGCGCGCATCGCCGCGCTGCTGACGGACTCCGTGGCCCCGGCTTCGCGCGCGCTGCTGTTCGAGCTCATCGACCATCCGCGCCTCTCCCTGGAGGGCACACAGGACCTGCCCGTGCGCGTCGAGCGCGAGAAGGTGGGGCTGGTCGCCGAGGACCGGGGCGGCACGGTGATGGTGAACGCGGGCGTGGACGGCACCGCGCTGCCGCCGTCCCTGCTGGAGCGCGTGCGCAAGTCGAAGCCGGAGGAGGCCGTGTTCCTCTGGGACGAGGGCGCGAACGTGCTCACCGTGCTGGACATCAGCCCGGAGATGCGCGCGCTCGCCACGGTGCTCCACCGGCACGGCAACGTGTTTCCTCCGGAGAGCCACGGCGCGCTCCTGGAGCAGCTCTCGCGGTTCTCGCTGCGCCTGCCGGTGGCCATGCCCCGCAGCGTGATGGGCGAGTCCGTGCTCCCCCAGCAGCTCCCGGTGCTGCGGC
Source organism: Corallococcus silvisoli (assembly GCF_009909145.1). Classification (NCBI taxonomy): domain Bacteria; kingdom Pseudomonadati; phylum Myxococcota; class Myxococcia; order Myxococcales; family Myxococcaceae; genus Corallococcus; species Corallococcus silvisoli. Next base: position 95,510 of record NZ_JAAAPJ010000009.1, read on the forward strand.
TGGAGGGGCAGCCCGGGGGCGAGGTGCGGCTGGAGCTGCGCCTGCGCCCGCTGCCGGACGGCCCCGCGTTCCTGCCAGGCGAGGGCCCTCGCGACGTGTACGTGCGGCGCGACGCGCGCTCCTTCCACGCCGTGCGCGACTTCGGGCGCGAGCTGACGGCGGCCGCCGCGCTCCAGGCCCGGCTGCCCCTGCACACCGCGGAGCCCCAGGAGCTGCCGTTCTGCTTCCAGTTCCACAGCGCGCAGGGAGGGCTCGCGGTGCTGGCCGCGTGCGCGGAGCTGGAGCCTCGACCCGAGCTGGAGTGGGTGGGCACCTCCATGCGGCTGGTGCCGCGCAGGGGCGCGCACGATCTGAAGGTCATCCTCCAGCGCAAGCGCGACTGGTTCGGCGTGCTGGGCGGCCTGTCGGTGGAGGGCGAGCGCGTGGAGCTGGCGCGGCTCCTGGACGCGGCCCGGCGCAAGGAGCGCTTCGTCCAGGTGGATGCGCACACGTGGGTGGAGATCGAAGCGGCGCTCCGCGAGCACCTGGAGCGGCTGTCGGATCACACCCATGCATCGCGCCACGGACTGGAGGTGGGCCCCGCGGCGGCGGAGGCCCTGGCGGGGCTGGGCGCCGCGGGCGCGGAGATCGACGCGGACGCGTCCTGGAAGTCGCTGGTCGAGCGCATCTTCGCGGCGAAGGAGCTGAAGCCCCGGGTGCCCGCGACGCTCAAGACGGAGCTGCGCGACTACCAGCTGGAGGGCTTCCGCTGGCTCACGCGGCTGGCGTCGTGGAGCGCGGGCGGGGTGCTCGCGGACGACATGGGCCTGGGCAAGACGGTGCAGGCGCTGGCGGTGCTCCTGGAGCGCGCGAAGCTGGGACCCGCGCTGGTGCTGGCGCCCACGTCGGTGGCCTTCAACTGGAGGGACGAGGCGAAGCGCTTCGCGCCGTCGCTCAAGGTGACGTTGTTCTCCGAAGCGGAGGACCGGGGGCTCACGCTGGAGCGCCTGGGGCCCCGGGACGTGCTGGTGATCAGCTACGGCCTGCTGGTGCGGGACATCGAACGGCTGTCCGCCCTGCGCTTCTCCACGCTCGTCTTCGACGAAGCCCAGACGCTGAAGAACGCCGTCACGCAGCGCTTCCGCGCGGCGCGGGCGCTCCAGGGGGACTTCCGGTTCGCGCTGTCCGGCACGCCCCTGGAGAACCACCTGGGTGAGCTGTGGGCGCTCTTCGCCGTCGTCTTCCCGGGGCTGCTGGGAAGCCTGGAGGCGTTCCGCGCGCGCTTCGCCGCGCCCATCGAGAAGCAGGTGGACCCGACCGCCGCGCCCGCGCTGGCCCGGGTCCTCCAGCCGTTCCTCTTGCGCCGCACGAAGGCCCAGGTGGAGGCCCAGCTCCCGCCGCGCACGGACGTGCATGTGCCCGTCGTGCTGTCCCCGCAGGAGTGGACGCTCTACGAGGACGCGCGCCTGGCGGCCCTGTCGGACCTGGAGACGCGCAGGGAGAAGATGAAGGACCAGGAGCGGCGCATCGAGCTGCTGGCGGCGCTGACGCGGCTGCGGCTGCTCGCGTCGCATCCCCGCCTGTACGACGCGGCGTCGAAGCTGGAGTCCTCCAAGCTGGAGCGCTTCATGGAGCTCATCCAGGAGCTGCGCGAGGAGGGCCACCGTGCACTGGTGTTCAGCCAGTTCACGTCCCACCTCGCGCTGGTGCGCGAGGTGCTGGATGCGCAGGGCATCGCCTACGAATACCTGGACGGGCAGACGCCCGCGGGGGCCCGGGCCGAGCGCGTGCGCGCCTTCCAGGAGGGAGACGCGCCCCTGTTCCTGATTTCACTCAAGGCGGGCGGCTTCGGCCTCAACCTGACGGCCGCCACCAGCGTCATCCACCTGGACCCCTGGTGGAATCCGGCCGTGGAGGACCAGGCGTCCGACCGCGCCCACCGCATCGGCCAGCAGCGCCCCGTCACGGTGTACCGGCTGGTGGCGAAGGGCACCATCGAGGAGCAGATGCTCTCGCTCCATGAGCACAAGCGGGCCCTCGTGGCGGGCGTGCTGGAGGGGAAGGACGCCGCGGCGCGCCTCTCCACCCAGGAGCTGCTGGGCCTGCTCGCGCAGCGGCTGCCGGGCATCGACGGCCTGGATTCCGACGCTCAAAAGCACTGAACAGTCTTTCCGTGGTTTTTTCACGGGGCTTTCGCGCACCTGAACCGACACTGAACAAACATTGAGGCAGTTTCGCGCCAGCCCAGACTGAACAATCGAACAGTCCGGGTGTTCTGATCGGCCATGCCTACATGAAAGAGTGAGCAGGTGCGCGGATGAATGAGTTCAACCGCTCACACTCGCGACCCAGAACATGGGATGCCCACATGCTCAAGAGAGCAGTAGGTCATCCAACACCCTCATGAATACACGGAAGGGCGTGAAACAAACAAATACATGTAAACAAATAAGACAGACATGAAATTTATTCAATGTCTGTCTTTATCCCTGGAGGAGCGGAAAGAAGTGCCCGATGGGCCCATTCCCGCGCCCCACCGCGAGCGGGTAGCGCAGCGCCGAGGTGACGTACTCCTTGGCCAGCCGCACGGCCTCCAGCGGCGCCGTCCCCAGCGCGAGCCGAGCGGCGATCGCCGCAGACAGCGTGCACCCCGTGCCGTGGGTGTTGGGCGTCTCCACGGGTTCGACCGAGAGCGTCTCCATCCGCGCCCCGTCGAACCACACGTCGGTGCCGCGCAGCGCGCCCGCCATGCCGCCGCCCTTGACGAGCACGGCGCGGGGACCCAGTGCGTGGATGCGCCGTGCCGCCTCGCGCATGTCCTCCAGCGTCTCGATGTCCATGCCCGCGAGCAGCCGCGCCTCATGGCGGTTGGGCGTGAGGATCGCCGCCATGGGCAGCATGCGCCCTCGCAGCGCTTCCACGGCCGCGTCGTCGATGAGCCGCGATCCCGCGCGCGACACCATGACGGGATCCACCACGAGGGGGCCCATCGCCACCCGCGCCAGCTGATCCGCCACGGCTTCGATGAGCGCGCGGTGGGCCAGCATGCCCACCTTGACCGCGTCCACGCGCATGTCCGCGGCGACCGCGTCCACCTGCGCGGTGACGGACTCCGGGGGCAGCAGGTCCACACGAGACACGCCGCGCGTGTTCTGCGCGGTGATGGCCGTCACGGCGCTGGTGCCGTGGACGCGGTGGAAGGAGAAGGTGCGGAGGTCCGCCTGGATGCCCGCGCCACCACCGCTGTCGGAGCCTGCGATGGTGAGGGCGGTAGCGACAGGGAAGGGCGTCATGGGCGGCGCATCCTAGACGACGCCTCACCCGCCCGTCCCCCGACGCGAAATACGCGCGCGTCCAGGGGACACCGGGTCGTCGACCCGAGCGAGGGACCTAGAAGTGGTTCTGCCGGGCCTGATCAAAATCCACGCGGTGCTTCAGATAGAGCGTGTCCAGCATGTGATTGCTGATGGGGTTCAGGTTGCCGTCGGTGAAGCGGTGGACCACCGCGCCCTTGCCCGCGTCCTTGAGGAAGGCCAGCGGATCCACGTCGCCGCCCAGGCCGGTGAGCGTGGGCACGGGGTCCGCGTTGTTGACGTAGTGCACGTACTGCGGACCGTCCGGGTACTTCGTGGACGCGGCGCCGAAGGTCTCCACCTGCAGGTGGCTCATCTTGGCCTCGACCTGCGCGGCGGACAGCCCGTCCTCCACCCGCAGCCGCTTCGCCACGTCATTGAGCGCGCGCGCGGTGATCAGGCCCCCCTGGCTGTAGCCCACCAGATGCACGTCACGGCCGGCCTTCAGCTCCGAGTAGAGCGTGTCCGCCAGCGTGTCCACGGCGGGGTTCTTGCCCTTGTCCAGCTTGTCCGTGATGCACTGGCCCAGATCCTTCACCAGGCCTTCCGTGGCGTTGTGGATGCCCACCACCTTCGCGCCGGAGCTGTCCGCCAGCGCCTGCATCTCCTTCAGCTGGCCGTCCGTCGGCGTCATGATGCCGTTGACGTAGAGCAGCGTCTTGTCCGGGTTCGGGTTGTTCTTCGGCGTGACGCCCGGCACGTCGCCCAGCTTCGTCGACGCCGGCAACGTCTTGCCGCCCGCGCCCACGAACATGCCGTCCTGCGCGCGGTCCGGCTTGGGGCCGCCGAAGAGGCTGGTCACCTCCCGCACCGTGGTGGCGTTGAAGACGTCCAGGCCCATCTCGATGAAGCGCGGGATGTCCTGGATGCCCCCCACCGCGGCGTCGATGATGCCGCCCAGCAGGCCCTTGTTGGCCGCCCCGGCCTGCTCGGATGCCGCGCCCGTCAGCCGGGCCGTGGCCCCCGGCGACACGGCGTTCTGCCGCGTCGGCGCCTGCTCGAAGGAGGACTTCTGGAAGGCCGGCACGTGCGCCACGGGCTTCTTCGCCAGCGGCTCCGCGGAGGGCTTCGCGGTGGACGGCGGCACGGCGAGGGAACGGGTGCGGTCGATCGTGCTCATGGGGGAAACCTCCAACCACCGGGGGACGTAGGCTCAGGTAGGTTATCCGCGCCTTGCCCGGGAAGTTGCGTTTCACCGCATCAAATGGCCCAGGCCCCACGGGGAAGGGGGCCCCGCCGGCCCGCGCGCGGTGCCGACCCAGGGCGCCGGGAACGGGCGCGGGCCCCACGGCGGGGGGGGAGGAGGACCTTCAAACGGGAAGGGGCCGGTCCTCCACGTCCCGCGCGTCCGCCGACGGAACGGTCCGCTCCGCGGGCGCGTCGCTGATCTCCTTGTAGAACCGGCGGCCAAAGACGACCCCCAGGATCAGCGACACGAGCATGCCCGCCGCGGACACGGCGGTCATCACCGTGCGTCCCTGCGCGAGCCCACTGCCGAACTGCGCGGTGAGGAAGGTGCCTGGAATGGTGCCCAGCACCACGCCCAGCACGGACGGCCAGAAGCGCGCGCCGCTCGCCGCGCCCGCGATCAACATGATGTCCGTGGGGCACAAGGGATTGAGGCAGGCGAGGAACGTGAACTGGAAGTCGTGCCGCCGCGCCGCCTTCGCGATCGCCGGGTACTTGCTGCCCGTCAGCCGCTGCATGGGCCGCGTGCCCAGCTTCCGCGCCACGAAGTAGAGCAGGGTGGCGGACAGGAAGCTGCCTGTTAGTGAATAGAGGGTGGCGGCCAGCGTTCCGAACATCATCCCCCCCACCGCCGTGACGACCTGGCCTGGCAGCAGCGACAGGGGCCGGATCGCCAGGAAGGCCACATATGCCACGGGGGCGTAGTCCCCCAGTGGGAGCAGCAGCTCCCGGATGGTGCGCTGATCGATGAAGTCCGGCCCCAGGAGCCGGAGCATCACCAGACCGCCAATGGAGACGAGCATCGGCGCGAGGATCCGCAGCCATGTCGCCAGTCCGCTCCTGCCGCCACTCGCCACCGCAGCCTCCCCCAGGCGCGCCAGACCGATGTGTCAGGCGTTGCGCACAAGGTGGGAACCGAGCAGGGAATCGGCAACGTGACATGAATTGTTGTGAACACCGAGAGCGTCCTGCCGGGCAATCACCCGTCCTGTCCGGATGCCCAGCAGGCCCGACAAGCGCGCGAAATCCTTGGGGATTATGCATGCAATGTCTGGAGAGAACGGCTGGCGGTGTACGGAGCTTGCTTGCATCGGGGCGCTTCCGTCCCAAGGTTTCAGGCAAGGGACACCCAGGCGCGGACGGGGTTGGGCAGTCACGAGAGGAGACACGGACATGTCGGACAAGGACAACAAGGGCAGCATGACGGTCGCGGAGGCGGGTCGTAAGGGCGGGGAGACCGTCCGCAACGAGCGGGGCCGCGAGTTCTACGAGACCATTGGCCGCAAGGGCGGCGCCACCGTGAAGGCCGAGCGCGGACGCTCCTTCTACGAGGAGATCGGCCGCAAGGGCGGCGAGACCGTGAAGGCCGAGCGCGGCGCCAAGTTCTACGAGGAGATCGGCAAGAAGGGTGGCGACCGCGTCAAGGCCACCCGAGGACCGAACTTCTATGAGGAGATCGGCCGCAAGGGCGGGCAGAAGGTCAAGAAGCTGATCGAGGAGGGCAAGCGCGCTGCCCGCGCCGCCGCGGAGCTCCAGTCGGGGACGGCTCCCGCCCCGGAGGGCACCGCCGCGCCGGCCGCCGCCCCGGACGAGCCCGCCCAGCCGGGCAACAACGAGTAACGGGGGACAGGACGCGCGGTCTTCCGGTATGACGGCCGCGTGTACCTGGTCCTCACGTTCCTCGAGCAGGTGGAAACAACCGAGCGGGCGATCCGCCGGCTCCGGGAGTTCGGCATCCCGGAACCGCTGGTCATCCGGGCGCGCAGCGCCGCCGCGGCCCTGTCCGCGGAGGTCCCGGTGTTCGCCGGTCTGCGCAGTCTGGCCCTGGGCGCGGATGAAGATCGCATCGTGCTCGTGAGCGTGCTGCCCGCGCTCCCACAGGAGGAGCTGGAGCGCATGATCCAGCGCGTCCAGCTGGAGATGGACGCGGACGACCCTCCGATGGGTCGGCTGGTGGCCCTGCCCGTGATCGCGGCGCCCACGCACCGGCGTTGATGACGCGCGGGGGCGGGCGGGTGTAAGCACCCATCGTGCAAGCGCTGCTCGTCTTCCTCATCGTCGCGGCGTTGTCGCTGCTCGCGTCCAGCCGTTCGCTGCTGGACCCGGCGCGCTTCCCCGCGCTGGCGCAGCTGGCGGCCAGCGGCCTGCTGTTCCTCATCTTCGGCGTGCTCCTGGGGCCCTCCGGCCTGGGGGTGCTCACCGCCCGCAACCTGGACTCCCTCCGGCCGCTGATCGCGCTGGGGCTGGGGACGGGGGGCGTGCTGCTGGGCCTCAACCTGGAGCCGCGGCTCTTGCGGCTGTTGCCAAGGCCCGTGTACGCGGCGGCGCTCGCGCACGCGGGCACGGCGTTCCTCTTCGTGGCGCTGCCGCTGTTGGTGCCGCTGATGCTGTCCAGCGGCCTGCGCCCCCTGATGGCGGTGAGCGCGGCGGCGCTCCTGGGCGCGGCGGCGAGCCTGTCGTCGGGGCACTTCGCGGTGCTGGGCTACCGCAACGGGCGGCTGGAGCGCGCGCGCGGCCTGGGCGTCGCGCTGCTCACCATGATGGACGACGCGGTGGGCCTGGGCGTGCTGGCGCTGGGGCTGGTGCTGGGCGCCACCGGCAACGCGGCGCAGGGCCTGGGCCTGCTGGGGCTGGCGCTGCTCCTGGGCGTGGCGTGCGGGGCGCTGCTCGCGTTCCTCACGCGCTCGCTCAAGGACCCCGCGGAGCAGACCACGGTGACGCTGGGCATGGTGGCGCTGGTGGGCGGCGCGGCGGCGTACCTGCGGCTGTCGGCGCTGCTGGCCGGGGTGGCCTGCGGGGCGACGCTGGCGCTGATGGGCGGCCGCACGGTGGAGCGCGTGGCCCGGGCGCTGGCGCGGGTGGAGCGGCCCACGTACCTGGTCCTGGTGTTCATGGTGGGCTGCAGCATTCACGCGCGCGACCTGTCGGCGTGGGCGCTCCTGCCCGCGTTCGTGGGCCTGCGCTTCCTGGGCAAGGTGCTGGGAGGCCGGGTGGCGCAGCGGCTCACGCAGGGCGTGCTCGACCTGCCGCCGCGCTTCGGCTACGCGCTCATCTCCCAGGGCGGCCTGGCCCTGTGCCTGGTGGCGGAGTACGTGCTGCTGGTGCCGGGCTCCATGTCGCAGCGGGTGCTGGACGTGGTGGCGGTGGGCGCGGTCGTCAACGAGATGCTCGCGCACGGGGCGTTCCGGCAGGTGCTGGCCGCGGAGCCCCCGCCCCCCCCGACCCAGGCGGAGCCCCCCGCCGGTGACGCGGGGGTGGCGGCATGAAGGGGTCCGTCTTCCGGTTGCTCCTGCTGATGGCCCTGCTCGCGGCCATCACCCAGGCCCAGGCGGTGCGCGCGGACGCGGGCACGCCCGTGCTGCTGGCGGCGGGCGCGCTGCTGCTGTGCGGCCTGTTCGCGGGCAAGGTGGCCAAGGGCATGGGCCTGCCGCGCCTCACCGGCTACATCCTGGTGGGCGTGGCGGTGGGGCCCTACGCGCTGGGCTTCATCCCCGGCGCGGGCGTGAAGGGGTTGGAGCTGGTGAAGGGGCTGGCGGTGAGCCTCATCGCGCTCGTCGCGGGCACGGAGCTGCACCTGGGGCTCATCCGCCGGGTGGGCGCGCGCGTGGCGCTGCTCTGCGCGGCGGTGTGCGGGGTGACGTTCGCGGTGTGCTTCGGGGCGACGTTCGCGCTCAAGCCGGTGCTGCCGTTCCTCGCGCCCATGACGGTGCCCCAGGCGCTGGCGGTGAGCGCGCTCCTGTCCACGGTGGTGGTGTCGTTCTCCCCCACGGTGACCATCGCCATCGTGCAGGAGACGTCCGCGCGGGGGCCCTTCACGGAGTTCCTGATGGCGCTGGTCATCATCGGGGACCTGTTCGTGATGGTGGCCTTCGGCCTGGCGGCGGGCATCACCCGGGCGACGTTTGGAAACGGCCTGGACCTGCCCGCGCTGGTGGGCGGGGTGGGGTGGGAGCTGTTCGGTTCGGTGGGGGTGGGGTGCCTGCTGGCGGTGGCGATGCTCCTGTACATGCGGGGCGTCAACCGCGAGCTGCCGCTGTTCCTCGTGGGCCTGTCGTTCGCCGCGGCGGAGGGCGGCGCGCGGCTGCACCTGTCGCCGCTGCTGGTGTCGCTGGCGGCGGGGGCGCTCATCGCCAACCTGGACGAGCGCGAGGGCCGCCGCATCCACCAGGCCATCAACCAGGCGGGCCTGCCGGTGTTCGCGCTCTTCTTCGCCGCGGCGGGGGCCGGGCTGAAGCTGGATGCGCTGGTGACGGTGGGGCCGGCGGCGCTGCTGCTCGTGGTGCTGCGCGGACTGGCCATCTGGGCCGCGTGCCGCAGGTTCGCCCCCGCGGACGACCCGCGCCTCAAGCGCTACCTGTGGATGGGGCTCATCTCCCAGGCGGGCGTGACGTTCGGGCTGGCGGCGCTGGTGTCGCGCACCTTCCCGTCGTTCGGGCCCCAGGTGGAGGTGCTCATCGTCGCGATGATCACCGCGCACGAGTTGGTGGGGCCGGTGCTGACCCGGCGCGCGCTGATGGGCAGTGGCGAAATCCGTGCGGAGGAGGCAGGCGGCGGCGCATAGTGCAGGGACGCGCCACCCGCGCGCCTTCCAGGAGTTCCCTTCCATCATGCCCGCCGCCGTCGCCCCCATCCTCGAGGTGGACGTGGATCATCCGTCGCCGCGCCATGTCGCGCGGGCGGTGGAGGTGCTGGAGAAGGGCGGCCTCATCGCCTACCCCACGGACACGTACTACGGACTTGGCTGTGATTTGAATGCAAAGAAGGCGATTGAACGCCTGTACCAGCTGAAGGGCCGCGACAAGAAGAAGCCCCTGTCGCTGCTCTGCCCGGACCTGTCGGACGTCGCCCGCTACGCGCACGTGAGCAACTTCGCCTACCGCGCGATGAAGGGCCTCACCCCCGGGGCCTTCACCTTCATCCTGGAGGCTACCCGCCTGGTGCCGGAGGTGATGATGACCAAGCAGAAGCAGGTGGGACTCCGCGTGCCGGACGCCGCCCTGCCTCGCGAGCTGGCGAAAGCGCTCGGCCGCCCGCTCATCACCACCTCCGCCACACATACCGACGGTACGGTTTTGTCAGACGCCCGGGACATCAAGACGGCGTTGGGGCACGGGCTGGAACTCATCCTTGACGGTGGCGTGACCCTGAACGAGCCGTCCACGGTGATTTCACTGATAGGCGATACGCTTGAAATCCTGAGGCAAGGCAAGGGTAGTCTGGAGTCCTGAAATCCATTCCAGAGGGGGAAGTCTTGGCTGAGGAGGACTGTCCATCAACGCCAGTCGTTGATTTACCGGAGCGAGTGCCGGGAGCGCTCGCGCTGCTGGGCTTGCTGGTGCTCCGGCCGATTGATTTGCATTACCGCCTGCGTGAGGCGGGCATCCGTTCGCCCGCGGGCCGCATCGGGCAGTTGTGGCGCGAGCAGGCGGAAGGGGGCCGCGCGGCGGGGGCCTTCGTGCGGCGGATGTTGTGGCTGCTGGTGGTGCTGTCGCCGGGCCTCACGGTGGTCGCGGGGCTGGGGCTTCGCGTGCTGGGCGTGCCAATGCGGGGCCTCTGGATCATCTCCGCGGCGCTGTGCACCACGGTGGGGCTGGTGGTGGCGCTGGTGTCGGGGCTCGCGTCGGGGGTGATGCTGGGGTCGCTGGCGAGCGTGTCGATGCTCGCGGGGCTGCACGCGACGGCGGGCGGCGCCTTTGGGCCGGAGTCCGGGGGCTCCGCGGCGATGGTGGTGGGCATCTGCCTGGGCATCGTGTCGGGCCTGTCCGCGGGGAGCATCGGGGGGCTCGCGAGCGGGCGGGGGCCGTCCGTGCGCAACGTGCAGGTGGCGGCGATCGCGACGAGCCTGGTGCCCATGCTGGTGTGGAGCGGCGCCTCGTCGGTGTCCTTCGCGGGCGCGGTGGCCGCGAGCGCGCTGGTGGCCTTCCTGGCGTGCGCCTTCCGGCTGCCGTTCTACGCGCTGGAGGTGCTGGCGCAGGCCATGGCGTACGCGGTGGAGCGCTTCACGGGGCGGCCCACGCTGCGCTGGGTGCCGGTGCGGCACCACAACCTGAGCTACCTGCCGCACCCGTTCCTGGGGCGCCACCTGGCGCTGGCGGTGCGTTCGCGGCCCGCGGAGGTGCTGGCGGTGGCGGACGCGTGCCTGCGCTCGCCGGGCAACATCCTGGTGGGCTGGCCGTGGGTGGTGGAGGCGCTGGAGCGCGCGCACGCGCAGGAGGCCGCCGCCGAACCCCACGCTTGAGCGACGTGGGGACGGCGTGACGGGGCGACTTCAGAGCTTCTCGACCTGGGTGATGACCTTCACGCCAATGTCATTGGGCGCGTAGGTGACGCGCACGGAGTCGCCGGACTTGAGGCCCTCCAGGGTCTTCTTGAGCTGCGGCTTCGACGTGTCGACCACGTAGGTCAGCGGAGGGGCCGCCGCGGTGGCGCCCTCCAACTGGATGCTGGCGCCGGTGATGCTCCTCACCTTGCCCTCCCGGGTCTTCGCGGCCGTCGTCGCGGGGGCGGCTGGCTGGGCCAGGGACGTGGTGCCCACGCTGCCCAGCGTCAGCACCGCCATCCACATCCAGGTCCGTGCGTGCGTCATCGCTGCTCCTTGGTTCAGGGAAGGGCAGAGGCTGGCCGCGCTTCCGGCCGAAGGCAACGGCGTGCTGGGTGGGATGGGCTTCCCCCGCCAGCCGGTCGTGGTGGACTCCACCGCCAGGGAGTTGCCCTGGGGGGCGTCTTCGCTACCCTCCAGGGACCATGGAAGGACTGCTCGACGCGTTCATCGCCTTCATCCGCGCGGAGCGGGGCCTGTCCGGCAAGACGGTGGACGCCTACGCGGCGGACCTCACCGTGTACTTCGCGGACCTGCGCGCGCGCGGACGGGAGGACGCGGCCCGCGTCACCCAGGAGGACGTGCTCGCGCACCTGGTCAGCCTGGGCAAGCAGGGCCTGGGCCGCCGCAGCCAGGCCCGGCACCTGGCGGCCATCCGCGTCTTCCACCGGTTCCTCGTCGCGGAGCGGCTGGCGGACAAGGACCCCACGGAGGACGTGGACACCCCGAAGTCGCCCCGCAAGCTGCCCGTGTTCCTGACGCTGGAGGAGGTGGAGCAGCTGCTCGCCGCGCCGGATCCGCGCACCGTCACCGGCCTGCGCGACAAGGCGATGCTGGAGGTGCTCTACGCCACCGGCCTGCGCGTGACGGAGCTGTGCACGCTGGAGCTCAACAACGTGCAGCTCACGTCGGGCTACCTCGTCACCAAGGGCAAGGGCTCCAAGGAGCGCATCGTCCCCCTGGGCCGCGTGGCGATCGAGCAGGTCCAGGCGTATCTGTCGCTGTCGCGGCCGGAGATGCTGGGCAAGCGCGAGGCGAAGGCGCTGTTCGTCACGCCGCGCGGTGAGGGCTTCACCCGGCAGGGCTTCTGGAAGCTGCTCAAGCGCTACGCGCTGAAGGCCGGCATCTTGAAGCCTTTGTCACCGCACAAGCTGCGGCATTCGTTCGCGACGCACCTGGTGGAGCGGGGCGCGGATCTGCGCGCGGTGCAGCAGATGCTGGGCCACGCGGACCTGGCGACCACGCAGATCTACACGCACGTCAACAGCGCCCGGCTGCGCAAGGTCTACGACGAGTTCCACCCGCGCAGCGACGCCTTCAAGCCGAAGCCTCCGGCGAGGAAGCGCCCTTCCGCCTCGTGACGTTCGGGGGAGGGGGTCCACCCGCGGGTCTGGCGCTCGGGCCGGGTGCGCCGCGCGATCAACTCCCAGTGTCTGGCATTGGAGTCCCGGCCGCGGGAGCGCCGGGCCCCGGAGCTCAGCTCCCGCCCAGGTCCCCCAGGTTCAAACCATACGGATCCGTGGTGGTGCGCCGGGGCGAGGGCTCCGGAGTCCCCTCGGCCATGGGGGCCACGCGAATGAGTCCGGCCGCCCTCAGCCGGTCCACCGACCGCGACGCGGCCAGCTCGCCCATCGCCGCCGTGCGCAGCGCCTGACGGATGCTCCGGCTGCCCCGCAGCTTCGAGTACAGGTACAGGTCGTCCGCCGTCAGGTCCGGCGGGGCAGGGCGGGGGATGGGTTCGAACACCAGCCGCCCGTCCAACGCGAACAGCGCGTCGCTCAACGCCAGCGTCAACCCCACCTCCGCCTCGCGGTACAGCGCGTGCGCCTCCGGCACCGGCCCGCGCTCCAGCACCTGCGCCGCCAGCGCCACCGCCAGGTCGTACTTGCGCGAGGAGAGGAACGCGCGCACCAGCGCCAACAGCTCGGTGAACTCCGTGGACTCGCCCACCGTGGGGCCCGTCGAACGGTGCGGCGCCAGCGCGCCCCTCCGGTACAGGTGGAGCACCCAGCGCGCGGCGAACAGGGGCGTCTCCTTCGCGCTCGCGAGCAGCTCGCCCAGCGTGGCGCCCCCCGTGGCCAGGTCCAGGAGCACGTCCTCCTCCTCGGAGAAGGTCTCCACCGCGAACTCGCGGAACACGCGGAACGTCATGTCCAGCCGGGGGAAGATCTCCCGGAACAGGGACCACTCGCGCAGCCGCGCCACCGCGTCCCGGTGCAGCGTGCCCAGGGGCAGCCGGAGCCCGACCGCCCGGCCCGGCAACGGCAGCCCCAACGTGAACTCCACCTCGCCCGACTCCCAGGCGTAGCAGTCGAAGAGCGCCTCGCGCGCCTTGTGCTCCATCGCCTCGGTCAGCTCGTGCAGCGCCACGAAGCAGCGCTGCACCAGGAACGTGCCATAGGGCAGGTTCGCGCCCTCCGCCGCCTCGAACGCCGCCGCCGCCCGGGGCGCGTCCAGGATGCGCAGGTTCACCAGCACCTGCGCCAGGTGCTCGCGCGGATCCGTGGAGGCCACTCCCACCAGGTGCCCGTCCCGCAGGTAGAACTCCCGGCGCACCGCGCCCCGCTCCACCCGCAGCGTCCCCTCCACCCCCGGCGCCGTGAACAGCGCGGGCATCACCAACTGGAGCCGGTAGCTGGCCAGGTTTCCCGTGAACGCTTCCATCCGTTGGCGCCCTCCAAGGCAGGCCACGTGCTGCGTCGCCCACCAGGGTACCGTCGGACCTGAGCCCCCTCAACCCCCCGGAACTGCTGGGCTTTTCCTGTCCGGGCGAAATGTTCCAGGCAGGCCGGGCAGGCGGATGTCAGGCATTGAAGACGGGGGGCCAGCCGCAACGGAAGGTTGCAGGGGGACGGCGGGTATGCGAACGAGCCGTGTCCTCTACCCGTCAATGGGGAGCGCAATCGCGATGCGGATTCTCTCAGGTGTCCAGTCGTCCGGAAGGCTGCACATCGGCAACTATTACGGGGCGCTGCGCCAGTTCGTGCAGCTCCAGGACCAGGGCGAGGCCTACTACTTCATCGCCAACTACCACGCGCTCACCACCGTGCGGGATCCGAAGCTCGCCCTGGACCTGACGCGCGACGCGGCGCTCACGTACCTGTCGCTGGGCCTGGATCCGAAGAAGGCCGTCCTCTTCCGGCAGAGCGACGTGAAGGAGGTGCTGGAGCTCAACTGGATCCTCGGCACCGTGGTGCCTCAGGCCCACCTGGAGCGCGCCCACAGCTACAAGGACAAGGTCGCCCGCGGCATCAGCCCGGACTTCGGCCTCTACGCGTACCCGGTCCTGATGGCGGCGGACATCCTGCTCTACAGCGCGGACTCCGTGCCGGTGGGCAAGGATCAGATCCAGCACATCGAGTTCGCGCGCGACTGGGCCGTGAAGTTCAACACCCAGTACGTCCCCGGCTACGACCCGGCGGATCCGGAAGGGAAGGAGCGGGGCCACGCGCCCGGCATCCTCAAGCTGCCGTCCGCCCACGTGCACGAGTTCGCCGCGACGGTGCCCGGCATCGACGGACAGAAGATGTCCAAGTCCTACGGCAACACGCTGGAGCTGTTCGGCGAGGACAAGGACATCAAGAAGCGGATCATGTCCATCAAGACGGACTCCACGCCGGTGGACGCGCCCAAGCCCACCCAGGACGCGCCGCTGTACGATCTGCTCAAGCTGATGCTCCCGGCCTCGGAGTTCGCGGACGTGGACGCGTCCTGGAAGGCCGGTGGCAAGGGCTACGGCGACTACAAGAAGAAGCTCCTGGAGGCCTTCCACGCCACCTTCGGCCCCGCCCGCCAGCGCCGCGCGGAGCTGCTGGCCGACCCGGGGGAACTGGAGCGCATCCTCCAGGACGGCGCCCAGCGCGCCCGGGCGGAAGCCACCCGCCTGATGGACCAGGTCCGGCGGGCCGTGGGAATCCCCTGAACACCCGTTCCTGTTCAAATGTTTGACCCACCTGGGAGGCATTGCTAAGGAGGTCTGTCCCCCCGGCGCATGCTGCTAAAGGCCGGATTTTCGGGCCCTTTCGCATGACGAAGCCCCTCTCCCAGAAGGACGCCGGCCGGTGAGCGAAGGTCGCAAGCCCCCACCGCCGGACGACCTCCCGCCGGACCCCGACGGGGAGGGACTGCCGCGCACGCCCGGAGATGCCTTCCGGGTGGCGCTGCCCAACTTCGAGGGCCCGCTGGACCTGCTGCTCCATCTCATCAAGGAGCACCGGGTTGACATCTTCGACATCCCGCTGGCCCTCATCACCGCCAAGTATCTGGAATACCTGGAGCGGATGCGGGACCTGAACCTGGACATCGCCGGGGAGTTCCTGGTGATGGCCTCCACGCTCGCGCACCTGAAGAGCCGCATGCTCCTGCCCCGGCAGGACGCGGCCCAGGTCCCGGAAGGCGCGGACGCGCTGGCGGCGGTGGAGGAGGCGCAGGACCCGCGCGCGGAGCTGGTGCGCCGGCTGCTGGAGTACCAGAAGTACAAGGACGCCGCGGAGCACCTGGCCAAGCAGGACATCCTGGACCGCGACGTGTTCGCGCGGAAGGTGCCCGTGGAGGCCGTGCCCATCCCCGAGGACGAGGTGGGGCTCCAGGAGATCAGCGTCCTGAAGCTGGTGGAGGCGCTCGACCGGGTGCTCGAGCGCCTGACGCCCAAGGTGCAGCACGAGGTGGTGCTGGAGCGGGTGAGCCTGTCCGAGGCCATCCTCCGGCTGGCCGACCGGGTGCGCAAGGACGGGCAGGTGGTGTTCGAGGCGCTGTTCACGGAGGCGGCCACGCGCCAGGAGGTGGTCATCACCTTCATCGCCATGCTGGAGATGGTGAAGCGCCGCCTCATCAAGGTCTTCCAGGAGGAGCCCCTGGGCCCCATCCAGGTGACGCCCAACGGGGACGCGCTGGAGAAGCTGCTCCCCACGGAGGTCGACGAGAGTGACTACCGGTAACGGTCCCGACGACGGTGACGAAATGCCCGCCCCCGGCACGCCCGGAGGCCCCGGACAGTTCTCCGAGGAGGAGATCGCCGCCGTCACCGGCCCCGGGCCCGACGAGGCGGAGCTGGACGGGGTGGAGCCCGCGGCCATCGAGGAGGACTCGGACGACAGCGTCCCGGACCTCCAGAGCTCCTTCGAGAAGCTGGTCTCCAAGAGCCGCAACCTGTCCGCGGACCGCATCCGCACCGTGCTGGAGAGCGTGCTCTTCGTCGCGGAGCGGCCCCTGTCCGTGGACGAGCTCTACCAGGCCACCGGCATCTCCCGGGACGCCATCCCCGTGGCGCTCGATCAGCTCTCCGGCATCCACCGCGAGGGCATCAGCGGCGTCGTGCTGTACGAGGTGGCGAGCGGGTGGCAGTTCCGCACGGACCCTCACTCCGCGGAGTACGTCCGGCGCTACCTCCGGGTGAAGCCGCAGCGGCTCACCCGCGCGGCCGTGGAGACCCTGGCCATCATCGCGTACCGCCAGCCCGTCACCCGGCCCGAGCTGGAGGACATCCGCGGCGTGGACTGCGGCGCGGTGCTCAAGGCGCTGATGGACCGCAAGCTGGTGAAAATCCTGGGCAAGCGGGAAGAAGTCGGCCGCCCCATTCTTTATGGAACCACGCGCGAGTTCCTGGAGTTCTTCGCGCTGAAGGACCTGTCCGCGCTGCCCACGCTCCGGGAATTCCATGAATTGACCCAGGAGCACCGGGACATCGTGGAGAAGGAGGCGGCGCCGCCGGCACCGCCCGCGTCCGGGACGGTGGCGGCGCTGTCGGACCCGGGGTTCACGAAGCGGATGGAGAAGAACGAGGCGGCCAGCGAGGCCGCATTGGAGGAACTGGAGGAGGCCATGGCGGCGGCGGAGCGCAGCCAGAAGGTCAGCTCCAGCATCCTGGAAAGCCCCCCATCGCCCGAGAAGGGTGATAGCGAGGGCCCCAAGCCCGAGTGACGGGCGGCAACTGGAAGAAGGCAAGGCATGGCGGCGGAACGTTTGCAGAAGTACCTGGCTCGCGCGGGAGTGGCTTCGCGCCGGCACGCGGAAGAACTCATCACCAGTGGTCGGGTGGGAGTGAACAACGAGACGGTGACGGAGTTGGGCAGCCGGGTGGAGCCGGGCACGGACCTGGTGACCGTGGATGGGAAGCTCGTCACGCCGCCGGAAGAATCGTCGTACTACCTGCTCTACAAGCCCGTGGGCGTCGTGACGACGCTGTCGGATCCGCAGGGCCGGCCCACGGTGGCCAGCTACGTGGAGGAGACGGGCCGCCGCCTGTTCCCCGTGGGCCGTCTGGACTACGACGCCGAAGGGGCGCTGCTCTTCACGGATGACGGGGCGCTGGCGCACAAGCTCACGCACCCGAGCTTCCAGGTGCCGCGCACGTACCTGGCGAAGGTGAAGGGCGTGCCGGACATGCCCACGCTGGAGAAGCTGCGCGGGGGCGTGCGGCTGGAAGACGGCATGGCGACGCCCGTGTCGGTGGACATCTTCGAGAAGGCCGAGCGCAACACCTGGCTGAAGATCGTGGTGGCGGAAGGCCGTCCTCACCTCATCAAGCGCCTGTGCGCGGCGGTGGGGCACCCGGTGGTGCGCCTGTTCCGTCCGGCCTACGCGGGCGTGGGCGTGGAGGGGCTGCGTCCCGGCGAGCTTCGGCCGCTGAAGGTCGCTGAAGTGAACCAGCTCAACGAGGTGGCGGACGGCCGCGCGCAGCCGTCGGCCGCGGAGCTGCGGCTGCCGCCGCGCCGGCATGGGCGTCACGCGCCGGGCTTCAACGGAGCGGACGACGACGAGGCCGAGCTGTCGATGGACGACGACGCGCCCGTGGCGCCGCGCAAGGCGGAGCGTGCGGACAAGAAGCCCGCGAGCGGCGTGAAGACGCGCGAGGCGCGTCCGGAGCGCAAGGACTGGAAGGGCGTGCAGGACGGAGGCACGCGTCCGCCGAAGTTCGCGAAGCGCGGGGCGACGCTGGCCACGGACGACGACGCGGATCTCGACGCGGACGTGCCGTCGTTCGATGACGACGGTGAGGAGATGACGGAGTCGGACGCCGCGGAGGGAGCCACCTACGGGAAGGCCGCGCGCGGCGCGGGCCGGTTCAGCAAGCCCGAAGGTGAGCGTGCGCCTCGCGGTGCCTCGCGCGGCGGCAAGCCGGCGGGTGGCGCCGAGGGCGGTGCGCCTCGCGGGGGTGGCCGCTTCGGCAAGCCGGCGGGTGGCGATGCGGCGGGCGCACGCGGTGGCGGCCGGTTTGGCAAGCCCGCGGGTCGCTTCGGCGACGAGGGCGGTGCGCGCGGGGGTGCCCGGTTCGGCAAGCCTGCCGGTGCGGGCCGTGGCGGTGACGAGGCGCCTCGCGGCCGGTTCGGCAAGCCTGCTGGTGCGGGCCGTGACGGTGATGAAGCCCCGCGCGGCCGGTTCGGCAAGCCCGCCGGTGCGGCGGCGCGTGGCCCGAGCCGCTTCGGGAGTGACGAGGGCGGCGCGCGCGGTGGCGCCCGCTTCGGCAAGCCTGCGGGTGCAGGCCGTGGCGGTGACGAGGGTGGCGCGCGCGGTGGTGGCCGGTTCGGCAAGCCCGCGGGTCGCTTCGGCGACGAGGGCGGCGCGCGCGGTGGTGGCGCCCGCTTCGGCAAGCCCGCCGGCCGTTTCGGCAGCGACGAGGGCGGCGCGCGCGGTGGTGGCGCCCGCTTCGGCAAGCCTGCTGGCCGTTTCGGCAGCGACGAGGGCGGCGCGCGCGGTGGCGGCGCCCGCTTCGGTAAGCCGGCAGGCCGTTTCGGCAGTGACGAGGGTGCCCCTCGCGGTGGTGGGCGATTCGGCAAGCCCGCCGGTGCGGGCCGTAGCGGCGACGACAGCGCGCCGCGTGGCCGGTTCAGCAAGCCCGGAGGTGACGAGAGCCCCCGTCGCGGTGGTTTCGGCAAGCCCGCCGGTGGCGCACGCTTCGGTGACGAAGGCGGTGCCCGTCGCGGCGGTTTCGGCAAGCCCGCCGGCCGTTTCGGCAGTGACGAGGGTGGCGCGCGCGGGGGTGCCCGCTTCGGCAAGCCCGCCGGCCGCTTCGGTGACGAGGGCGGTGCTCCGCGTGGCCGGTTCGGCAAGCCCGCCGGCCGGGGTGGGGACGAAGGGGGCGCGCCGCGCGGTGGCGCACGCTTCGGCAAGCCCGCCGGTGGCGCCCGCTTCGGCGGTGACGAGGGTGGCGCGCGCGGGGGTGCCCGTTTCGGTAAGCCCGCTGGCGGCGCCCGCTTCGGCAAGCCCGCGGGCCGCTTCGGCAGTGACGAGGGTGGCGCGCGCGGGGGTGCCCGGTTCGGCAAGCCCGCCGGCGCGGGCGGGGCTTCGCGCGGCGAAGGCCGTCCGGAGCGTCGGGAATGGAA
This sequence comes from Corallococcus silvisoli, assembly GCF_009909145.1. Classification (NCBI taxonomy): domain Bacteria; kingdom Pseudomonadati; phylum Myxococcota; class Myxococcia; order Myxococcales; family Myxococcaceae; genus Corallococcus; species Corallococcus silvisoli. The sequence continues at coordinate 114,670 of NZ_JAAAPJ010000009.1, forward strand.
GCCTCGCGGCGAGTCCGCTGGCGGCGCGGGCCGTCCGGAGCGCCGGGAGTGGAAGCCTCGCGCGGAGGGCTCCGGCAGCCGGGGCGCTTCTCGCGGCGGCGGTGAACCCTCGGCCAGCGCCTCCGGCGAGCGCATCGTCCGCGCGGGCGTGAAGAAGGCCCCCCCGGGCGAGGGCGCCAGCTTCAAGGACTGGAAAGAGCGAAAGACGCGTGACTCCGAGCCGCGCTGGAACAGCAAGGCGCCTCGGGGAGCGGCAGGCCGCCCGGCCCCGCGCGGTGGTCCCCGCCGTCCTCGCTGAGCCACCCTTCCTCCCGGGTCGTGCCGTCGGTGGGCGGCCCGGGGGGGCGTTGATATAACCGCCGCCTACCTCCAGCGTCCGCCGCTCCGGGAGAACGATGCGAATCCGCGTGCGACCCCTCTTCCTCGCCCTGACCCTCCTCGTCGGGTGCAACGGCAACCGGGATCAGCTCCTCGCGGAGATCCAGGACCCCCGCCCGGAGATCCGCGCCGCGGCCGTGAAGAAGCTGGCCTCGCAGAACAACGCGGACGACCTGGTCCTCTTCACCCGCGCGGCGAAGGACCTCTCCGCCATCGTCCGGGGCGAGGCCGCCAGCGCGCTCGGCGAAAGCCAGGACCCGCGCGTGGTGGACCTGCTCGGCGAACTGCTCGAGGACTCGGACGAGGCCGTGCAAGGGCAGGCAGCCCTGGCGCTCGCCAAGGTGAAGAACGACAAGGCCAAGGCGTACCTCACGCTCCAGTACGGACGGCGGGGCCGCGCCACGCGCAAGGTCATCGTCCAGGCCCTCAAGAGCACGAACGTCCCCGGCGCCATGGCCTCCGTCGTCGCGGCCGAGTCCAAGGGCCTCTGGGAGCGCAACCTCCTCGCCCTCACGGAAGGCGCGCTCCCTGAGCGCGTGGGGGCCGCGGAAGAGCTGGGCAAGAGCGGCCGCGTCGAAGCCGTCAACCGGCTGCTGCCCATGGTGCGCGACAGCCAGGTCATCCTCGCCGCCGCCGCCGTGCGCGGACTGGGGGATGCGGGTGACACGCGCGCGGTGGCCCCCATCGCGCTGCTCCTCGACGAGAGCTTCCCGGAGCTGCGCGAGTCGGCCATCGGCGCGCTGATGAAGCTGCAGGACCCGACGGCCGCCACGAAGCTCCAGGCGGTCGCGGTGGAGAAGAGCTCGGTGAGCCCGCTGGCCACCGACGCCATCCTGACCTTCCCGCGCACGCCCGCCACCGACGCCGCGCTGTGCGCCATCGCGCTGGATGGCGCGCGCGACGAGGCCCTGGATGCCGGACGTGCGATGCGCGCGCGGGGCGGCTGCCCGGCGGAGCCCATCGCGGAACGGCTCGCGCGGCCGGCCACCGCAGCGTCGGGGCTCCAGGCCGTCACCGGGCTGGGACCGGCGGCGCAGGCGCTGCTCCCCAAGGTGACGCCGTGGCTCAACCAGCCGGACGTCGCGCTGCGCACGCTCGCGGTCGAAGCCGTGACCCACGTGGGCGATGCGTCCGTCGCGCCCGCGCTCCAGAAGCTCTACGAGCAGGAGGTCGCCGGGCTCACGGCGCTGCGCGCGGACTGGATACCGCAGGCGCTGCCCCAGAAGTACGGCACCGCGTTGGATCCATCGGCCCCGAATGCCGCGGCGGCGAAGGGGAAGGACGACGCCCGCTCCACCAAGCACGCGCAGCTCTTCGAGCGGCTCCAGGCGCTGAACGCGGCCCGCGCGAAGGAGGCCGGGCGGGTGGTGGTGCCACCGCGCGTGCCCTCGGAGCTGAGCGACGACGTGGAGCCCGCGAAGTTGCAGCCGCTGGCCACGCTCCTGACCGGACTGGGCGCGCTCAAGGCGCCCGGCGCGCTGGAGATCCTCAAGGGCTACTCGGATGACGCGAGCCCGGTGCTGCGCGCGGCGGCGCTGGTGGGGCTCGCGTACCTGGGGCCGGAGGGCGTGGAGATCGCCCGGACGGCGCTGCTGGAGCCCGACCGTGAGCTCCAGAAGACGCTGGCGCTGGCACTCGCGGAGCAGGGCGAGAGCGGTCAGCTCGCGCTGGTGGCCTCGCTGCCGAAGATGGGCGGCGAGAAGCTGGTGGTCCTGGATGCGCTGTCCCGCGTCGGGGCGCCGCCCGCGTCGGCGTCCGAGGCGTTGCAGGGCGTGGTGAAGGAGGGTGGGGCGGAGGCGGCGCTCGCGGCGCAGCTGTTGGGCAGGATGGGGGCGAAGGACGCGGTGCCCACGCTGCTCAAGGCGCTGGATGACTCCAACAGCGTGGCCCGGCGCGACGTGCTGCTGGCGCTGGGCGCCATTGGCGACGCGAAGTCGGCGGAGGTGGTCGGGCGGGACCTGTTCCACGACCTGCCGGAGATCCGCGCCGCGGCGGCCACGGCGCTGCGCAAGATGAACTCGGGCGCGGAGGCGGAGCCGCTGGACGCGCTCAAGGGCGACTACTTCCGCGAGGTCCGCGTCGCCGCGGGCGCGAACCTGACGAAGGAAGGCACGGCGGCCGGCGGGGCGCAGTGAATGGAGTCCCGAGCGCTCAAGGACAAGGCGACGGAGGCCTTCAGCAAGGGCCGTTTCGCCAAGGCCGCCGAGCTGTACGCGGACTACTGCCAGGCGGAGCCAAAGGATCACCAGAGCCGCCTGCGCATGGGCGACGCGTGGGCCAAGGCCGGACAGCGTGACCGGGCGGTCTCCGCCTACCACTCCGCCGCGGAGGGTTTCGCGCGGGAAGGATTCCTGCCGCGCGCCATCGCCGCGAGCAAGCTGATCCTCGAGCTGGATCCAGCGCACCAGGGTGTGCAGCAGATGCTCGCGGATCTCTATGCGCGAAGGGGCACGCCCGCCACGGCCAGGGCGAAGCCCGGTGACGCCACGGCCCCGCGCGCCCCCACGAGCCTCGTCACCCACAGAGAAGTCCCTCCCTCGCCGCCAGACGCGGAGGGCGGGGACCCGAAGGTGAAGCGCCCCGAACCTCTCGAGGCGGAAGGGGCGCCCGTCGACCTGTCGGATTCGCTCCCTCCAGAGCTGACCATGCCGACAGCGGCCGTCGCGGATGACGGTGAAGTGGTCATCTCCGTCGAGGTGGAGGCCGCCCCCCGGCAGGATGCCCCCGAGGCTCCGGGCGCGAACACAGCGCGGGGCGCGGACCACGCGCCAGTCAGCGCAACCCCTCCGCCCACGAGCCCACGTCCGACCGCCGACGCCCGACGTGCGCCCGAAGCCTTCGCGAGCCCCAGCGAGGCGAGGCCCACCGCAGCCCCGACCGAAGCCACTCCACCGGGTCTGTCCACCCGCGTGGCGCCGCCGCCCCTCGCCTCGATGCCCGAGCTTCCCCAGGTCCGGACCCCCAGCGGACGATGGAAGGCCCTGGCGCCGCCCATCGCGGACACTGATCCATCTGAGCCCAAGGCCCCCGCCCAGGCCGCGCCCCCGGGCCTGCGCCCGCGCCGTACGGACGCACCCGCGGCGGTTGCCTCCACCGCGTCAGCGACCACCGAAGCGCCGCCCAAGCCCCCAAGCACCGCCACCGCGGCCGGTGCCTCCGTGGTGCCCACGACCTCCGGAGCCCCGGAGCCCTGGCGCGCGTCCCTGCGCGTCTCCAGCTTCACGGAGCTGGAGATCGAAGCGGACTCCCTGCTGCACGCGGTGGAGCTCGCGGCCCAGCGGGGACTCGCGGACCACGCGCCCGAGGCGGACGAGCAGGTCCTCGAGCTGACCGAGGAGGCGGAGCCCACCCCAGGCACCTGGGACACGCTGCCCGCCATCCCGCTCTTCTCCGACCTGCCACGCGACGCGTTCATCCAGCTCTTTGAACGCTGTCCGCTGCGCCGGTTCGGCCCCGGCGAGCGCATCCTCGCGCAGGGCAGTCACGGCCACGCCTTCTACGTCATCTGCGAGGGACGCGTGCGCGTCTTCCGAGAGGAGGACGGCCGCCAGCAGGACCTGGCCACGCTCGAAGGTGGCGCCTTCTTCGGAGAGATGGCGCTGCTGTCCGGCGCCCCGCGCGCCGCGTCCGTGGAGTCCGCGTCCGACGACACCCAGGTGCTGGAGATCTCCGCCTCGGTGCTCGCGACGTTGTCGCGCAGCCACCCGCCCGTGGCGAAGGCCCTCAAGAAGTTCTGCCGCGAACGCCTGCTCGCCAACGTGATGAGCAGCTCCGCGCTGTTCCGCCCCTTCAACCGCAAGGACCGGCGCGGCCTCGTGGAGCGCTTCCGGGCGCGAGATGTCTCACGCGGAGACGTCATCATCCGGGAAGGCGATCCCACCGACGGCCTCTACGTCGTCCTCTCCGGCGAGGTGGAGGTCCACAAGGGCGGGCACGTGCTGTCGCGCCTGAAGGAGGGCGAGCTCTTCGGAGAGATCTCCCTGCTCCAGAAGACGCCCGCCACGGCCACGGTCGCGGCCGCCCGGCACACCACGTTGCTGCGCCTGCCGCGCGAGGACTTCGACTCGCTCATCTCCAGCCACCCGCAGGTCCTGATGCTCGTCGCCGACCTCAGCGACCAGCGCCTGCGTCGCACCCAGCATGTCCTGGACGCCGCGGGCGCCCCCCTGGAAGGCGACGAGGAAGACCTCATCCTCGTCTGACGACATACCTTCCAGGTTCCACGGGTCAGCCACCACCTGACACATCCTCTGAAACACAGGAATGAGACGCGGCGTGCGCCCCGGTCTGTCTCACGTCGGACGACCGGACGGATCCACCAGGGAGCAGGGCAGGGCAGTAGGTTGTGACACCCAGGGGTGCCCGCTATCCTGACCGGCATGGCTGGAGGCCAGGGCGGGGCGCCACACGCGACAGCGGGATTGGGGCCCGACGACATCGCCGAGCTGGAAGCCCTTGGCTCCGAGCCCGGCTATGACGTGTTCCTCTCCGCGGCCCGAGCACTCGATGGCCCCGTGGACGAGTGCCGCTGCAACATCGCGCTCGCGTTCCACAACACGAAGCGCGGCGTGGACAGCGTGCTGGCCCGCGAAGCGGACGTCGCCACGCTCCCGGGCGTGGAGCTGGACGAGCTGAGAGCGCTCCCGCTGCTCGCGCAGGCGCTGGCCTTCGCCGCGTTGCGCGTGCAGCGCGACATGCGGGCCAGCTCCTTTGGAAGCCTGTTCGAGCGCGCCCAGCACCTGCGCCGCAAGCTGCTCAAGACGGCGGAGGCGCTCGCGGAGGCGTCCTTCCTCACCGCGGCCGACGTCGCCGCGAGCCACGGGGAGGGCCACCGCGACGTGGTGGGGGACTGCCTGGGCCTCGTGGCGCTGTTCCGCGAGCACGAGGCGAAGCTCGCCGGACGCTCCCCGGTGACACCCGAGGACGTGAACGAGGTGGAGCGCGTCGCGGAGCAGCTGCGGGCCCTGCTGGCGGCCCCCGGCGAGGGTCGGGACAGCTCGAACTCGCCCCTCCTCTTCGAGGCCACGGAGACGCGCGACCGCTTCTGGACGCTGCTCACCCGGCGGCACGATGTCCTCTGGCGCTGTGGCGCCTGGCTCTTCGGCCGCGACGTGGACATGCACGTGCCGCCGCTCCAGTCCCACCACCCGTTGGTGCGCGCCGTCGTGCCCACCTCCATCGAGCGCGCGCCGCAACAGCCGCAACGGCGGGGCGAGTCGCGGCCGCAGGGGACCGTCGGCACCTACGCCCCGGAGAGCAACGTGCGCTCCAAGGTCCGCTTCATGGTGAAGGTCGGCTTCGACTTTCCCTCCCGCTAGACACCCATGCCTTTCGACGTGAAGGACATCCTCCGGCAGTTGGAAGCAGGCTTCTCTCCCGAAGCCGGCGCGCCGCCGTGGTGGCAGGAGAGCTGGGCGGATCCAGAAGGCTTCGCCGCCGCGCTCGCGGAGGCCCACGCGGGCCGGGGCGTTCCGCCACCCAAGAGCCGCCCGGGCCAGCAGTACGACTTCTTCCACGACCTGGTCGTGCGCCACGTCGCCCTGGAGCGCCCCGCGTTCCGCGCGTACGCCCGCATCCAGGGCTGGCAGACCGTGGGCTTCCGCGCCCTGCACGACCTCTCCGCGCGCCGCGCCAGCGAGTGGACGGATCAGGGCGTGGCCCCAGGCGCGAAGGTGTGTCTGGTCCACGGCGTGGGGCAGGAGCTGCTCGTGTCGCTCCTGGCCACGCTGAAGCTGGGCGGCTGCTTCACGCTCCTGCCGCCCACCGGGCCGCGCGCCATGGCCACCCGGCTGGAGGCCTTGGAGCCGGACTTCATCGCCGCGGAGCCCCACCAGTTGCCCATCCTCAAGGGGCACGAGAAGCGCCTGCTCAAGAGCCGGGGTGGGGGAGCGCCCGGCTTCATGTCGCACACGTACAAGCCCACGGACGCGGTGGGGCTCCTCTTCTCTCCGCTGGTGGATCCGCCGCACACGCCCGTGCCCCTCACCGCGGAGAACGCGTGGAAGGGCGCGCTCGGCGACGGGATGCTCACCTTCGGCCTGGGGCCGGGGGACATCCTCGCCGCGCCGGACTTCCCGGTGCTCCAGCACCTGCCGGCCCTCTTCTTCGCCACGCTGCTGCGCGGCGCCACGTACCTGCACCTGGAGCTGGCGGACCTGACGCAGAACCCGGCGCTGCTGATGGAACAGCCGCTGCGCGCGCTGGGGGTGACCCCGCGCCTGCGCGACGTCTTCCTGCGCCAACGCACCGGCTCGCTGCGCAACGTGCAGCACTGGTTCCGCGACCCCGAGGAGCCCTACGACGCCCAGGCGTGGAGGACGTGGGTGAAGCAGTGCGGCCTCCAGTCCGTGCCCTCGTCCAACGTCCTCATCGACGCGGCGGCCGGTGGCGCGGTGCTCGTGTCGTCGCGCGGGGTGGCGGATCCCCACGCGGACGTGCACACGGACGTCATCCCCGTCCCGGGCCGCGCCTGGGCGCTGAAGGATGCCAACCAGAGCGGGCAGGGGGCTCCCACGGACGTGGGCGTCTTCACGCTGCTGCCGGACAAGGGGCGCCCCCCAGGTCACGTCGTGCTCGCGCGGATCCGCCAGCGCTACCACTACGGGGGCACGCTGGGCTTCCGGCACGATGGCCGCGCCTACCCCGCGAAGGAGGTCACCGCCGCGCTGGAGGGACTGCCCTTCCTCGTGGGCACCAGCGTGGTGCCGGTGTCCACCGGTGGGCTGGCCAGCCACTCCCGCTTCATCCTCCTGGCCTTCACCGGCGCCGAGCCTGCTCCCTCGTCCGGCGAGCAGGAGATCCGCCGGCGCATCGAAATGCTCCTGGACGGGGATTTCCTGCCAGACCGCATCGAGTTCTTTCCGCTCTTTCCCCACCGAAAGAAGGGCGCGGTCGACGACGCGTGGTGCGCGACGCAGTACCTGACCGGCGCGCTGCACCGCAAGGCGACGGATCCGATGTTCCAGGCGCTCACCGCCCTGCGGGGACGCTTGTTGGAAAGCGCTGGCGCTTCGGGAGATGATGGCCCGTCGCCAGCGCGGTGAAAAAGGAGCGGCACATGGGTGTCCAGGTCGTGATGGGAGCGATGCTCCAGTGCAGCTTCGGGGCAGCCCCCTCGTCGCTGATGGTCCTCCCCGTGAACAAGGTGATGGCCACCACGCCCGCGGCGAACATCATGGACAGCAAGCCGTTCGTGAACGTGCTGCCCTTCGGCATGTGCAACACGCCGTCCAACCCCATGGTGGCGGCGGCCACCGCGGCGGCGCTGGGCGTCCTCACCCCCATGCCCTGCATCCCCGCCACCGCGGCGCCCTGGGTGCCCGGGTGCCCCAAGGTGCTCATCGGCAACATGCCGGCCCTGGAGAGCAACTCGAAGTGCATGTGCAGCTACGGCGGGGTCATCCAGGTCGTCTCCCCTGGGCAGATGGTGGCCATCGATGGGTAACGCGGCCCTGGCGGTCGAAGCCGTTGACTTCACGCTGCTCGACGCGGCGCTCACGAGCGCCCCCGTGCCGCTCGACGAATCCGAGGGACCGGATCCGCGCCTGGAGGCCATCACCGGCCTCGTCGCCCGCGGCACCTACCCGGACGCGGCCCGCGCGTCCGAAGTGCTCCTGCGCGAGGGCGTGCGCGACGTGCGCCTGCTGGGGCCGTACCTCTTCGGCCACTTCTTCGCGGACGGCATGAAGGCGCTGCCCATCCTGTTCCGCTCCCTGTCGCGCACCCTCACGGAGAACTGGGACTTCTTCGGCCCCGCGGAGAAGAAGGCCGTCTTCGCGGACACCGGCCTGCGCTGGCTGCTCAAGATGATGGGCAAGACCCTGGAGCACCACACGCGCCTCAAGGACGCGCAGTGGCAGGCCTGGTGCGCGCCCGGCAACCGCGAGCCCCTGGAGGAAGCCCTGGCGATGGGCGACCCCCTCATCGCCGCCCTCGCCGTGCTCCAGAAGAGCGCGTGCATGGACGCCATGCGCACGCTGCTCGGCGCGCTGCGCTCCCATGCCCAGGGCGTGCCGTTCCTCCCCCCGCCGGAGGAGGCCCGGCCCGCCCCGGCGCTCGCCGCCGCGCCGGAGGATGACGACGACGAGGACGAGGACGACGGGGAGGAAGAGGAGGCCCGCCCCGCGAAGGGCAGGAAGGCCGCCCACGCCGAGTCCCGGGACTCGGGGCCGAGCGTCCCCATGTCACCCGCGCTCGCCCAGCTCGTGCGCAAGCTGTCCGCCTTCGAGGCGCTGGTGGAGCGCGCGGACTTCACCAAGGCGAGCGTCATCGCCGTGGACGTGCTCGCCACCGTGGAGCGGTTTGATCCGCGCGTCTATCTGCCCCAGCTCTTCTCCGGGTTCTTCAACGGCCTCGCCCAGAACGCGGACGCCATCGAGCCCATGCTCCACAACACGGAGACGCTGGGCTTCCGCGCGCTGGATCAGCTCTACCGCGTGGACCTGGACGCCTTCCTCGTCTCCCAGCAGCGCCCCGCCCGGGGCGAAGCCTCCGAATTCGACGAATAGCCCCGCATGGACTTCGACCGCGAACAGCCGGGCCGCAAGCTCACCGTCGAGGAGCGCATCAGCGAGCGCATCCGCCACTTCGACGTGCCGGCGCTCCTGGATCTGCTCGCCAAGGAAGGCTACGGCGAAGCGGAGGTCGAGTTCCGCAGCCACCGCAGCACCGTGCACCAGCAGCACCTGGTGCACGCCATCGAGTTCACCCGTCAGCCGCGCAAGCGCGTGGTCATCACCGTCAACCTGGGCCTGCTCGGCGTCCAGACGCCGCTGCCATCCTTCCTCTTCCAGGCCATGGACCGCCTGGAGCACGACGCGATGGCGGACTTCCTGGGCTACTTCGACCACCTGCTGCTGCGCACGCGCTTCGCGGGGCAGTTCCCGGACCGCGACGAGTCCCTCCTCCCCGGTTGGGAGCACTCCACCGCGCACCGGCTGCGCCTCTTGCGGCTCGCGTGCCCCAGCAGCCTGCACTGGCTCTTCGCCAAGGTGTTCCCGGAGGCGGAGGTGGTGGTGCGCCGCGAGACGCGCCGCCAGCGCATCGAGTCCAAGGGCATCCGCCTGGGCGCCGCCGCGCTCGGGGATGGCAGCGCCGTGGGCGGCTTCGCCACCGTCCCCACGGGCGGCGTGGAGGTGCGCCTGTTCCTCAACGAACCGCACTCCGGCGCCGGCATCCCCTGGGCCGTGGAGGCCCGGCGACGCTTCAACGCCCGGATCCTCCCGAGCCTCGCGGAGACGCCGCTCGCACTCGCCGTGATCCTGGCGCTGCGTGATCAGTCCAGCCACGCCCGGCTCCAGGACGGCAGCCACCTGGGTTACGAACCCTTGGTAGGAGGACCGGAGCAGACCCAGGAGGTCCTCTTGTTCTCGGGGGACACCGCGCAGTTGCGATCATCAGAACCCCGCCAGGCCTGAGATGTCGCTTGGTTGACGCGTATTCCTGATCGCGCCTAGGCTGTAAATGTTCACTCGGCAGGGCGTACTCCCGGGGCGGCTCCAGCAGGACGGGGGGACTCACGCGCTGCGACTGTCAGGGAGTCACCGTGGCCATTCAGGACCAGCTTCCCAAATCCCGCATCACCCTCACGTACCGCACCACCATCAACGGCGAGCAGGAGACGGTGAACTTGCCGCTGCGGCTGCTGGTGCTGGGCGACTTCTCGCTGGGCTCCTCGGAAGACCGCAAGACGGACCTGGAGACGCGCCGCCTGCGCTCCGTGGACGGGCGCAACCTGGATGAGCTGATGAAGGACATGAAGATGTCCACCCAGTTCCAGGTGCCCAACCGGATCAACCCGGACGTGGAGTCGGAGCTGGACGTCACGCTCCCCATCGACCGGATGAAGTCCTTCCACCCGGATGAGATCGTCAAGCACGTGCCGAAGCTCAAGGCGCTGCTGCTGCTGAAGACGCTCCTCGTGGAGATGCAGTCCAACATCGACAACCGCAAGGACCTGCGCCGCGAACTCTACGAGCTGTTCTCCAAGCCGGAGGCCCTCAAGGAGCTGCTCAACGAGCTGAAGGGCTACGAGAGCATGCGCCTGCCGTCCGGTGAGACCGCGAAGGCCGACGCGCCCGCCGCCGCCGCCGCCGCGACCAACAAGCCCTCCACGGGCGCCGCCGCCGCCACGGCCGCCGTCTCCGCCACCGTCGCCGCCGGGGCCAAGCCCCCGGCCGCTTCCTGATCCGCCTTCCCAACCCTTCGACTTCTTCAAAGGACTCAGCCATGGCCGAGACCACCTACCTGAAGCGCCTGTTCACCAGTGTCCGGCTCGATCCGCCCCAGGCGTCCGAGCCGATGATCCTCAGCAACTTCGGTGCGGTCGTCGACGAGCAGCAGGTCACGATGGAGAGCCGGTTCCTCTCCAGCGTCGCCGCGCTGCTCCAGAACGTCGCCCCGGTGGAGGGCCCGGACAACACCGCCCGCTTCGACAAGGGCCAGGTGCTGGACGTCATCAGCCGCATCGACCGCATGATCGACGCGCAGATGAACGAGATCCTCCACAACGAGACCTTCCAGAAGCTGGAGTCCACGTGGCGCGGCCTGGAGGACCTGGTCAACCACACCAACTTCAAGGCCAACATCGCCATCGACGTGCTGGACGTGGCGAAGGATGAGCTGGCGGAGGACTTCGAGAACAACTCCAGCAACATCTTCGCCGGAGCGCTCTTCGACAAGGTCTACATCCAGGAGTACGACCAGTACGGCGGCCGTCCCTTCGGCGCGCTCGTGGGCCTCTACGAGTTCTCCTCCACGCCCGCGGACCTCACGTGGCTGCAGCGCATGGCGAAGCTGTCCAACGCCGCGCACGCCCCGTTCATCTCCGCCGTCAGCCACAAGTTCTTCGGCTGCGAGACCATCGAGGAGATGGAGGCCATCAAGAACCTGGAGGGCGTGCTCGCGCACCCGCGCTTCGGCCGCTGGAACGCGTTCCGCGACACAGAGGAGGCCGCCTATGTGGGCCTGACCTTCCCGCGCTACGTGCTGCGCCTGCCCTGGCACCCGGACAAGAACCCCTGCGACGTCCTCAACTTCACCGAGACGGCGCGCGGCGACTCCGACAAGTACCTCTGGGGCAACTCCGCCATCCTGCTCGCGCGCAACATGGTGAAGGCGTTCGAGATCAGCGGCTGGTGCCAGTCCATCCGCGGCCCCAAGGGCGGCGGCCTCATCACCGGCCTCCCGGTGGACACCTTCTCCCTGCGCGGCCAGGACGAGATCAAGGCCCCGGTGGAGATCGCCATCCCGGACTACCGCGAGTACGAGTTCGCGCGCTCCGGCTTCATCCCGCTCGTGTACCGGAAGAGCTCCAGCGACGCGACGTTCTTCAGCACCCAGTCCGCCAAGGTCGCCAAGACGTTCAAGGACCCCAAGGACTCGGAGAACTCGCAGCTCGTCACCAACCTGGCCTACACGTTCTCCATCACGCGGCTGGCGCACTACGTGAAGTGCATCATGCGCGACAACATCGGCAACACGGCGGACGCGGACTACATCCAGCGTCAGCTGGACTCGTGGCTGTCCAACTACGTCACCACCGTGGCGAACCCGGACGACCTCACCGTGCGCCGCTTCCCGTTCAAGGCGAGCAGCGTGACGGTGTTCCCGCGCCCCGGTGAGATCGGCTGGTACGACTGCAAGCTGGCCGTGCTGCCGCACATCCAGTTCGAAGGCCTCAACGTGGAGCTGATGCTCGAGTCGCGGCTCGGATAGCCGCATCCCAACTTGGGGCAGGTGAGAGCCTGCCCCTCAACCCTGGAGTGACAGATGCCCCAGTTTTCGCGCAGCCTGGACGTGTATCAGGGCTTCAACTTCAAGAAGGACAAGCAGACCCCTGTGGGCTACATCACCGCCATCAGCATCGGCGGCGTGCCCCTGACGGCGGACCAGGAGACCATCAAGGATCCTGAGAACCCGGACGCGGCCATCGCGGACAAGGTCGTCGCCGTCCTCAACCACTACCTCTGGGATACGGGCGTCACGGACGCCATGTACTTCTCCGGCCAGGTGTCGGTGGCGAACAAGCAGAAGGTGGCGGAGATGCTGCTGGGCAAGTTCAGCAACATCGAGGTCGTCTTCAAGTACGTCGTCTACGAGTACGACCCCATCGGGAAGAAGTACTTCAAGTCGAACTTCCTCGACGCGGAGATGAAGGGCCTGCTCGAGAAGAACGGCGACGAGCTGAACATGTCCGTCGCGGACAACGAGTCCCGCGAGGTCCAGTCGCCCAAGAACTACACGTTCCAGATCGGCGTCAAGCCGCAGGCGACCGAGCAGTCGCTGAACCTGGCCACGTCCTCGACGAAGAAGTTGGCCAAGAAGTGGGGCGTCACCGAGACGGCCAGCTAGCATCGGCCGTCGGTCTCCGTCCCGCGCCCGGGCCGGGAGCAAACTCGCTCCCGGCCTTCTGGCGGGCGGAAGGAAAGCAAGGCGCATGCAGCGGTACAAGCTGGCACGGGTCCGCTGGCACGTCGGACAGACGCTCCTCCCCGAGCACTTCATCGCGCAGGAGGACGCGCTGGACGCGGAGATCCGCCTCCACGCCACGCTGTCCGGCCTGCCGTCCTACGGGGTCGCGAACCTCGCGTGGAACGAGTCGCTCCTGCTGGGCGGCAGCCTGTCCATCTCCGCGCTCACCGTCGTCACCAAGTCGGGGGAGCTGCTGGACGTGCCCGGCAACGCGGTCATCGCGCCGCTGTCGCTGGACGCCATCGGCAAGTCGGAGTTCATCATCTACCTGCACGTGCTGAAGGAGACCGTCAGCGCGGAGGGCATCCGCCTGTACGCGGATGATCCGCCGGTGCTCCAGCGCGTGCTCAACAAGCTGCAGCTGTCCTCGGAGCCGGTGCTGGACGGGGCGGTGGCGTCCTTCGGCCTGGCCGCGGTGTCACAGGACGAGGACGGCGCGTGGCGCACGTCCCCGGACTGGGTGCCGGCGCTGCTGCTCGTGGGGCCCAACCCCTTCCTGGAGAAGCTGCTCGGCACGCTGGATGACCTGTTGGATCAGGTGCGCCAGCAGCTGCTCACGCACATCTCGGACACGTACCTGCGCACGGACCGGCTCACCAACGCGCGCCGGGCGCTCTTCGAAGTCCAGCGGCTGATCGCGCTGCGCCGGGACATGTTCCGGCAGGTGTACGTGCACCCGTACCACCTGTTCGACGGGCTGCGCCGGCTGTACTTCGAGGCGTGCTGCTACCTGGAGATGCTCCCGGACGAGCAGATGCCGGTGTACCAGCACGAGGACCTGGCCCAGGGCCTGGGCGGGTGGATCCGCCTGCTCACCCGCAGCTTCCAGCCAGAGGCCACGCGCTCCACGCACAAGGCCTTCCAGGTGAAGGACGGCCAGTTCCTCCTGTCCCCGCTGCCCCCGGAGATCCGCTCCGCCAGCGAGGCGTACCTGCTGGTCCAGCGCACCCAGCCCGGGGAGCGCACGCCGCTGGACGGCGTGAAGCTGGCCAGCCCCACGCGGCTGCCGCTGGTGCGCCGTCAGGCCTTGAAGGGCGTGCCCTTCACCCACGTGCCGTATCCGTCCTTCCCGCATGCGCTGGGGCCGGAGATCGACTGGTACCTGCTGGGCAGCGGCGAGGAGTGGCAGCACGCGCTGCGCGAGGACGGCGTGGCCTTCTACGTGACGCCCGCGCTGCGGGGCGCCCAGACGTCGCTGTTCTGGCGGAGGAGCTGATCGCCATGGCGCGCGCACCCTTCCTGGACAAGTTCGCGGCCCGCGCCCAACGCCCCAACGTGCGCGACAGCCTGGAACACGTGATGCGCAACATCGAGGCCGTGCTCAACACGAAGAAGGGCTACGGCTTCTTCATGCACGACTTCGGCCTGGGCGGGTACACGGAGAAGCTGGGCACGCGCGAGCTGGTGGAGGCGCTCACCGCCGAAATCCAGAACGAGGTGGCCCGGCACGAGCCCCGGCTGGTGGGCCCGGAGGTGAAGCTGCGCGGCCGGGACAGCTCGCTGTGGCTGCACTTCGACTGCAGGGGCGCCTTCGACGGACAGCCGTGTCACCTGCGCCTGCTGTTCCACGCCACCACCGGCCGGGTGCGCGTGCAGGCGGAGGACGTCTGATGGCGGCCCACGCGGAGCGCCTGGACCTGTCGCTCACGCTCACGCTCGGCGGGACGGCGCACGTCATCGCCCCGGCGGACATCCTGGCCTTCGAGCTGGACCTGCACGGCTGGGGGCACGAGGGGAGGGTGGAGTTCCGCGTCCTCGACGAGACGGCGCACGGCGGCCAGAAGCAGGACAAGGTGCTGGCGGACTTCCTCAAGCCGGACCTGGTGGAGGTGGCGCTGGAGCTGAAGGCCGTGCACTCCGACACGGCGACGAAGCCCACCTTCACGTCGCTGAAGGTCAAGGGGCTGGGGCTGGACAAGGCGCTGAGCGAGGAGACCGTCGCCCAGGCGAAGGGCGCGGGCATCACCTACCGGCACTACACCGTGCGCTTCGTGGACCCCGCGCGGCTCCTGTGGACCCAGCACTACCCGTGCGTGCTCTACACCCAGAAGACGCTCCAGGACGTGCTGGACGCGCACAAGGGCGACAAGATCTCGCTCGCCAATGACTGGGACGCGAAGCTCGGGGCCACGCTCCCGCTCATCTTCCTGGGCCTGTCACCCGAGTCCGGGGCCAGCTTCTACGACTTCGTCGTCTGGTTCGTGCACACGCAGAACGGCGTGCTGGCGTACGACTACACCGCGCAGGGCTACCAGCTGCGCGCGGCGAAGGACGCCACCGGCACGCCGCTCCCCCTGCGCGCGGAGGACGTGGACCGCGTGACGGTGGTGTTCCCGGAGGTGGCGCGTCACGACGTGGCCATCCTCAACGCCGCCGCGGAGAGCCCCAAGAACCAGGCCATCACCAACGCCCAGGCCGTCACCGGCGTCCGCCAGGACGTGCTCCTGCGCACGGACATCGCGGACGACGTCCAGTCCCGCGTGACGCTGGAGACCGCCCGCCTCAAGGTGCGCGGCCTGGAGGTGGAGCTGGACTGGAACCGCTTCCCGCCGGTGGCCTTCGCGCCGGGCGCGCTGGTGAAGCTGCCCTCCACGTCCGGGTGGATGGCGGCGGGCGTGCCCTCCACGGACACCTTCCGGGTGCGCCGGATGAGCCTGCGCGCGGAGCCGCTGCCCCCGGACGACCCGGCAGGGGAGGGGGACGAGGGCGCGCGGCGGCCCTCGCCGGACAGCCGCTACCTCTTCAGCTTCACCACGCGGCTGGAGAAGAAGGACGAGCCGCACGTGGACCTGCCGCCCTTCACGGCGCCGGTGTACCCGCGCTTCGTGGAGGGCCTCGTCGTCAGCGAGGTGGGCGAGCAGAAGGACGAGACCTGGCAGGCGTACACCGACGACGCCACCTCGCTGGACAGCTACAAGGTCAAGCTGCCGCTCTTCGCGAACCAGATCGTCCAGGTGCCCTTCAACGCGAACCTGTTGCCCGGGCACTTCTACTTCCCGGCCTACAAGGGCGCGCGGGTGCTGGTGGCGCTGGACTTCCTGCGCGCGTGGCTCAAGCGCCACCTGGACTGGCGGGCGGGCGCGCGGCTGCCCTCGGACGGGCAGGGCGTGCACCTGCTCGTCGGCAAGACCACGACGAACGGCACGTCCATGCGGCACTTCTATGACGACAACAAGCCGCTGTTCCGGCTCATGCGCACGAACGCCAGCGACACGGAGAAGATCGAACTGAAGGAAGGCTCGCTGCTCATCCTGGTGAAGGAAGAGTCCGCTTGAGGCGGGAGGTCTGATGGGCACGCTGGTTTGCAAGATCGAACTGGACAAGGAGAAGGGCATCACCGTCCAGGTCGACAACGCGGATGACCAAATCACCCAGACCATCGTGATGGATGGCACCAGCATCACCATCAAGGTGAAGGGCTCCTCGGAGACGAGCACCATCGTCCAGAAGCAGGACAGCATCGTCGTCACGGTGAAGGACCTGACGTTCGACACGGACACCCTCACGATGAAGTCCAAGGGCGTGTCGAAGTGGACCAGCCAGGACACGCTCACGGTGGAGAGCACCAAGGACATGACGCTCAAGACGAGCGCGAAGCTCACGCAGACGGCCACCAGCGACGCGAAGCTGTCCTCCAGCGCCAACGTGAACATCGAGGCCACGTCCAAGCTGGCCATGAAGGGCAACATGGGCGCGGAGATGGTGACCTCCGGCGGCGAGGCGAAGGTGGATGGCGTGACGCTGAAGCTGGCGGGCAAGACGCAGGCGGAGATGTCCGGCGCGATGACCAAGGTGTCCGGCTCCGGCAAGCTGGACCTGGAGAGCTCCGGCATGGCCAACCTGAAGGGCTCCATCACCAGCGTGGGCGGCGCGCTGGTGAAGTTGGGCTGAAGCACATGGGCACGGACGTACGGCGGGAGAGCGGGCGGTGAAGGATTTCTCGGAGAAGATCTACCTCGATTTCTTGTCGGAGCTGGACGGGCTGGAGCGCTTCCGGCAGCGCTTCCAGGAGCGCCATCCGGCGGCGCCGCTGGACCGCGAGGATCCGGACGTGCGGCGCCTCATCGAAGCGATGGCGTTCTTCTCCGTGCAGACGCGGCACGCCACGCTCCACAACCTGCGCTCCACCTGGCGCCGCCTCTTCGCGGGCTTCTTCGACTTCCTCCTGGAGCCCGTGCCCGCCGCCGCCATGGCGCAGGCCGTGCCCACGGAGAAGATGGTGGAGCCGGTGCTCCTCACCCGGGGCACGGAGCTGCGGCTGACGCCCGCGGAAGGGGTGGCGGGGTCCTTCCGGCTCCAGCGCGACCTGCGCGTGCTGCCCATCTTCCTCAAGGGCACGGACGTGGTGCCGCAGGTGCGCAGCGGCCACCGGCTGATCCTCCGCTTCGAGTCCCGCTTCGCGCGCAAGGACCCCATCGACCTGCTCAGCCTGCACGTGCGGCACCTGGACGACTACCGCTCGTCGCTGGCGGTGTTCCACGCGCTGCGCAAGCACCTGAAGCAGGTGAGCGTGGTGTACGACGAGTCCGCGGACGAGCACTCCGTGGGCAGCCCCTGCGAGGTGTCCTTCAACCGCGATCCCCCCGCGCCGGACGACAGCGCCGTCTACGCGCACCCGTTCCAGCGGCTGCGCGCCTTCTTCCAGTTCCCGGAGCAGCAGCTCTTCGTGCACGTGAAGGTGCCGCCGCCGCGCGGCAGCTCGTGGATGAAGTTCTGCCTCTGCCTGGACCTGGACAAGGACTGGACGGTGGGGCGGTCGCTGCACCCGGACTTCTTCCAGCTCTTCACCGTCCCGGTGGTGAACCTCAAGGCGGAGCCCGCCCAGGTGGTCGTGGCGGACGGCACACGCGCGGAGCACCCCATTCTCAGCATGAGCGCGGGGCGCGAGTTCAGCCTGCACTCCGTGACGGGCGTCTTCGAGATGACCAAGGCGGGCCTGTCTCCGCTCCGGCCGGCCTTCCTGCCCGGCAAGGGGCCCAGCTACGAGGTGGACGAGACCTTCGACGAGAAGCTCACCTCCCGGCAGAGCCTCATCGTGCGCATGCCGGAGGCGTTCACCGCGCCGCGCAAGATCGTGCTGGAGGCGCTGTGGCACCAGCCGCAGTTCTCCGCGCAGGCGGCGGGCAGGGTGGAGGTGTCCGTCCCAGGCAGGCACATCGAGGGCTTGAAGTGGCAGACGGTGGGCGGCCTCCAGCCCCACCGCGACAGCGTGCTACGGGATGATGTCGAGGCGTTGACGCAGTTCCTCGCGTGGAAGGCGAAGGCCACCCTGGGCAGGGACGAGGTGGTCGCCTTGCTCGGTCATCTGGGGACCCCCGCGGAGAGCCCCTTCCGCCGCGTCCTCCCCTGGCTCAAGGAGCTGAAGTTCAGCGTGGTGCCCGACAGCGCGCTGAAGGGTTCGGGGATCCGCCACGCGTACGAAGCCGTGATGGAGCCCTTCGACCTGAGCTTCGAGCCCGTCGTCGTCTGCTTTCTTGAGCAGCTGCGAGACCTGCTGGATGCTTGGAACAATGAGGCATCAGTGGAATTGCGAGCCTCGGTGGCGGGATTGGGGCCGCTACAGCTTCCGACGTAACCACCCACGCGCATGAAACTGGAGCATTGGAACTCACTTCTGGCCGCGCAGCGACGCGTGCGCCAGCTCCTCGACCGGGCTCTGCCCGCCGAGCCCGCCCCGGGTGCGCGCCGGCCGCAGAGCCGCGTGGGACAGGAGGCGCTGGGCCACCTGGAGCAGGCGCTGCTGGTGGAGCTGGAGCTGTTGCGCGCCACGTTCGGCGCGGACCTGCGGCCGGACGAAGTGGAGGACCTGATCCGCCCGTTCGTCTTCTTCCTGGATGAGTGGGTGCTCCGGCGGCTGTCGGACGCGGAGCAACAGCTCTGGCCGCTCCTGCAGCAGAACCTGTTCCAGGTCGACTCCGGCGGAGACCTCTTCTACGACTTCATGGAAGAGAAGTTGCGCCGCAATGACACGCCACCCATCGTCTTCGAGATGATCCGCTTCTGCCTGGCCGCGGGCTTCACCGGCCGCCTCGTGGGTCAGCCGGAGCGCATCCGCGAGGTCAAGGACCGCATCTCCGACCGCATCCCGCAGCCCGCCACCGTGCCGCAGCCCGCGCCCGCGGTGCCGCAGGGCGCGCCCACCGTCTACGACTTCCCGGTGCACTACTACGCCGTGACGGCCCTCATCGTCCTGGGCCTGCCTGTCCTGCTCTGGTGGGTCTCCAATTGAGGCCCTTCCCGACACGCGACGGCCGCCCACCCGCGGCGCCCCCGCCCAGGCCGCTGGCGCTTCTGGACGTGCTGGAGCGGCAGGTGGGCGCGGAGCTGGGAGCGCTGAGCGAGGGCGTGAAGCCGCTGCTGGATTCGGTGCGTGAGGGGCTGACGGTGCTGGATCCGCCCGGGGACGGGATGCTGCCGTCGCCCCAGGAGCAGGAGAAGCTGCGCGCGAAGCTGACGTCCGCGCTGGAAGAGGCCGAGGACGTGCTGGAGGCGCTTCAACTCGCCGCGCGCCAGGGCGGACGGGGAAGCGACTGACCGTGGGCGCGCTCCAGTCCATCCTCGCATCCCTGAAGGCCCACTGGGTGCTCGTCCTGGGCGTCGTGGTGGCGCTCACCGCCATCGGCGTGGGCGCGACGGTCTGGTGGCGCAAGCGGCGCGACCCGGCGGCGCGCGCGGGCAGCCAGAAGCCGCTCACGTCCGGGCAGCTGCTCGCCATCCGCAAGACGTTCCTGAGCCGGCTCCCGTGGCGCTACCGCGCGTCCGTGCGGGACTTCCCCACGCTGGTGGTGCTGGGGCCCGCGGGCAGCGGCAAGTCGAAGCTCATCGAGACGGAGGTGGACTGGAAGCGGCAGGAGCGCCAGTTCCTGCCCAGCTACACCGACGACCCGTTGCTCGAGATGTTCCTGGGCCCCGAGGTCGTCGTGCAGGAGGTGTCCGCGCCCGTCCTGGAGGACGACTCGCGCCACGCCCGCATCGCGCTGCGCAAGCTGTGGAAGGCCACCTTCGGCCGCCGGCACGTGGGCCGCGTCGTCATCGTCCTGAAGGCGAAGTGGCTGCTGGAGACGAGCCCGGATGAGGTGAAGCGCGTCACCCAGCTGCTGCGCGGCAAGGTGAACCTGCTGGCGGAGGTGTGCCAGGCGTCGGTGGAGACGCGCCTGGCCCTCACGCACATGGATGAGCTGGAGGGCTACGCGGACTTCGCGCAGCTGCTGCGCAAGCACGGCGTGCCCCTGGAGCTGGCCGTGCCCCCGCCCGGCAGGGAAGGGGAGCTGGCGCACGCGCTCCAGCCCATGGAGAAGTACCTGGCGCTGGGCCTGACGTCGCTGGCGCCGGACGCCTTCGAGCGGCTGGCGGCGTTCTACGCGCGCGGCGGCGAGGCGTTCGCGGTGCTGGGCCGCTTCGTGTCCACGCTGGTGGAGAGCGGGTCGCTGGCGTTCCCGCTGAAGCTCGAGCGCGTGTATCTGTCGTCGCCCGCGCAGGACGCTCGCGCGGCGGGCGCCCTGGCGGTGCACGCGGACCAGCCGGTGGACAAGCTCATCGCGCGCTACCGCTGGACGCACCTGCGCCGGTGCGCGGCCATCGTCGCGGTGGGGTGCCTTCCGGTCATCCTGGCCTACGCCCACTTCTACCGGCTGCTGATGCGCGCGCAGGACAAGCTGGACGCGTTCCAGGTCACGGTGCAGCGGCTGGAGGAACGCAACCAGAGCGTGTCCGGCTCCGTGGTGGAGGCGCAGACCACCGAGGCGGTGAGGGCCATGGAGGACCTCTGGGGCGCCACGCGCTACTGGCCTCCCCTGGAGCACAGCTTCACGGACGAGTGGGAGGAGCTGCGCGCGCGGCTCGCTCGCAGCATCCGGATGTCCTACCTGAAGCCGATGCTGGAGAAGTGTCAGGACCAGTGTCGGCGGTGCCCGGGCCGGATCCCCGGCTGTCAGCCGGCGCCCAGCTTCAGCAACCGCGCCACGCGCGCCATGCCCCTGGCCGCCACGCCGGAGCACGAGAGCTGCCACCAGGAGTCGCTCTGCCGGCCCGAGCAGGCGCTCTACACGCTGGGCGTGCTCTACGCCTCGCGCAACGAGAACCTGGGCCAGTTCGTGCTGCGCAGCGTGCACGGGACGCACAAGAAGCAGCTGAAGTGGACGTCGGAGGCCTTCGGCATGAGCCTGGGAGGCGAGGCTTCCGAGCCCAACTGGCTGGACGCCATGGGGCTCGCGGAGCCGATGATCGCCAACTACGTCATCGCCAGTGACAAGCCCTTCGACGAGAACGTCCCCTGGACGCGCTGGCCCTTCGTGTGGCTGACGCTGGACGGCCTGCTGGGCCCGTGGCGCGAGCACTTCATGCAGCTGCAGGACGTGCTGGCCGCCAAGGAGCTGGACCTGGTCCGGTGGCAGGCCCTGCGCGCCGACCGCGAGCACCTGCGGGACTCGCTGGAGCAGAGCGCGCCCTTCAGCTCCGCGCGGCAGGTGATGGACCTCATCAACGCCTCGGACGCGGAGCCGGACGCCAGCCAGCTCAAGGGCGTGGGCAGCCTGCTGGAGTCGCTGGACTGGATGCGCCAGAACCGCCAGGCGCTGGAGTCCATCCTGCGCATGGAGGACGAGGCGGACACCGCCCTGCGCGCCGCCTCCCGGATGACGCCCGCGGAGCTGCTGACCCGCGCGGACGGCCTCTTCGCCCCCAGTGACGGCGACGCCCGCTACTCGGTGGAGGTGCTCAAGCGCGACTTCGAGTTCCGCCCGGTGGACGTCTCCCGGCAGCTGCTGGACAAGGTGCTGCGCGCGCTGAAGGAGACGGGCCGCTCGCCGTTCGACGGCAACGTCTTCAACCCGCGCACCGGGGAGACGACCTCCGAGGTCGCCAACGAAGGGGCAGGGGACGACGACACCGAGTTCACCAGCGGGCAGGCCCCGGTGGTGGGCCGCGTGCTGGGCAAGGCCGCCTTCGACGCGCAGCTGAGCCCGCTGGTGGATGAGTTCACCGAGCGGCTCGCCAAGTCGCGGCTGTCGCGCGAGGAGGCCGTGGAGCGGGCGACCTTCGTGCAGGGCAAGGTGCAGGCGTTCGCGAAGCGCTACGGACAGGACCTCTACGCCAGCTACCGCGGCTACCGCTTCCGCACCACGCCCCGGGGCTCCCTGGCCAGCGACCTGTCCGCGCTGCTCCAGCCGTCCTCCGCGCTGGAGGCCATGCTGCGCGACGTGGCGGTCCGCGCCGGCGTGGGCCCGCTGGAGAGCGAGTACTACGCCCCGATGCGCGACGCGGTGGCGCCCTTCAAGCCGGTGGTGCAGCTGATGACGCCGGACAAGAGCGGCGCGCTCGTGGAGCTGTCGGCCTACACCACGCTGGTGTCGCAGCTGCAGCAGGAGCTGTCCGGCGTGAAGCCCGCGCCGGTGAAGCCCGCCGCCCCCAAGGAGGGCGCGGCGCCCGCGGGCGCGACGGCGTCCTCGGGGGGTTCGCAGCTCGCGGAGATGCTGTCGCCGGTGGGCCGGGTGGCGCTGAGCATGCTGCTGGAGGAGGAGGACTCGTACCTGCGCCGGGTGGACGCGTGGCTGGATCAGCACGGCCTGGTGGGTGAGTTCCGGCTGCCGTTCCGTCAGCCCTTCATCGTCGTGCGCAACCGGGGCCGGACGGAGCTGGAGCGCGTCCTCGCGGAGCAGTGGGCGTACCAGTCCCGCCGCACGCTGGAGCCGCTGCTCAAGCGCTACCCGTTCAACCCCAGCGCGTCGCAGGAAGTGGATCCGGTGGAGCTGGAGGTCCTGCGGCGCAAGGACGGGGCCTTCTGGCAGTTCGTCACGCAGGTGCTGTCGCCAGTGGTGGAGGAGCGCGGGACGGACTGGTCCCTGCGCTGGCCCTTGAAGTCGCGGCTGCTCCTGCCGCCGCGCATGCTGACGGCGCTGGGACAGACCGGCCGCCTGTCGCGCTTACTGTGGGACGACGAGGGCAAGCCCCGGCCCATCGCGATGCAGGTGCGGCCCCTGCCGCTGCCCTCGGCGCCCACGCCGGACAGCTTCGTCACGCTGTCGTACCTGAAGTGCGGCGGGGCGGCGTCGTTCGGGTTCAACCAGCGGCCGGCGTGGGGGGACTTCCCGCTGAGCTGGTGGAGCCCGCAGCCGTCGTCCATCGGCGTGGAGCTGCGCTCGCCCTCGCGCGACGGCAAGCGCTACCGCTCCATGGAGATGTCCGAGTCCTCGTGGAACTGCTTCCGGCTGCTGGAGTCCGCCACGATGACGGACCAGTCGAACGTGGTGTGGGTGCTGCCGGGCCGGGGCCTGGCGGCGAACGAGAAGGTGCTGGAGATCAGCTTCGGGCTGCGCGGTGAGCCGTGGGCGCCATTCCGTGGGGTGGTGCCATGAAGGGCGGGGTCGTGAGGCTGGCGGCGGGACTCGTGACGGCGGTGGTGGTGGGCAGCTGCGCGGCGCCCAGCCTGACGGTGAACGTCAAGGCGCCCGCGGGCACCAACCAGGGCCGGCCGCTGTACATGCTGGTCCGCACGGTGTCGAAGACGACGATGACGGAGGGCTACGCGGACGTCGCGGCCAAGGTCATCAGCCCGGACGACTCCGTGTTGCAGACGGTGGTCATCTACCCCAGCCGCACGAAGCAGGTGAAGATCCCCCTGCCACCGGAGCAGGCCGTGGCGGTGAGCTTCCTGTTCACCACGCCCAACGGCGCGTGGCAGGCGCTGCTGGACGTGCCCGTGCCCCGGTCGGTGGACATCGAGCTGCAGGAGAGCCGCATCCGCACGGACCTGCCGCAGCACATGTCCGCCCAGGAAGCCGCGCCGGCCGTGCCCGAAGCCCCCAAGGCGCCGAAGGCCCCGGAGCCTCCGACCTTCGCCAGCCCCAAGTAGGCCGCCGCCTCAGGTGGCGAGCGCGTCCAGCCGAGGCCCCAGCGCCTGGAGCGCGGACGTCACCCGCCCGTTCGCGGCGCCCACGGGCTTCGCGAAGGCCCCCGCCTGGAGCTGGGCGCCAATCGCGTCGAGCGGGGACAGGAGCTGCGGCTTCGACGTGGTGGCGTTGGTCGTGACGGCGTCCACCTGCGCCTGCGCCCCCGTCTTCAGTCCCTCCGCGCGCTGCTTGAGGGCGGCCAGGGCCTTGTCCACCTGGGACATGAGCGACGTCTCCGCGCTGGCGCGGGCCGTCTCCAGCGACTTCAGCGCGGCCGTCGTGGAGGTGTTCGTGGAGTTCAGGTGCGCATCCAGCTGGCCCTTCGCGGACGTCACCTGGCCTTCGGCCGTGTCGCGCGTCGTCTGCATGGCCTGCACCGCCGCGTCGATGCCGGAGCCCACCTGGGCCTCCAGGGCCTGGAGGCGCTGAGGCACCTGCGTGTCCAGGGGCGTCACCCGGGCGGCCACCTGCTGCTTCATGGCCTGGATCTGCTGCACGCCCTGCGTCTTCACGGTGTCGATCTGCGTCACCGCCGCGGCGAGGATCCGCCCCACCTGCGCGCTGGCCTGTTCGATGCCCTGGAGGATGGACTGGGTCAGCGTGCCCATCTGTGACACGACCTGCTCCGTGGCCGTGTCGATCTGCGTCTGCGCCTGGGTCTGCACCGTCTCCACCTGGGAGACGATGGTCTTCTGCACCGTCTGGAGCTGGGTGCCGACCTGGGAGGAGAGGGTGCCCAGCTGCGTGGTGATCTGCCCCACCACCTGGCTGATGCCCTGCACCGCGGGGTTCACCAGCGGCTTGGGCAGGTCCGCCGCGGGGATGGCCTCCAGGAGCCCCATGGCGCGCTCCAGCAGCGCCTCCAGGGAGCCGACGAGCTGCTGGAAGAGGGTCTGGAGCTGCTCCAGCTTCTGGGGCAGGAGCTCGAACAGCGCCATCACCTGCTGCTTGAGGGCGCTGATGCTCGCCACCAACGTGTCCAGCGTGGCGAAGGCCGCCTCCAGGGTCTGCTTGAGCGGCGCCTTGACGGACTCCACCGCCGTGAGCGCGCCCTGCACCAGCCCGTCGAGGGTGGTGCTCACCTGGGTGATGGCGCCCTCGATGTTCTTCTGCACCTGCTCGATGAGCTGCTCCACCGCCGTGAGCTGCGCCGTGACGCTGGTCACCTGACCGCCCACCGTCTTGCCCAGCGCGTCGAGCGTCCCGGCCGCCTGCGTCTTGCCCGCCGTCAGCGACGGGGACACCTGGGTGTCCAGCGGATCCACGATGCCGGCCGCCGCCACGGCCGCCGCCTTCACCTGGGACGCCAGCGTCTTGCGCTGCGTCTCCAGCGCGGCCTGCTGTTGCTGGTGGGCGTCCTTCGTCGTCTTGCCCGCCTTGACGATCTCCTCATGCAGCGCCGTCAGCGCGCGGACCGGATCGTTCACCACGCCGTCCAGCGCGGACGACAGCTGCGTGCTCCGCGCGGTGGCGGAGTCACGAGCGGCGGCCAGACGCACCAGCACCGCGGACAGGGCCGCCGCGATCGTCGTCCCCACGCCCTGGAGGTCCTCCGTGAGCCCCGAGCGCGTCTGGTCGATGAGCGCGTACCCCTGCGCGCGGCGCGCGTCCGTGTCCGCCTTGGATCCCTTGCGCTGGGCGAGCTTCGCGTCGAAGGACTGCTTGTCCGCGTCACACCGCTGGGCCACCTGCTGCTGGATCGCGGTGAGCTGTCCCTGCGACGACTCGGCGGAGGCCTTCGCCTGGGCCTCCAGCCCCTGGCTCTTCGCCGTGGCCTCCTTGCCCAACGACTCCGCCGACGTGCGCGCCTTCGTGCTCGCGGCGGTCAGCGCCTGCTGGTGGCCCTGCACCTCCGCGGCCAGTGCCTGGAAGCGGGAGGAGGGGTCCGCCACCGTCACGTTGACCGCGTTCACCTGGGTGAGCAGCTTGCCCAGCGTCCCGTCGACGGTGGGGCGCAGCGCGGCGACCTGCTCCACCACGCCCTGGACTAGGGCCTCCACCTCGCCCTTCGCGGTGGTGAGGCGCGGCGTGATTCCCGAGCCGAAGCCCTGCACGGTCGCCTTGTGCTTCGCCACGGTGGCGCGCAGCTCGTTCATTTCAACCCCGCCAGCGCGGCCTTGGCTTCGGAGGCGGAGGCGGAGAGCGCGCCCGCCTGTCCATCCAGCGCGTTGAGCGCGCCCGTCAGCTTCGCGCGGGACTCGGCGGCCTGGGCCTTCACCTTGGCCTCCGCCGCGGCGAGGGCCGCGCCCGTCTCCTCCGTCGCCGCGTTCAGCTTCGCGTTCACCTCCGCGGTGGACGCCTTGTAGGCCGCCGTCGCGTCGCCCACCGCGCCCTCCACGCCCGCGGTGAGGTCGCCCTTGGCCGTCTCCACCTGCGGCGTCACGTCATACGTGGGCGTGGTCGCCACGCCGCCGGGGTTCTCCTT
Organism: Corallococcus silvisoli; assembly: GCF_009909145.1. Lineage (NCBI taxonomy): Bacteria > Pseudomonadati > Myxococcota > Myxococcia > Myxococcales > Myxococcaceae > Corallococcus > Corallococcus silvisoli. The sequence goes on from NZ_JAAAPJ010000009.1 coordinate 140,830, forward strand.
CGTCTGGATGAGGAGGTGGCCCTCGGAGAGGCGGATGATCTCCGTGTCGTTGGAGTTCACCCGTCCCAGGTTCCACACCGGCTTGTTGTCCTGGAAGTCGTGCGTCAGCGCCGTCTGGTTCGCGCCGTTCTTGCCGAAGAGGATCTGATCGCCCTGGCTGTCCTGGGGCATGCGCACGCCGTCCCCCCAGTCCAGGAAGCGGTGCAGCTCCGCGTACTCGAAGTGGAGCGCGATGAGCGCCCGCTCGTTCTTGTACGGAGGGAAGTAGAACGTCCCCGGGAACAGGCCGGGCTCCGCCGGCACGCTCACCGTCTTGTTCCACAGCGGCACCGTCACCCGGTAGTTCGTCACCGACGTCTTCGCGTCGTCCACCTGGAGGTAGATGCGATCCGTGGCCTCGCCGCCGGGGCTGTGCACCTTGCCCTCGACATAGATGGGGTAGCGGGGCGGGCGGTACGCGGGCAGCGCCGGCACCGGATCCGACTTCTGCTCCAGCAGCACGGACAGCGTGACCTCGTAGCCCGCCGTCGCCTCCTGCTGTCCGTCATGCGGGCCGGCCTGGAGGCCCGCGCCTTCGAAGGACAGCTCCGCCACGCGCAGGTCCTCGCCCAGTCCCACCAGGTCAGGGCTCCACAGGGGCCCGTCCAGTTTGATCAGCGAGCCCGGATGCAGGGCCACCGGCGGCACGTCGAGGAACGTCAGCCGCAGGCGCCGCTTGCGCACGCGCAGGCGCTCCTTCTCCAGCGACTGGCGCTGCTCCGCCTCCGCCGCGATGGGCGTGCGCACCAGCACGTCGTGCTGGATGCCCGCCACCGCTTGCGCCTGCTCCAACGCCACCGTCGTCGCCCCGGCACCGAAGCCGTTGAGCACCCGCGTGCCGTGGCGGATGACCGGCGGCAGCTCCACGTCCACGCGCTCCACGTGCCTGCGGCTGAGCGCCGTCACGGAGCCCGCCGCCGGCTTCTTCGCGGAGAAGGTGTACGTGTCCGTGGGGCTGTCGTACGTCAGCACTCCGCCGCGCGTGTCCACGTACCAGATGACGAAGTCGTAGAAGCTCGCGGACGGGACGTCCTCCCCGATGCCCAGGCACACCAACGCCTGCCTGGCGTCCAGCGCATCCCAGTCGTACGCGAGCAGCAGGCCGCCCGGCTTGTGCGCGTCCAGCAGCTCCGACAGCTTCTTCGCCGTGTGCAGCTCCACGGGGCGGTGCTGCGTCCAGAGCACCCGCGCCGGGTCCTCGAACGTCACCGTGTACTGGCGGAAGGCCACGGCTACGGAGTCCTTGTGGCCGTGCGCGGTGCCGCTCACGCGCTTCTCCGTCACGATGCCCTGCACCAGGAGCGGCGTGGGCGGCGGGTCGTACACCCCCGACAGGGCCAGGCGCACCCGCACCAGGTCCGGCTTGCTGAACGCGGTGAAGAGCGCCGCGTCCGCCTTCTCCAGCGACGTCCAGAACGACAGCGTGCAGCGGAAGCCGGTGGGCGTCATCCGCAGCGAGAAGTCCCGCACCTGTCCGCCGGGAATCGGGAACGCCTGCTCGCCCGCGGTGACGGTCAGCTCCAGCTTCAGCTTTTCGGAGAAGGGGAGCGTCATGCCGTCCTCACCGGGCCTTCGCCTGGACCTCCTCGCGGGTGAGGGCCCCCCGGGCCTCCAGCGCGTCCATCATCGCGCGCATCACCCGGGCCTGCTGCGCCACCATGCGCTCCAGGTCCGCCACCTGCTGCGTGAGGGCCTCCACCCTCGACGCCAGCTCCAGGTCTCGCGCGGGCGCCGGGGCCTGGGCACGCGGGGGTGGGGGAGGCGGCGGCTCCGACTGCGGCGGGGCCAGCTCGAAGGTGGCCTCCTCCATGCCGAAGCTCAGCGGCGTGGCGGCCGTGGAGGTGACCTCGCCGTGGTAGTGGTGCCGGATGGCGCGCTCGATGGAGGACGCGGTCGCCACCACCACCTGGAGCTTCTGGCCGGAGTGGAACGCCAGCTCCTGGAGGGACTCCACGTTGGTGGGATCCGAGGTCGCGACGGTGAGCGTCTTGGTCCCGGGCTCGTAGGCGATGGGGAAGACGGTGTAGCGCTCGGCGATGTCCACGCGCAGCGCCTGGAGGGCGGACGGGACGGGGAGGTGCACGTCCAGCTCCACGGTGGGGATGGCCAGCTGCCGCGACAGGGCGTGCACCATGGAGCTTTCGTCCACGTAGCCCATCTGCACCAGGGTGAGCCCCAGGCGGCCGCCCCACTTGCGTTGCTCGGAGAGCGCGGTGCGCAGCTGGGACTCGGTCAGCAGCCCGGCATCCATCAGGATCTCTCCCAGCCGCCGCTTGCGGTTGGGGCCCGGGCCGGGGGGAACGGAAGAGGGAGGATTCACGCCCGGGAGCATAGCAGCGCGGGATGTTCCCCAGGCGTCTTCAGGGCTTCCGGGGCGGGCCGCAAACGGGCCAGGGCTTCGGGGATGGGTTAGCGTGAGGCCCATGGTGCGAAGCCGAAGCCTTCTTTTCGCGGCAGTCCTCCTCACCTTCACCGCCGGTTGCGCCTCGCAGCGACTCTCCGGCGCGGACCTGGACCGGGTCCAGCGGCCCGCCTTCATCTCCCGCATCGAGGATGGCGCGGGCCCCAAGAGCCGGGTGTTCCAGGATGACAGCGCCTACTCCGGCAAGCTCAAGAAGCTGGAGGCCAAGGAGGCCGACCGCCGGCTCACCGTGAAGCTGCAACAGGCGGTGACGCGCTTCGAGCTCTCCGAGCGCCTGCGCGTCACCACCCTGTCTCGCCTGCCCGAAGAGGCCCCCTGGACGGACGCGGTGGATCCCGCCCGGGTGGCGTCCTCGCTGGAGAGCTTCCTGGTGGAGGAGGTGCCCGCCAACGCGCCGGACTACGACCTGATGGCCCCGCTGGGCGCGGACACCATCGTGGAGTTCGTCATCCAGGACTTCGGCATGCGCAGCGAGGGCGGACACGCCGGCGCCTACCTCAAGGGTTACGGGCGCATGTTCCGGCTGGACGGGCGCAAGGAGCTGTGGCGCAGGCCGTTCCACCTGGACGCGGTGGAGCAGGGCGCGCCGCACCTGGATCCGTTCAAGGTCGGCAAGGAGCCGGAGCTGTTCCGCCTGGCGATGACGGACCTCATCGACAAGGTGGCGGACATGTTCGTGAAGGACCTGACGCCCCAGAACCGCAAGGGCTCGGCCCCCACGGGCAGCGCCGCCGCGGACACCGTGCCCTCCGCCGTCACGCCCGCGTCAGTGGCGCCGCTGACCCCGCCCGAGCGCCAGCTGCCCCCCGGCGAGCTGCCGGATCCGGACGCCTGAGGCGCGGGGATTAGAACAGGGCGTGCTCCGCGAGGAGCACGCCCAGGCCCACGACGAAGCTGAGGAGGGTGACGGGCACGCCCACGCGCAGGTACTCGACGAAACCCATGCGGACCTTGCCGCGCGCGGCCTCGAAGACGATGAGGTTCGCCACGCTGCCCACCAGCGTGAGGTTGCCCGCGAGCGTGGAGCCCAGCGCGAGCACCTGCCACGCCAGCTCCGGCTCCTGCATGGACGGCACCCAGGCGCGCGCCAGCATCACGAAGGGCACGTTGCTGAAGAGGTTGGACGCCACGAGCGTGAGGAACGCGAAGCCCAGCGTCTCACGCAACGGGGGCCCGGCCATCAACGGGGAGAAGACGTGGCGGATCTTCTCCGCCCAGCCCGCCTGGTTCACCCCGAAGACGACGACGAAGAGGCTGGCGAAGAAGAGCAGCAGCACCCAGTCCACGCGCTCCAGGGCCTCGCGCGAGTCGTGTCCGGACAGGGTCATCACCAGCACCCCGCCCGCGAGCGCGCTCCAGCTCATGGGCAGGCCCGCGAAGAACGCCACCACCACGCCCAGCAGGCCCCCCAGTCCCAGCGTGAGCAGCCGGCGGTCCACTTCGAGCGGGGGAGGGTGCGCGTCGAAGTGCGCGGCCGGAAGCTGCTTGCGGAAGAGGTACAGCAGCGCCCCGGCGACGATGGCCGTGGAGAGCAGGGCGGGCAGCGCCATGTACCCGGCGAACCGCGCGTAGCCCAGGCCTGACGCCCCTTGAATCAGCATGTTCTGCGGGTTGCCGGTGAAGGTGGCCACGGAGCCGCTGTTGCTGCCCATGCACAGCGCGAGCAGGTACGGCGCGGGAGGCAGGCGCGCGTCCTCCACCACCGCCAGCACCAGCGGCGTGAGGAAGAGGCACACGGTGTCGTTGACGAGGAACGCGGACAGGAACGCGCTCACGAACGTGACGGCCACCAGGAGCAGCCGCGGCGTGTGGGCGACACGAAGGGCCTTGGCCCCGGCGACGCGGAAGAAGTTCGCCTGCGCCAGGTACACGGCCAGCAGCATCATCCCCAGCAGCAGGACGAGCGTGTCCATGTCGATGGCCTGCCCGTCCCGGTTCGCGCTGTGGCCGAAGACCTCCGAGGGCGTGACGACGCCCGCGACGACCATCAGCGTGGCGCCCAGCAGCGCGCCCCCGGGACGGTCCAGCTTGATGAAGGGCAAACGCGCCCCGGCGATGAAGAGGTACGTAAAGAGGAAGATCGCGAGCGCCACGGGCGCGGGACACTAGCCCTCTTCCCAGGGGATTTCCGCAGCCGACGTGAAAACCTCCTGGGTCCGACACACGCGTGGGCGATGCCCGGCCCACCCACGGCCCGCTCCCGAACACGGCCGAGCGGGCCAGGGGGTACTCCAGCGGCGAGGGGCCTAGCAGCCGTTGCCGTGGCCGCCACCGCCAACGGGACGCTGCATGAAGTGGAGGGAGTCGGCACCCTGGTTGACGGCGCTCGCCGCCCCCTGGAGCGCGTCACCGGTGGAGTATACGGTGATGAGGGACTGGCCCTCCTTGAGCGCCACGGGGACCGTGAAGCTCACGCGCTCGCCCGGCGCCAGGACGAAGACGCCCTCCTTCACGGGGCGCAGCGACTTCATCAGCGCCGCGTTCACGGACGAGAGCGCCTCCAGCTTGAGCGGGGCATCCACCACGGCGAAGCGCACGTCGCGCAGGCGGATGGACACCTGCGCCTCCATCACGTTGGTGAAGTCGATGATGGGCAGGCGGCCCGACACGTAGGTGAGGTTGTGCGTCACGTTGTGCAGGACGCTGTTGGCCAGCCGGCCATGGGACTTCGTCGTCCAGTACATGTCCTTGACCGTGCTGTCGCAGTCCTGCGTGCTCCAGCCGATGTGGATGGTCCGGCCCGGCGGGATGGGCGAGTCCATGCCGTCGATGTTCATCCAGTGGATGATCGTGTCACCGGACGCGGGATGCGACTCCTGCACGTCGGTGAAGTACCCATCGAGCGGCCCCCCCTGGTAGCCGTTGAACGTGCTGGCGAGGGTCTCGTTGCCACTGAGGACCACCGCCACGTCGTACGCCGTGGTGGTGCCCGTGTTCTTCAGGTCGACGTTGTACTCGTAGGCGAGCGCACCCTGGGTGGCGAGCGCCAACGCGAGCGCGGACAGACGAAAGGCGGGGGTCTTCATGGTGGGAGTTCGCCATGGGCCGCGGGGGAACGCAGGAGCGCGTGGGCCGGGCTCATGACGTGGAAAAGCAAGTGCATCGCGAATGCCACTCAAATCATGAGAGGACAGCAAGAACAGGCCTGGGCCCTGCTGTGACGGAAACGGCTACAGGAGAGCGCCCGGCTGTGGCGTGCGGGGTCAGTCACGCCGCGTCAGGTCCGCGCGAGCGGCGGAGACGTGGCGCGTTGTCCTTCCCGGTACACGTCTGTACAGTGCCCAGCCCTATGAAGCCCGAGAAGGAAACAGAGGCCTTCTCCGGCCCGCGCCGCACCCCGTGGTCGGGGGCTCGCGGACTGGACGCCGTGCTCCAGGGATGGCGGACGGACCGGCAGGTGTGGCCCCACATGGTCCACGATGCCGTGACGCCGGCCCGGGCGGGGGTCTTCGCGCCGCTGCCGGAGGGCCTGTCCCCCCAGGTCCGCGACGCGCTGCGCCGGCGGGGCGTGGAGCAGCTCTTCTCCCACCAGGCGGAGGCCTTCGCGCGGGCCCGCGACGGGGAGAGCCTGGTCATCGCCACGCCCACCGCGTCTGGCAAGAGCCTCTGCTACAACCTGCCGCTGCTGGACCGCTTCGCGCGCGAGCCCGACGCGCGAGCCCTGTACCTGTTTCCCACGAAGGCCCTGTCGCGCGACCAGGAAGAGTCGCTGCGCGCCTTCATGCGCGAGGCGGGGCTGGGGCATGGCGCCATCACCTTCGACGGCGACACGCCGGGGGACGCGAGGCGCGCGGCCCGTGAGCGGGCGGGCGTGGTGCTCACCAACCCGGACATGCTGCACACGGGCATCCTGCCGCACCACGCGAACTGGGCGCGGCTGTTCGCGAACCTGCGCTACGTGGTGATTGACGAGCTGCACACGTACCGGGGCGTCTTCGGCTCACACCTCGCGAACGTGCTGCGGCGGCTGCAGCGGGTGGCGCGCTTCCACGGGGCGTCGCCCACGTTCATCCTGGCCTCGGCGACCATCGGCAACCCGAAGGCGCACGCGGAGCGGATGTTGGGGCGCGAGGTGGCGCTCGTGTCGGAGAGCGGGGCGCCGTCCGGCGAGCGCCGGGTGATGGTCTACAACCCGCCGGTGGTGAACGCGGAGCTGGGCATCCGCGCCAGCTATCTGAAGAGCGCGGTGCGGCTCACCTCGGACCTGGTGCGCGCGGGGGTGTCCACGCTGTTGTTCGGCCAGTCGCGCAACAACGTCGAGGTGATGCTCAAGTACCTGCGCGACCGGTTCGTGGAGGAGAAGCTGGATCCGTCGCTCATCCAGGGCTACCGGGGCGGCTACCTGCCGGGCACCCGGCGCGCGACGGAGGCCGCGATGCGCGCGGGCGAGGTGCGCTGCGTGGTGGCCACCAACGCGCTGGAGCTGGGCATCGACATCGGCTCGTTGGACGCGGTGGTGTGCGCGGGCTACCCGGGCTCCGTGGCGGCGCTGGCGCAGCGCTTCGGCCGCGCGGGCCGCCGGGGCATGGGGAGCCTGGCGCTGCTGGTGACCTCCAGCGCGCCGTTGGATCAGTACTTCGCGGCGGATCCCCGTGCGCTCACGAGCGCCGCGGTGGAGCACGCGCGCATTGATCCGGACAACGTGGAGATCCTGGTCCAGCACCTGAAGTGCGCCGCGTTCGAGCTGCCCTTCGAGGAAGGGGACGCGTTCGGGGACGTGCCGGTGGAGAACACCACGGAGGCGTTGGACTTCCTCACGCAGCACCAGGTGGTGCACCCGTCGCAGCCGGCGGAGGGCGGGCGGCGGATGTTCCACTGGTCGTCGGACGCGTACCCGGCGCACCACGTGTCGCTGCGCAGCGTGGGCTGGGACAACGTGGTGGTCATCGAGCGGGGCAGCGACCGGACGCTGGCGGAGATGGACTTCCGCTCCGCGCACACGCAGCTGCACGAGCAGGCCATCTACCAGCACGACTCGGAGCAGTATCAGGTGGAGCTGCTGGACCTGGAGAACCACAAGGCGTTCGTGCGCAAGGTGGCGCCGGACTACTTCACCGACGCGATGACGAACGTGCGGGTGAGCGTCATCCAGGAGGACCAGGGCGCGCCGCTGGGACCGTCCCTGCACGCGGGCCTGGGCGAGGTCTCCGTCATCGAGAAGGTGGTGGGCTACAAGAAGATCAAGTTCCACACGCATGAGAACGTGGGCTACGGCGACGTGCGGCTGCCGGAGATGCAGATGCACACCTCCGCGCTGTGGCTGACGGTGCCGGAGACGGTGGTGCGCGCGATGGACGCGCCGAGGCCCGCGGTCATCGACGCGCTGCGCGGCCTGGGTTCGGCGCTGCGCACGGTGGCGTGCGTGGGGCTGATGAGCGACCCGCGCGACCTGGGGCGGACGCTCGGCAGCCGGGACGAACCGGACGGTCCGCCGCGCAAGGAGGGTGGGGTGGGCTTCGAGCCGACGCTGTTCCTCTACGACAACGTGCCCGGTGGCGTGGGGCTGGCCGCGAGGCTGTACGACCAACGCGCGGAGCTGCTGCTGCGCGGACGCAAGCTGCTGGAGTCCTGCCCCTGCGAGGACGGGTGCCCCGCATGCATCGGGCCCGCGGCGGGTGGGCAGCCGGGGAGCGCGCCGTCAGGGTCGCATCCGCGCAAGCGGCTGGCGTTGGAGCTGCTGGCGGCGCTCGGCGTCGCCGGGGTGCAGTGAGGAGCACGGGCGGCGCATGGACCTGAAGCGCAAGCTGTCCCGACTCACCAGCGCGGGCCCCGGCAGTCAGGCCAGGGCGCCGGTGAACACCGTGGCGGAGACGCCGACGGCCGAGGCGCCGTCCGTCGCGGCGAGTCCGGCATCGGTCGTGTCGCCGAGGGCCCCGGACACCGTGGCGACGCATCCGCCCGCCGCGCGCACGCACGCAGCACCGCCCCCATCGGGCGTCCGCGTGGAAGAGGCGGGGACGACGACGATCGCGGAGGTCCTGGTCCAGGCGCTGCGAAAACGCCTGTCGATGGACGGGGAGGATGGGCCCTCGCTCGAAGGGGAGGTTCGTCCGGAAGAGACTCGTGATCCGGCGCCTCCGGACGCGCGGGCCCGGGCGGATGGGCTCGTGGACCTTCGAGAGGAGGCCCGGCGGCGGCTCGCGGCGCGGAAGGCGGAAGCGACGCAGGGCGCGAGCGATCCGCGCGTGGCGGAGCTGCGCAAGCTGCTGTCGTTCTGGGCGGAGCGGCAGGGCACGTCGTCCGCCCGGCGCGCGGTGGCCCCTGTTCCCGAGCCCCGGGCCCTGCCGGTGGAGGCGCGGTCGACGCCGCACGGCACGGTGCACGTCGCGGATCAGCTGTACGCGGCGGATCACCATCACGGCACGGCGCCGGTCGCGGCCGCGCTCGACGTGGAGGCGCGGCTGGTGGCGGGGCTCGCGCTGCATCCGGAGCTGGAGTCGGTGGACTTCACGCGGATGCTGATGCTGGACACGGAGACGACGGGGCTGGCGGGAGGCACGGGCACGGTGCCCTTCCTGGTGGGGCTGGCGTGGTTCGAGGGCCGTTCCCTCCGCGTGCAGCAGCTCTTCCTGCGGCGCATGGGCGAAGAAGCGCCGATGTTGCGGCTCCTCGCCGAGCGCATGGCGTCGTCGTCGTGTCTGGTCACGTACAACGGCAAGAGCTTCGACTGGCCGCTGTTGCGCACGCGGTTCGTGCTCAACCGCGTGCCGGTGCCGAAGGAGCTGCCCCACCTGGACCTGCTGCACTGCGCGCGACGCGTGTTCAAGCACCGGGGCGAGGGCGCGCGGCTCGTGCACCTGGAGTCGAAGGTGCTGGGGCATCACCGGGTGGACGACGTGGACGGCTCGCTCATCCCGGAGCTGTACTTCCGCTTCCTGCGAGGCACGGACGGCTCGGAGCTGGTGCCGGTGCTGGAGCACAACCAGAAGGACCTGCTGCTGTTGGCCGCGCTGCTGGGAGATCTGGTGCGCCGCTTCCAGTCAGAGGGCACGGAGCGGCAGGACCCCAGGGACCTGCTCGGCTTCGCGCAGGTGGCGGAGCGGGCAGGGGACTCGGAGCGGGCGCTCACCTTCGCGAAGGCGGCGGCGGAGGGCGGGGGACCGGTGGGCATCGAAGCGCTGGTGGTGGCCTCACGTCTCTGCCGCAGAGCGGGGGACTGCGAGGCGGCGGTGGCGCACCTCCAGCGGGCGCTCACCTTCGCGAAGCCGGGACAGGGCGCGGTGCTGCACCTGTCGCTGACGAAGCTCTACGAGCACTCGCTGAAGGACCTGCCCCGGGCCCTGTACCACGCGAGGCTGGCCGCGCCGGAGGAGCCGCCGCAGGATCATCAGCTCCGCCTGGAGCGCCTGGAGCGCAGGCTCGCGCGTCAGGGCGCGTGAGCGTCAGGGACCCGGCGCGCGGCTGTTGCTGAAGAGGTGCTTCGCCATGAAGTCCACGAACACGCGCAGCTTGGGAGACAGGTAGCGGCTGGACGGCCATAGCATCCGGAACGTGCCTTCGTGCTGCGTGTGCTGTTCGAGCACCGTCACGAGCGTGCCGTCCGCGAGCTGGCGGCGAATGGCGAAGTCCGGCAGGCAGGTGATGCCGAGCCCCTGTTCGGCCATGAAGATGAGCGGCTCGATGGTGTTCGCGACCGCCGTCGTCGGCAGCTCCAGCTCCTTGCGCCCGCGTCGCAGGGGCCAGCGCTCCAGCTTGCCGTTGCTCGCGAAGCGGTGATGCAGGCACGCGTGGGCGCGCAGGTCCTCCGGCTTCCGGGGCGTCCCGCTTCGCGCGAGGTAGCCGGGCGATCCCACGAGCGTGAGCCGAAAGGTGCCCAGCACCCGCGTCATCAACCGGGAGTCGCGCACCTCGCCCGCGCGCACGACGCCGTCGAAGCCCTCATCAATCACATCGACGATGCGATCGGAGAAGTCGAGGTCGAGCTCGATCTCCGGATACGCGCGCATGAAGGCGCTCAGCGTCGGCATCATCAACATGCCGGCCAGGGGCATGCTGACGCGCAGCTTGCCGCGCGGCGCGCCTTGCGTCTGCGCGAGCTCCAGCTCCGCGGCCTCGACCTCACAGAAGATGCGCCGGCAGCGTTCGAGGAAGAGCGAGCCCTCCGGCGTCAGGGTGATGGTGCGCGTCGAGCGGTGGAAGAGCCTCACCCCCAGCCGCTCTTCCAGCCGGGCGACGGCCTTCCCGATGGCCGACGACGACACCCCCAGCTGCCGTCCGGCGGCCGTGAAGCTGCGCGCATCCGCGGCCTGAACGAAGGCGTTGAGTGAGCCGAGGCTGTCCATGCGTGCCACCTTGATTGCGGACTTTCTTGTCCGATGTGCTTGGAACTGTAGCGCGGTGGTCGCCAGTCCAGCGCGAATCTACTGTGTCGCCATCGACGTCGACGGAAGCCGCCTCGCCTCGCGAGCCCGGGGGCTTCGGCATCGGCTGTCGTCCCTTCACTCCCTGACTGGCGGCATCATGACTTCGACGAACACGACACGCGCCCTGGCCGCGCCCGGACTCCAACACGCTGACGGTACGACAGGCGAGGAACAGCGCCTGCCCATCGCCGGGCTCCTCGCCCTGGCCATGGCCGCGTTCATCACCGTGCTCACGGAGGCGCTTCCAGCGGGGCTGCTGCCGCGAATGAGCGCGGACCTGGCGGTCTCCGAGTCACTGGCCGGCCAGCTCGTCACGCTCTACGCCATCGGCACGCTGGTGACGGCGATCCCCCTGACGGCCGCGACGCAGGGGTGGCGACGACGGCCGTTGTTGGTCCTGGCCATCCTGGGCTTCGCCATCGTCAACACGGTGACGGCGGTGTCGACGAGCTTCGTGTTGACGCTCGGCGCGCGGTTCTTCGCCGGGGTGTTCGCGGGACTGTTGTGGGCCCTCGTCGCGGGCTACGCGGCGCGCATGGTGCAGGCGCACCAGCAGGGCAGGGCGATGGCGATCGCCATGGTGGGCATCCCGCTCGCGCTCTCGCTCGGGATCCCCGCCGGGACCTTCCTGGGCGCCGCCGTCGGCTGGCGCGTCACCTTCGGCATCATGAGCGTCCTCGCCCTCGCCCTGGTCGGCTGGGTGTTCGCCAGGCTCCCGGACTTTCCGGGCCAGACCGGGGAGCGTCACACGTCCATCCGGAAGGTCTTCCTGCTGCCGGGGCTCCGGTCCGTGTTGTTCGTCACGCTCGCCTTCGTGCTCGCGCACAACGTCCTCTACACGTACATCGCGCCGTTCCTCGCGCCGACGGGGATGGCGAAGCACCTCGACGTGGTCCTGCTCGTCTTCGGGGTGTTCGCGCTCGCCTCCATCTGGGTCATCGGCGTCTTGATCGACCGCTGGCTGCGCGAGCTGGTGCTCGTCAGCACGGCGCTCCTGGTGGGGGTGTCGTTCGCGCTCGGCCTGTGGGGTGGCGTCCCCGCCGTGGTCTACGGCGGCGTGGCGATCTGGGGGCTGGCCTATGGCGGAGCGGCGACGCTCTTCCAGACCGCGTCCGCGAAGGCCGCGGGCGAGGCGGCGGACGTCGCCCAGTCGATGGTCGTCACGGCCTGGAACATCGCCATCGCGGGGGGCGGCATCGCGGGCGGAGTGCTCCTCGAAACACACGGCGCGACGGCGTTCCCATGGCTGCTCGTCCTGCTCCTGGTGCCGACGCTGCTCGTCGCCTGGAGGGCGAAGCGCCACGGCTTTCCACCCGTGGTCAGGCGTTGATCACGCCGCGAACCTCCGTCACGGCAACGCGCCCCGCAGCCCCGGGAACCACGCCACGAGCAGCCGCTGCGTTCCCAGCCTCACCCGGGCCCGCCCCGTCATCCCGTCCTGGTAGACACGGCGCATGCCGTCACGCTCGTAGTTCCGCGACGGGACATGCGCCCGCACCAGCACCGCGCCTTGCTCCGACGACTGCGTCGCGTCCTTCTGCGCCCGCGCGTACTGGAGCGACGTCTCCGGATCCTCCACCTTCTCGATGACCGCTTCGAAGGGAACGGGCATCCCCGCCAGCTGGTATTCGAACGTCATGCCGGGTGCCAGCTCCGCGCGGAGCTCCCCCGGAAAGAGCACGTAGAGCGAGGGCAGCACGTTCCGGTTCATCAACGCCATCAACGGCTGCCCCTCCACGACCTCCGCGCCCGGCTTCACCGACACGCGCCCCACCATGGCTTCCAGCGGGGCGAACACCTCCGCCGCTCCCGACGCCGCCGCGAGCCGCGCCACCACCTGGCCCGCCGTGACCTTCTGACTCAGCCCCACGTCCACCGACACCACCCGCCCCGCGACCGGCGCCGGCACGTCCACCCACTCGCCCAGCTCCAGCAGCGCCGTCCCCCGCGCCGTGCGATCCACCCGCACCATCGCGGCGAACACGGCCAGCGTCACCACCGCCCCCACCGCGCTCCAGGCCCACGCCCGCCTTGAAAGCCGGGGCGTCACCTTGGGGGAAGAGGGAACGGGCGTCGGAGAGGGGTCAGGCCGCGGATCCATGCGCCACCGAGGATGATCCAACCGGCTCCCTCCGCGCCAGGATTGGTTGGAAGGCTGAATTCACCGGGAAGCCTCCAACCCGACCCCCGCGGCGCCCGTCTGCTCCCCCTACAGGGCTGTATCCCTGCATCGCCCGGGGAAACGTTGTGCCATGCTGCGCGACGCCTCGTGGATTCCTCCTTCCTCCAGATCGGGTCACTGGTCCTCGCGGGACTGCTTGCCCCGGGCGCGCTCGCGGCGGAGCCGACGCGCGAGGATCAGGTGCGCGCGGAGCTGGAGCGCCAGCTGCGCGCCATGGTCCCCGAGTCCCCCGCGGAGGTGCAGCTGCTCTTCGAGGGCTTCAAACCCGAGGACGGCTACCGCCTCGTGGAGACGGACTTCCTCCTGGACGGCGAACCGCTCGCGGTCCCCGCCATCGAGGAGCTCAACGCGAAGGGCGTCCACCGCCTCGCCGTGCTGAAGGTGGAGCCGGGGGAGCACACGCTCGTCTCGCGCGTCACGTACACCAACGGCTCCTGGAGCCTCTTCAGCGAGACCAATGGCTTCCTCTGGAAGATCACCGCGTCCGTCGGCTTCCAGACCCAGCGCGGGCTGCGCGTCCTGGTCAAGGCGTCGCCCAGCGTCGTGCCCAACGCGCCGGATCCGCGCCTCAAGCTCAAGCTCACCCACGCCGTCACGGCGGAGATGATCCAACCGCCGCAGGACGAGCCCGTCGTCGCCACCGCGCCACCGCCGGTGAAGAACACCTCCGTCGACGCGGGCACGGCCGCGAAGTCGCCTCCGGACGCGGGGAGCCCCGTGAAGGTCGCCCAGCTCCCGCCGCCCGACGCGGGCGTGAAGCCTCCCGCGACGGTCGTCTCCGTGACGCCGCCCGTGGAGCGCACGCCCGTGGCCCTCAGCCGCCTGCGCCTCCAGGTCACGTCGAAGAAGCCCACCTCCGCCACCGCCTTCGTGCGCGGCGCGGGCGAGCCCGTGAAGCTGACGGTCCCCACGGCGCCCGGCCGCAAGCCCCCGGAGCTGCCCCTGTCCGCGGGCGCGTACACGGTGGACCTCATCGCCGACGGGTTCCTCGCCCAGACGCGCCAGGTGGAGCTGGCCTCGGGCGCCGACGCGTCGGTGGCCTTCGCGCTGGTGCCCGCGCCCAAGGCCGCCCAGGCCGCGAAGGTGCAGGAAGACCGCGTCGAGCTGCCCCGGCCCCTGAGCTTCGACGAGAAGAAGCCCATGCCCGTGAAGGCCTCGCTCGCGGGCCTGGACCTGCTGGTGGACCTGCTCGTGCGCGAGCCGAAGGCCCGCCTGCGCGTCGAGGGCCACACCGACTCGCGCGAGGTGCCCGAGCCCGCCCGCCAGAGCCTGTCCGATGCGCGCGCCCGCGCCGTCGCGGACCTGCTGGTGCGCGCGGGGCTGGCCCCCTCCCGCGTGGAGGCCGTGGGCCTGGGCGACCGCAGCCCCAAGGCCCCCAACCTGATTCCTCGCGGCCGCGAGCTCAACCGCCGCGTGGAGCTGGTGCTGCTGCGCCGCTGAAGCGGGGCCCTGCCTCGTCGCGCCTTGAGCTTGCCGGGGGGCTCTTCTAGCGTCCGAGGCGTTCCCCGGGAGGGTCGCCCCATGCCGCGCTACGAGTTCACCGAAGGCAGCTCCAGCAAGTTCTGGGAGATCACCCTGGAGGGCACCACGCTGACCAAGCGCTGGGGCCGCATCGGCACCGACGGCCAGGAGAAGGTGGAGACCTTCGGCTCCAAGGCGGAAGCGAAGAAGGCCTACGACGCCCAGGTCCGCGAGAAGGAGCGCAAGGGCTACACGCTCGCCAGCGGCGGCGGCGAGGCCGGGGACGGCGACGGAGGGGAGGCCACGGGGGAGGGCGCCTCCAACCCGGACCTGGAGGCCGCCATCCTCGCCAACCCCGATGACCTCAAGGGCTACCTCGCGTACGCCGAGTGGCTCAAGGGCGAGGGCGATCCCCGCGCCGAGCTCATCCTCCTCCAGCACGCCACGCTGGAGGCCGCGGCGGACGCCGCCGCGCTCATGCACAAGCGAGCGGCGAAGTTCATCGCGACGCACGCGGGCGAGCTGCTGGGCGAGGCGCTGACGGAGGCGGTCTCCAACGAAGCCCTCAAGCTCGAGTGGCACCTGGGCTTCATCCGCGAGGCCCGGCTGGGGCAGGTGGACTACGACTCGGGAGAGGACATCCCGGAGCTGCTGGGCGAGCTGCTGGCCCATCCATCCGCGCGCTTCCTCCAGAAGCTGACCCTGGGCATGGCCAACTTCGACGGGCAGAACGAGTACGGCGACACGCTGAAGGTGCTCGCGAAGGCGGAGCCCGCCCCGCCGCTGCGCTCGCTGTTCATTGGTGACTTCGAGTACCCGGACGACACGGAGATCTCCTGGACGGACGTGGGCAACCTCCAGCCGCTCTACAAGGCCTACCCCCAGCTCCGGGAGCTGCGCGTGCGCGGCGGGGAGATCGCGCTGGGGGTGGTCGACCTGCCGGAGCTGCGCTCCTTCACCGTGGAGACCGGTGGCCTTCCGCTGGGCGCGGTGCAGTCCATCGTGAAGGCGAAGTGGCCGAAGCTGGAGGCGCTGGAGGTGTGGTTCGGGCAGGAGAACTACGGCGCTGGTGGCGGGGTGAAGGACCTCGAGCGCCTGCTCGACGGCGAAGGCGTGCCGGCCCTTCGCCTGTTGGGGCTGCGCAACTCGGAGTTCACGGACGCGCTCTGCGAGGCGCTGTCCACCGCGAAGGTCGTCGCCCAGCTCCAGGCGCTGGACCTCTCCATGGGCACGATGACCGACGCGGGCGCCGACACGCTGGCCCGCAACGCGAAGGCCTTCCAGCACCTCCGGACGCTGGACGTCACCCAGAACTACCTCACGGAGGTGGGCCAGGGGGCGGTGGCGAAGGCCGCCCGCTCGGTGGCGGCGGGCAACCAGCGCACGCCCTACGAAGAGGACTACCGCTACGCCGCCGTGGGCGAGTAATGCCCACCGCGCCGCCGTTCCTGATCATCGGCAACCCCGGGAACCGGCGCGTCACGCTCTTCCAGGAGGCCCTGATCCGCGCGGGGCTCCCTCCCGCGCACGTGCTGGCCTGGGAGGCCGTGGCCCGCGCGCCGGACGTCCTCCTGGACCAGCCTGACACGGAGCGGTTCGTCCGCATCGACGCGGCGGGAGAGGACGCGGGCGTGGAGCGCGCCTTCCTGAAGCGCGGTCACGCGGATGCCCTCGCCGCGGGCTGCGACACCGTGGCGCCGGCCCCCCTGGACGCCCTGCCGGATGAGCACGGCCGCGTGCTCTGCCCCCGGCAGCACCACCTGGGCTTCCTTCGCGTGCTGGAGGACCTGTCCGCCCGCTTCACGCTGCGTCCCCGGTGGCGCGTGCAGTCCGCGCCCGGCGCCATCGCGGACCTGTTCGACAAGCGCGTCACGTCACGCCGGTACGCGGCCCTGGGCATCTCCGTGCCACCGTTCCTGGACCTGAACGAAGCCAGCGCCCATCCGGAGGGCCTGCGACAGGGGATGCGCGACGCGGGCTTCCGCGAGGCGTTCGTGAAGCTGTCCTGCGGCTCGTCCGCGTCCTGCCTCGCCCTCTACCGGCCGGGGCGGTCGGGCGGCTCGCTCCTGACCAGCCTGCACCGGGGCCCCACCGGCTGGTTCAACTCCCTCAAGGTGCGCCGGGTGACGGACGCGCGGGACGTGGACGCGGTGCTGGCCTTCCTCCTGCGCGAGGGCTCCCAGGTGGAGGAAGCGCGGCCCAAGGCCCGGCTGGGTGGGGACGTGTTCGACTGCCGCGTCCTCGCGGTGCGCGGCGAGCCCGCCTTCACCGTGGTGCGCCAGAGCCGCCTGCCCATCACCAACCTGCACCTGGGCGGCTACCGGGGAGACCTGGGCGCCTTCCACGCGGCGGTGCCGCGCCGGGAGCTGGAGGCCGCGATGGAGAGCTGCCGCGCCGTGGCCCGCGCGCACGACTGCCTCCACGTAGGCATCGACCTGATGTTCGAGGACTTCTTCCACGGCCACCGCGTGCTGGAGGCGAACGCCTTCGGGGACCTGCTCCCCGGGCTCACGCGCGACGGCCTGTCCGTCTACGACTGGGAGATCCGCGAAGCGCTGCGTTGAGCGCCGCCCGTCCACAGCCGCGTCGCCGGCACGCGCTCCAGCAGCCCCGAACCGAACACCCGGTCCAGCTCCAGGTACTCCAGGTGCACATAGCCGATGTGGCACCCGCACGTGTCCTTCGAGCACGGGCGCGGCCTCAGCGCCGCGTCGAAGTCCGGCGCGTAGAGGTTGCCCAGGGGCTCCTTGATGAAGTGACACCGGTACGCGGTGCCGTCACCGTCCACGGACAGCACGGACTCGCCCCCTCGGCAGGCGCGGCCCCGGCTGGGGTGGCGGGTGTTGTTCACGGGGAAGAGCGGATCGATGCGGGTGAAGCGCTCCACGTCCTCGGGCGTGTACGCGTCCAGGCCGTCCTTCACCGCGTTGATCCACAGGTACGTGTCGTCGGGCAGCTCACGGCGCAGGGCCTCCGCCTCGTCCGCGAAGCGCCGGAAGCCCACCATGCCCGCGCTGTGGCGCACGCCGTGCTCCGACAGCCGGTGGCATTGCGCGAGGAAGCGCGAGCGCTTCATCCACTCCGGGTGGTACGTGGCCCAGATGCCCAGCTTCTCCGGGCGGCAGTCGGCGAGCCAGTCCAGCCGACAGGAGAGGTTCGTCTGCACCGCCGCGCGCTCCACGTGGGGCAGGTGCGTCAGCCGCGCCAGGGCCTGCTGGTACCAGGGCCAGATGAGCGCCTCGCCCCAGGGCGTGAAGAAGACGGACACGGTGTCCTGCGTGCGCGACTCCACCCACGCGAGAAACCGCTCCAGGTCCGCGCGATCCTTCGTCAGCTCCTCCTCGGACTGCTTCCACTTGCCGAAGGGGCAGTACTCGCAGCCGTAGTTGCAGCCGGACAGCGGGCCCCGGTAGAGCACGGTGAGCTTCATCGCCAGGCGTACTCCGCCATCCGCGCCCGCACCGCCTCGGAGTCCAGCCACGGGCCAATCAGGTCCGAGCGCTCCACGCCCGCGTCCGTGAGCTGGAACACGCCATCCACGTCCCGCGCCAGCCCGTGCGCCTCCAGCTCCGCGAGCATCGGGAAGTCCCCCCGGGCCTCCGATCCGAAGCGCTGGCGGTACACCCCCGGGTCCACGCCCTCCGCCAGCAGGGACAGCACCAGGTGCCGGTGGCGCTGCTCGGCCGCGTCCAGCACGAAGCCGTAGCGCGCCTCGCCGAAGGACTCCGTGTCGCGCTCGATGTACGCCTGGATGATGCCGCGCACCTCGCGCGATGCGACCGCGTACTCGGACGAGTAGTGCACGGCGCCCGCGTACGAGCGCGCCCCCACCCCCAGCCCCACCATGCCGTCCTCCTGGCAGCGGTACACCGCGCCGCGCGCGGCCGGGGCGTGCGCCGCGCGGAACATCCGCATCGACACCTGCGTGTAGCCCCGCGCGAGGAGGAAGTCCCGGCCGGTCCGGTAGAGCGACAGGCGCAGGTCGTCCCACGCGCGCGACTTCTTCCCCAGGAAGGTGAGGGGCCGCACGTAGAGCGGGTAGAGGTACAGCTCCTCCGGCGAGTACCGCAGCGCCGCTTCCAGCGAGCGCAGGAAGCTGTCCACCGTCTGTCCCTCGATGCCGTAGATGAGGTCCAGGTTGAGGGTGGGGAAGCCCGCGCTCCGCAGCAGGTCCAGCGTCGCCTCCACCTGGGCCGTCTTCTGCGGCCGCTTCACCGCGGCCACCTCCGCCTCCAGGAAGCTCTGCACGCCCATGCTCACCCGGTCCACGCCGCGGGCCTTCAGCAGCGCGACCTTGTCCGCGTCCACCGTCTCCGGCGACACCTCCACGGACAGGGGCACCGCGCGCGGATCCACGCCCAGCTCCGCCGCCAGGTCGAACACCGCCTCCAGCCCCGAGACCTCCAGCAGGGTGGGGGTCCCCCCGCCGATGGCCGCCCGCGCGAACGTGGCCGGCCCCAGCGCCTCCTTCACCCGGCGGGCCTCGCGCTTCAGCGCGGAAAGCCATGCCTGGACGACGTCCTCCTTCGGCCCCGCGGCGGTGAACAGGTTGCAGAACCCGCAGCGCATCTCGCAGAAGGGCACGTGCAGGTAGAGGAACAGCGCGTCCCGGCGCTCCTTCGCCCAGACGTCCTCCAGCGGCAGCGCGGGCGTGAGCGGGCGGTAGGCCGTCTTGTGCGGGTAGCCGTAGAGGTACGCCACGTACGGCGTCCCTTCGAGCATCGACTCCAGGCGCGTCATGGCCCGGAGTCTACCGGCAGGACGAACTCTCCATAGGGCACCGTCCACACCACCGGGTGTCCCAGCCGGTGCCCCGAGTAGCCGTCCTCGCCGTACGCCGTCCCGTGGTCCGAGCACACGATGCAGAAGGCCGGAGCCCTCCGCCGCAGCGCCTGGAACAGCGGCGGCAGCTGGCCGTCCACGTACGCCAGCGCCGCCGCCTGCGTCTCCTTCGAGTCCTCCGTCGCCCCAGCCACGTAGTGCCGGTTCGGCTGGTGCAGCGCGGAGACGTTGAGGAACAGGAACACCCGCTGCTCCCGGGGCAGCGCCTCCAGGATCTTCACCGAGAGTGATGCCTGATTTTCCGTGGATCGAGGGTCGGTGACACCCAGCTCCGGGCCCCAATGCGCTTCGGCGAAGAGGCCTGGGAGCACGCGGCCCAGGGGGTTCCTCCGGTTGAAGAAGCCCGTCCCGCCAATGCACACCGTGTGGTAGCCGCGCCCGGCCAGCCCGGTGACGAGGTCCGGCGCGTCCAGCACGCAGGTGCCCGGGCCCGTCGTCTCGCTGCCCTCGAAGCGCAGGGCGAACGGGCGCGGGTGCCGACCAGGGGTGACAGGGGTGGGGAAGAAGCCGGCGAAGAAGGCCTGATGCGCGGCGTAGGTGAAGCTCGCCGGGCTGTGGCGCTCCTCCCACCCTCCGCCGGGCAGCAGCGCGGCCAGGGTGGGGGTGCGGCCCGCCTCCAGCGCTTCGCGGGCCACGTCGTAGCGCAGCGTGTCCAGCGTGATGAAGAGCAGGTCGTGCGTACCGGCGCCAACCAGGGCGTTCAGGTCGTGCATGCGGGCAGGAGGAGCGGGGGACCTCTTCAACACGAGGCCCCCGGCCCGGTCCAGCGCCCGCTCGCCGCACCGGAGTCCCGGACCGCGCCTGGAGTCTGAGCGATTCCGAACACCTGGGGTGCACCCGAGACCACCTCGACGCACCCCGAAACCGACACCAGGAGTGAAAAAAGCACGCCCTATTGCAACTGAGTGGCAAGGACTTGAAATACTTCCGTAATACGTATTACAGGTTTTTCTCACTTTAAAGGGAGTACCGACATGCAGAGCATGCAGAAGCGGTTCTCGACGTCCCGTGGTGGCTGGCGGCCGGTGACGGCGCTGGTGCTGGGGTGCACCCTGGTGGTTCCGGCGGGGGCGCTCGCGGCGGAGCGCACCCCCACGGCGGCCACGCGCGCTCAGGCGGCTCCGGGCGCGGCGGTGGCGACGACGCTCCCGGCGGGTGGCCAGACCCTGGCGACGCCGGCGGGGCTGGTGTTCCACCGGACGGCGCGGCCGGTCAGCGCCCTGCGCACCCTGGACGTGGTGAAGGACACCGGCGTCCAGCTGCACGTCTGGCGCGAGCGGCAGGCGGACGGCACGGAGCAGGCCTTCTCCGCGTACACGCGCGGCGGCACGGAGCTGCTGGGGCGCGTGCAGCCAGAGGCGTACCTCATCCGGCTGGCGGAGGCTTCGTTCGACCCGCTGGCGCGCAACGCGCCGCTGCTGGGCAACGCGCTGGTGGCGGACCGGGACAACACGCTGTCGCTGGTGCAGTTCCACGCCACGCCGCTGCCGGAGTACCGCGAGGCCATCGAGAACGCGGGCGGCAAGGTGCTGCGCTTCCTGTCGGACCACACGTACCTGGTGGAGATGCCGGCGGAGGTGAAGGCCCGCGTCGCGCAGCTGCCCGCGGTGCGCTGGGTGGGGGACTACCACCCCGAGTGGCGCCTGGAGCCGGTGCTCCGTGACGCGCTGCTCGGCCGGGCGGCGGCGCTCGCGCCCCAGCGCTACTCCATCATGCTGGGCGAGGGCGGCCCCGCGCGGCAGGCCCGCGTGACGGCGCTGGTGGAGCGGCTGGGCGGCAAGGTGGAGCTGGTGGAGCCGGGCGGCCTGCGCGTGGAGGCCACGCTCAGCCAGGAGCAGCTGGCCCAGGTGGCCCGCGCCAACGAGGTCCAGTTCGTCGACCGCTGGGGGGGCCCCGGCGAGGTGGACATGGACATCGTCCGCGAGACGGGCGGCGCCAACTACATCGAGACGCTCAAGGGCTGGAACGGGCAGGGCGTTCGCGGAGAGGTGTTCGACACCGAGCTGCGCACCACCCACCGCGAGTGGCCCACCGCGCCCATCATCCACAGCACGGGCACGAGCTCCGGCTCCCTGCACGGGACCAGCTGCTACAGCCACAACTTCGCCAAGGGCGTGGACCCGCTGGCCCGGGGCCTGCTGCCGGGCGGGCAGGGCATCTTCTTCCTCTACTCGGAGTCCACCCAGTTCGGCGGCACCAAGTCGCGCTACACGATGAACCAGGAGCTGCTCAACCCCACCGGCCCCTACCGCGCGGTGTTCCAGACCTCCAGCGTGGGCAGCACGCTGACCACCGCGTACACGACCATCTCCGCGGAGGTGGATGACTACCTGTTCAAGGCGCCGCTGCTGAGCACGCAGTCGCAGAGCAACAGCGGCTCGCGCAACTCACGCCCGCAGGCGTGGGCGAAGAACATCGTGTCCGTGGGCGGCATCCGTCACTACAACACGCAGACCCGCGCGGATGACAGCTGGTCCACGGGCGCGAGCATCGGCCCGGCGGCGGACGGCCGCATCAAGCCGGACCTGGCCTTCTACTACGACAGCATCCGCGGCGCGTCCGGCTCCACCGACAGCAGCTACACGGAGTTCAGCGGCACCAGCTCCGCGACGCCGCAGACCTCCGGCCACTTCGGCCTGCTGCACCAGATGTGGCACCAGGGCGTGTGGGCCGGCCACGGCGGCGCGGCGGACGTCTTCACCAGCCGCCCGAAGATGGCCACCGCCAAGGCGCTGATGATCAACGGCGCGGCCCGCTACAACTGGCTGGCCGGCGGCGCCAACGCGGACATCGACCGCAACAAGCAGGGCTGGGGCACGTCCGACCTGAAGCGCCTGTACGACCGCGCCGCGAAGACGTTCGTCGTCGACGAGACGGACATCCTCACGCCGCTCGCCACCAAGACGTACACCTTCACCGTGGCCAGCGGGGAGCCGGAGCTCAACGTCACCCTGGCCTACAAGGACCCCATGGGCACCGTGGGCGCGGCCCAGGCGCGCATCAACGACCTGTCGCTGCGCGTGACGGCGCCCAGCGGCGTCATCTACTGGGGCAACAACGGCCTGACGGCGGGCAACGTCTCCACGGCCGGCGGCGCCTCCAACAAGGTGGACACCGTGGAGAACGTCCTCATCGCGAACCCCGGGGCGGGGACGTGGAAGGTGGAGGTCCTGGCGGATGAGCTGGTCCAGGACGCCCACACCGCGACGCCGGCCGTGGACGCCGTCTACGGCCTCGTCGTGAGCGGCGTCCAGCTCAATTCGAAGGCGCCGTAGTCCCCTGCGCCTCGCCGTGCGCGGCCTCCGGCTTCTCCGGGGCCCGCACGGCGCGGTGGAGGACGGGCAGGGACGGGCTCAGCGTGCCCAGGTAGAGCCGGCCGTGGAAGCCCGTCTCCCCCCGCGACGCGAACATCGCCACCTTCCGGGGCGTGTTCGGCTCCTGGCGTGCCTCCACCGTCGGGTTGATGCCGTGCACGTCGCAGTCCACCTGCTCCCAGACGTTGAAGCGGCACGCGTAGTGGGCGCCCCGGGCGAAGCCCACCTCCAGCGCCAGCACGGGCGATGAGGGCTGGGCCCGCGTCAGCCGCCGGCCCATGGGTTCGAACTTCGAGTCCCAGCCGACGCCGCCGGTGCGCACGTGCACGTCACCGGCGAGCACCAGCATCCACGCGTCCGGGTGCTCCTGACGGAAGGCCAGCAGGTTCGCCGCCATCTCCGCCTCGCGCGCGTTGCCCGCCGCCTCCCTGGAGTCGAACGCCACCAGCGAGATGGCGCTCCCCCGGGCCCGCAGGCGGCGCGCGGCCTCGACCAGGTGGATGACGCCCGCGCTGCTGCGGCCGTCCTGGTCCACGCGGCGGAAGAAGTCGCTCAGCACGAGCAGCCGCTCCAGGTCCTCATTGGTGCCCGCGCTCGCCAGGTACTCCTCCAGCGCGGACTGGTCCACCGACGGCACCGACAGGGCCAGCGCCACCGGCAGCTTCTTCTCCGCCGCGTCGCAGAGCATCCGCGCGGCGGCGTCCGGCAGCTCGCGCGTGCCCAGCGGATCCGCCACCAGCACGGTGGTTCCACCGGCGAGCAGCGGCGCCACGCCCTCCACGGGATCGCCGCAGCGGGGGGCCGCGTCCGGGGCCTCCGCGGTCCAGCCGTCCACCTTCACCTCCCGCACCGGGATGGACGCCTTGCCGCCCACCAGCTCCAGCGACGGCACCATCTCCAGCCGGGCCAGCAGCTTCCGCTCCTGCGGCAGGTCGCGGAAGCCACGGCGCAGCTTGAAGCCCTCCATCGTCGGGACGGCTTCGAAGGTGTCGTGCGTGAACGCTTCGCGGAAGTGGTTGTAGGTGTGGTCGTTCGCCCTCTGGCTGCCCGGCTCGGGGGTCTGTTGCATGATGGCGTCGTCCGCCTCGCGGTACTGGAGCCGGAAGATGCGCACCAGCGACTGGCGCGGCCCCACCGCTTCGGGGCGCACCAGGTAGCGCTCGAAGGTGCGGTTGCCGCGCGCGTTCACGCCGATCTCCCAGGACTGGGAGTACAGCTCGTGCGTGGTGTTGTTCTCGAAGATGTCCAGGCGCTGCTCTTCCAGCAGCCGGCGCGCGACGAACATCGCCTCGTCGAGCGGCACCAGGTAGACCTTCTCCACGGTGGGCATGGGCTCCGCGTCCGCTGGAGCCCCATCCAGTCCACGCGACAGGCTCGCGCAGCCCACGCACAAGAGCCCCAACGTCCAGTGCCACCGCATGGTCCTGCCCCCTTTCGTGAAGGGGACCGCGTCGGCGTCGTCGCCGTCCCCGTCGGCACAGCCTGACACTTCAGGTGAAGACCCTCAGGGCGTGGCGTCCGGCGGGTGCGCGGCCCCTTGCTGCTGGGCCACCGGTTGGGTCACGCGCTGGATGACGGGCGGAGAGGCGTTGAGCGCCCCCACGTAGAGCCGACCGTGGAAGCCCCGGTCGCTGGGGGAGGAGAACAGCGCCACCTTGCGCGGCGTGCCCGGCTCCTGGCGCACCTCCACGGACGGGCTGAGCGCGTAGACGTTGCACTCCACCTGCTCCCAGACGTTGAAGCGGCAGGAGAACTGCGAGCCGCGCGCGAAGCCCACCTCCAGCGCCTTCACGGGCGAGGCGGGCAGGGCGCGGAGCAGCCGCGAGCCCAGGGGCTCGAAGTCCTTGTTCCAGCTCACCGGCTTCGTGCGCACGTGCACGTCGCCCGCGAGCGCGAGCAGCCACGCGTCCGGGTTCGCCTGCCGGTACGCGATGAGGTTCCGGGCCATCTCCTCCTCACGCGAGTTGCCGGAGGCGGAGTTGGAGTCGAACGCGAGCACCGTGATGGCGTTGCCCTGCGCGCGCAGGCGGCGCGCCTGTTCGATGAGGCGCAGCATGGCGCCGCTGCTGCGGCCATCCTGGTACACGCGGCGCCAGAAGGAGCTGACCACCAGCAGCCGCTCCAGGTCCTCGTTGCCACCGGCGGAGGCCAGGTACTCATCGAGCGAGGGTTGATCCTCCGACGGCAGCGACAGCGCGAGCGCCACCGGCAGCTTCTTCTCCACCGCGTCGCACAGCATCCGCGTGGCGGCCTCTGGCAGCTCGCGCGTGCCCAGCGGGTCCGACACCAGCACCGTGTGCCCCGCGGTGAGCAGCGGCTCCACGCCCGGCAGCGGCTCCCCGCACGTCACGGGCGCGGAGTGGGCCACGTCCTCCTCCCAGCCCTCCACCTGCACCGAGCGCACGGGCGCGGACGCCTTGCCCCCCACCAGCTCCAGCGAGGGCACCATCTCCAGCTTCGCGAGCAGCTTGCGCTCCAGCGGGAGGTCGCGGGTGCCGCGCACCATCTTGAAGCCCTCCATGTCCGGCACGCCGTCGAAGGTGAAGCGCTCGAACGTCTTGCGCGCGAGGTACTTCTCCTCGTCCTCGATGCGCTCGTTGAGCCACTTGGGCTTGATCTCGATGTTGGTGTCCTGCTCGCGGTAGCGCAGGCGGAAGACGCGGACCACGGACTGGCGGGGGCCCAGCGCCGCGCCCTTCACGAAGTAGCGCTCGTAGGTGCGGTTGCCGGGCAGGTTCAACCCGGGCTCGTGCGCGGAGGTGTAGAGCTCGTGGTGGCCCTCGCGCTCGAAGACGTCGTAGCGCTGCTCCTCGAAGACGTGCCGCATGGTGAGCAGGGCCTCGTCCAGCGACACCAGGTACACCGTCTCCTCGGTGGGCACCTCCTCCTCGCCCGCCGCGTTCTCGTCGTGGAGGTCCTTCGTCAGGCTGGCGCAGCCCAGGCACAACAGTCCCAGCATCCAATGAAACCGCATGACGTGACCTCCGGCCCACCCAGGTGTCCCATGTTGCTCGCGAACGGGGCGCGACGTCCTGGCTCCCACGGCCAGGACGCCGTGAATCAGTCTACCGGCAAACGCGACGCCAGCGCGTCTGTCAGGCAGGACGGGTGGGAGCCGCGCCCTGGCCCGTGAGCGACCGGACGACATCCAGCGCGAGCGAGGCGTGCTTCTTCACCTGGACCTGCGAGTCGAAGGCGTAGCGGATGGTGCCCGCCCGGTCGGCGATGAAGGTCACCCGGCCCGGCAGAAGGCCCAGGAAGTTGGTGCCCACCCCGAAGGCCTTGCGCGCCGCGCCGTCCGGGTCGCTGAGGAGGCGGAAGGGGAGGCGGTACTTGGCGACGAACTTCTCATGCGACTCCGCGGTGTCGCTGCTGATGCCCACCACGTCCGCGCCCGCGTCGGTGAAGTCCTGGTACTGGTCCCGCAGGGAGCAGGCCTGGACCGTACATCCCGGGGAGTCATCCCGCGGGTAGAAGTAGATGACCATCGCCTTGTCACCCAGCAGGTCGCGCAGGCGCACCGGCGCGTCGCCCGGCCCCCTCAGCGTGACGTCCGGAACCGCATCCCCTTCTTGCAGCATCTTGGCCATGGAACCCGTCTCCTCCCAGACAGCGAGCATCCCCCGCGCATGGCCCGACCCGCAAATCAGACGTGCCGGTTGCCCGGGGTTCAAGGGCCTGGGCATTCTTTCAGGGAATGCTGCCACCTGACCTGAGGGAGACCGAGGCCCCCCGCAAGGGAGCCTCCCGCGCCGCCGCGACGGACCGGCTGTACCTGCTGCTGCTGGTGGGGAACAGCTCCACGCTGGTGCCGCTGCCCCGGGAGGGGGCGGTGGTGATTGGACGGGCGGCGGGGGTGGACGTGCTGGTGGAGGACGCGTCGGTGAGCCGCCAGCACGCGAAGGTGGGGGTGGCGGAGGGGGAGGCGTTCATCGCGGACCTGGGCAGCCACAACGGCGTGCGCGTCAACGGCGAGCCGGTGCAGGGGTCGCGTCCCCTGGACGGCGGGGACGTGGTGACGCTGGGCAACGTGACGCTGGTGTTCCACCGGGGCGAGCGGCCCTTGCCGGAGCGGCGGGCGCTGGAGGCCGAAGGGCTGCGGGCGCGGCTGTCGGAGGAGTTGGAGCGGGTGCGCACGACCGGGCACGCGGTGAGCGTGCTGGCGCTGGAGGTGGAGTCCGCGTGGGTGTCGCCGGCGGAGCTGGGGCGGGCGCTGCATGGCGCGCTGCGGCTGATGGATGGCGTGGGGCAGCTGGGAGGCACGTGGATGGTGCTGCTGCCGGACCTGTCGGGAGAGGAGGCGGAGGCCGCCGCGGCGCACCTGGTGTCGGTGCTCACGCCGCTCGCCGGGCGCGTGCGGGCGGGGCTGGCGCACGCGCCAGGGGATGGGATGCAGGGGGATGCGCTGCTCGGCGCGGCCCGGGCGGCGGCGCTGGCGGCGGCGCCCGGGGAGACGCGGGTCAGCGGGCCGTCGATGTACCGGCTGGCGCTGGGCGAGCGGTCGGTGGTGGTGGCGGACACGGCGCTGCTGCAGCTGTTCGAACTGCTGCGCCGGCTGGCGGCGAGCCCACTGCCCGTGCTCATCCACGGCGAGACGGGGGCCGGCAAGGAGAACGCGGCGTGGGCGGTGCATCACTGGTCGCGGAGGGCGGCGCAGGGGTTCGTGGCGCTCAACTGCGCGGCGCTGCCAGAGAGCCTGGTGGAGGCGGAGCTGTTCGGCCATGAGCGGGGCGCCTTCTCCGGCGCGGACCGGGCGCGCGCGGGCCTGCTGGAGCGGGCCAGCGGCGGGACGCTCTTCCTGGACGAGGTGGCGGAGCTGTCGCTGCCCATCCAGGCGAAGCTGCTGCGGGCGTTGGATCAACAGGTGATCACCCGGCTGGGGGATTCGCGCGAGCGGCCCGTGGATCTGCGCGTGGTGGCGGCGACGCACCGGGTGCTGGCGGACGAGGTGAAGGCGGGGCGGTTCCGGCAGGATCTCTTCTTCCGCCTGTCCGCGGCGGTGGTGATGCTGCCGCCCTTGAGGGACCGGCCGAGGGAGCTGCCCCTGCTCGCACGAGCGTTCCTGGAGGATGCGTGCGCCAGGGCGGGGCGCCCACCGCTGCACCTGTCCGCCGCGACCATGGAGGTCCTGAGCGCGCATGGCTGGCCTGGGAACGTCCGCGAGCTGAAGAACGCGGTGGAGTACGCGGCGGCCATGTCGCCGGGACCGGTGGTGGAGCCGTCGCACCTGCCGGACTCGCTGCGGGCGACGCCGCCGGAGCCCGCGCGGGGTGAGGAGGGGACGGCCGCCTCGCCCCGGGTGTTCCAGAACCTGGCGGAGGAGCTGCGGACGCTGGAGCGGCGGCGGATGATGGAGGCGCTGGAGGCCACCGGTGGGGTGCAGACCCGGGCGGCCCAGCTCATCGGGATGCCGCTGCGCACGTTCGCGTTCAAGATGAAGCAGCACCGCATTCCGTCATCGCGAGGCCGGGGCCCGGCGGAGGAATGAGCAGCGACCTGCCTTCAGCCTGGCAACCTCCCGCGACCTTCGGTGAGTACCGCATCCTGCAGCCGCTCGGGCGGGGGGCGATGGGGGAGGTGTACCTCGCGCACGACACGGTGTTGGACCGGCTGGTCGCCGTGAAGTTCATCGCGGGCGTCGCTCCGGATGAGGTGCAGCGCGAGCGCTTCCGCACCGAGGCGCGGGCCATCGCCCGGGTGCAGCACCCGAACGTGGTGGGCATCCACCGCGTGGGGGAGGTGCGGGATCGGCCGTATCTCGTCTCGGAGTTCCTGCGCGGGGCGAGCCTGGACCAGATGGCGCGGCCGGTGCCGTGGACGCGCGTGCGGGAGATTGGCGTCGGGCTGGCGAAGGGGCTCTCGGCGGCGCACCGACAGGGGGTGTTGCACCGGGATCTCAAGCCCGCGAACGCGCTCCTCACCGAGGACGGGCAGGTGAAGCTGCTCGACTTCGGCGTGGCGAAGCTGCTCGACGTGGCCCTGGCCCCCGTCGCGCCCGCGCGCCAGCCGGAGGGCCCGCGAGCCGGGTCACCGGAGGGTGATGCCACGGTGGATGTGCCCGTCCGCGCCAGCAGCGAAGCGGGGCCGCGGCACCCGGGCCCCAGCACCGGAGACGACACCGCGGCGCCCGCGGCCACGCGGCACATCCCGGCGAACCCGTTGAGCGCCGCTGCCGCGAACGTGGCGCAACGGACCGCGACGGCTTCTCCGCTCTCGCCGCCCCTCCAGCTCGGCCCCCCGGAGCTGATGGCCACGGGCCGCATCGGGACGCCGCTCTACATGGCGCCCGAGGTCTGGCGTGGGGAACCGGCCACGGTCCGGAGCGATCTCTTCTCGCTGGGCGTCCTGCTCTACGAACTCTGCGGAGGAACCACGCCCGGGCCGCTCGCGGAAGCACCGCTGCGGCCCCGGAGCTTCGCGCCGCTGGACGTCATCGTTCCCGGTGTCGATCCCTCCTTCGCGGCGGTCGTCGCCCGCTGCCTCGCGCATGATCCGTCCGCGCGCTTCGACTCCGCCGAGGCCCTGCGCGAGGCGCTGGAGTCCACCGCCCCGCGTCCAGCCCAGGAACCCCTCGCGCCCCCAAGGCCCCGGTGGCTGAGGCTCACCCGCGTGCTCGCGCTCCCAGGCCTTGCGGTGGCCATCCTCATCGGCGGCACCTGGGCCAAGGAGTGGTCCCGGCGCACCGACGCGGAGCAGGCCCTGGCCCTGGCGGCCCCCCTCGTCGAGGAGTGCCGGGCGATGGACGTCCAGATCGAGGCTCTCCGTGCCGAGGCCTTCACCGCGTTCGACTCCGACCACATGGCCGCCGCCGAGGACGCCTGGGCCCGCGCGTTGACCCTCGGCGCGAAGCAGGCCCGCCGCTACGAGGACGCGAGCGAGCTCCTCGAAGCCTCTCGGACGCGCGTGGGCCGGGGCTGGAACAAGGCGTTGGACTCACGCGCCGCCGAGGTGCTCTTCCAACGCATCCTCGTCGCGGAGCGGGACCGCAAGCCTGACGTCCAGGCCACCTTGACCCAGCAGTTGGAAGAACTGGACCCCTCCGGCGGCACGACCCAGGAGCTGACCCGCCCCGTCTCCATGGAGCTGGACAGCGATCCCCCCGGCGCCACCGTCCAGGTCGAACGCGTGGAAGCCACCCCTGGCCCCCAGCACTGGTCCAAGCCGTGGACGTTCGGCACCACGCCCATCACGTCGGGCCTCACGCTGGAGCCCGGCTCGTACCGGCTGACCTTCACGCTCCCGGACCGTCCGCCCGTGCGCTACCCCGTGCTGCTCACGCGCGGTGGCACCTTCCAGGCCCGGGTCGTGCTCCCCGAACAGGTCCCGGAGGGCTACGTCTACGTGCCTCCCGGCCGCTTCCTCTACGGCAGCGGCGACGACGAGGCCATCCGCCGCACCATCGTGCACACGCGCCCGCTGCACCCGCTCACCACGGGGGCCTTCTTCATCGCGCGACACGAAGTCACGTACGCGGACTGGATCGCCTGGCTGCGAGACCTGCCCGCGCCAGAGCGCGCCGCGCGCAGGCCCCGAGGCACCAACTACTTCGGGACCCTGGAGCTGCGCCCGGCCCCGGCTGGCACCTGGACCTTCCACCTGGAGCACGAAGGCATCTCCTACCAGGCGAGGGAAGGGGAGCCGCTGCGCTACCTGGACCGCGAGCTGCGCGCCGAACAGGACTGGCGCCGCTTCCCCGTGTCCGGCATCTCCTGGGAGGACGCCCGCGCGTATGTCGCGTGGCTGGATGCCACCGGCCGGGTCCCCCGCGCCCGCCTGTGCACCGAACGGGAATGGGAGCGTGCGGCCCGGGGCGCGGATGGCCGCGACTATCCGCATGGCCCGGTGCTCGCGCCGGATGATGCCAACTTCGACGCCACCTATGGCCGCAAGCCGCGGGCCTTCGGACCGGACGCCGTGGGCTCGCATCCCGCGTCGGACAGCCCCTTCGGCGTGGCGGACCTGTCCGGCAACGTGTGGGAGTGGCTGGTGACGGACACCGCTGGCACGCCCGCGTATGGCGGCGGTTCGTTCTACCAGGACGCGCTCACCGCCCGGACCCTCAACCACGGCGACGGCGAACCGCGCACACGCTTCCCCTTCATCGGGATGCGCGTGTGCGCGTCCGCGCCGTGACTCCCGGGACCTAGAGGTCGCGTCCCGGCAGCTGCCCCACCGACGGCAGGTACCCCAGGTCCCGAACGAAGGTGTAGCCGTCCGGCGCCTCGGTCGACGTGGCGAAGAGGCCCAGCGTCGGGTGATGCCACAGCTTCAACGGCCGCCGCTGGCCCGTGCTGGTGGTGTCCACGGCGCTGTACAGATAGCCCTCGATGCCGCGGTCTCCGTTCACCACCAGGCGGGTGTAGCCCTGGCGTGGATCGCACGCGGAGTTGTTCGTGAGCAGGTAGTGGCCCAGGCCGTCGGAGCAGCGGTACAGCGGCGTGATGAGCTTCCCCATGCGCTTGAGGATCTCATCGGGCAGCTTCGCGGAGAGCAGGGGGCCTTCCATGCGCATCGGCACGAACGGCGACACGTCCGCCACCCCGTTCCCATCCAGGTCCAGGCCATACGCGGACACGTCCGGTCCCCAGGAATGCGTCTTCAGGTCCACCGTCACCGCGCTCGTCGTCACGAAGCTCGTCCCGTTGGCGCGGAAGGACACCAGCGCATGGTCGATGAAGAGTGAATAGGACACGAGGAGCGTCGTGCCGGCCAGGGCGCCCATGTCCACGTCCTCACAAGGCTGGGTCCGTTCATGCAGATCGAGGGCGCGATTCACGCACGTCGCTTCCAGCGGCAGGCTGTCCCAGCGCGTCTTGCCCAGGCACAACGGACGGACGTCGCCGCAAGCGCTCATCTTCCACACGGCCTCCAGCGAGTAGCCGTTGTCCTTCCCCAGCCACTTGGGCAGGCGCCCGTTGGTGCTGATCGCGATCGCGTTCTGCACGCCCATGAAGAACAACGGCGTTCCGTCGAGCGTGTTGCTGCGCCCCTCACCGCAGTAGTCCGCCATCGCCATGCGCGTGCACAGCTGGTGGAATTTCAGCGCGAGGTCCGGCGTGTACGCACCGGCCCAAGGTGGGTAGCCCCAGTCGATGCACTTGGCGATGACGCCACCGCCCACGAAGAAGGGCAGTTCATCCGTGCCCTCGTTCTTGGGCGTGCACGCGAAGGTGAAGTAGTCCGGGTTGGGCAGCAGCGCTCCCCCCGCGGACCAGGCGTTGGGCACCGGCAGCGCGAAGCCGCTGCCCAGCGGACAGAGCGGCATGGTCGTCCCATCATTCGTGGAGGCCGTCACGCTGTACTCCCAGTACGCCGTGCCATCGAGGATCTCCTCTGGCGTGCAGTTGGGCTTGCTGGGCCCCTTGATGGGGACGTGACATCGGGCATCCGTGATGACCAGCTTCACCGAGCGGCCCTCGAAGGGCGCGCGGAACGACGTGCCCACCAGCGCAGGGCCTTCCAGGAAGCGCGAGGTCACCGGCGGACTGCCTCCGCTGCACCCCTGGAGCGCCGCCACCCGTCCCCCCAGCGCCAGGGCCTTGGCGGGAGCGCACGTCACGCCAGCGGGAGGCGCGGAGGGCTCCACCGACGCCAGCGGGATGTTGATGGACTCGAAGCGATCCGTGCCGTGCAGCTGCGTGCCCTGCGCGCCGTTGGTCGGCGGCGGCTCCGGCGGCTCCGGCGGCTCCGCGAACGCGCTCGCGGTGGTCAACATCACCGCGCCAATCCACATCTTCAAACAGGTCCTGTGAATGCCGATCATGTGTCCGTGTCCCCCGCGTGGATGCGGTCTGGAGGGAGCGCTCGAATGCGCCCTGCCATCACGAGACGCGAGGCGCGCGATTTATTCGACAAGCCATGTCTGCTTTTGAGGACATGAGCAAAGATTGCCGTGCATGCAAGGTTTGCATGATCGCGCCAGCCCTGGGGCGTGCAACGGTTGCACGTTCTCGCGCGCCGGCGGAGCGATCCAGCTTCCTTGCCCGCGCCGCATCGCCCAAGATGGCGTCCCCCTGCATTCGCACCCGAGGAGGGCATCATGTCCTTCGGCACCCGCGGCCTGCTGACCGCGCTCGCGCTGTTCTCCCTGTCCGGCACCGCCGTCGCGCAGTCATCCGCCACGCCCCCGAAGTCCGCCGCGGACCCAGACGCCGAGCGCGCGGCCTACATCCGGTCGCACTACGCCAAGTACGAGGTGCGCATCCCCATGCGCGACGGCGTGAAGCTCTTCACGACGTTCTATGTCCCCACGGACGCCAGCCCCCAGAAGCGCTACCCCGTGCTGCTGATGCGCACGCCGTATTCGGTGGGGCCCTACGGGGCCGGCCAGTACAAACAGACCCTGGCGACCGCCGCGTTCGAGAAGGACGGCTTCATCTTCGCCTTCCAGGACGTGCGCGGCCGGTTCATGTCCGAGGGTGAGTTCGTCAACATGCGCCCCCACCGCGACACCAAGCGCGGCAAGGAGGTGGACGAGAGCAGCGACACCTACGACACCATCGACTGGCTCACGAAGCGCGTGCCGAACAACAACGGCCGCGTGGGCATGTGGGGCGTGTCCTATCCCGGCTTCTACTCGTCCGCGGGCGCCATCGACTCACACCCCGCGCTCAAGGCGGTGTCGCCGCAGGCGCCCATCGCGGACTGGTTCTGGGACGACATGCACCGGCATGGCGCCCTCAACCTCCAGCTCTCCTTCAGCTTCTTCTCCAGCTTCGGCAAGCCGCGCCCCGCGCCCACCGACGACGTGGACTGGAAGCCCTTCGACTTCGGCACTCCGGACGCCTACCAGTTCTTCCTGGACCTGGGGCCGGTGTCCAACGCGGACGCGAAGCACTTCCACGGCGACATCGCCTTCTGGAACGAGATCGTCGCGCACCCCAACTACGACGCCTTCTGGCAGGCGCGGAACCTGCTGCCGCACCTGAAGAACATCAAGGCGGCGGTGATGGTGGTCGGCGGCTGGTACGACACGGAGGATCTCTACGGCCCGCTCCACACCTACGCCGCCATCGAGAAGCAGAACCCCGGCATCGCCAACACGCTGGTGATGGGCCCCTGGCCCCACGGCGGCTGGATGCGCTCGAGCGGCACGTCCCTGGGCGACGCGGACTTCGGCTTCCCCACCAGCACCACGTACCAGGACCTGGTGCTGGCCTTCTTCCAGCAGCACCTGAAGGGCGGCCCGGACGCGGGCGTCCCGGAGGCGCTGGTCTTCGAGGGCGGCGCCAACCGCTGGCGCCGCCTGGACGCGTGGCCGCCCAAGGGCACGAAGCCGACGCGGCTGTACTTCCAACCCCAGGGCGCGCTGACGTTCCAGGCGCCCACGGCCACCGCGCCGTCGTTCGACGAATACGTGAGCGACCCCGCGAAGCCGGTGCCGTACACCCAGGACCTGAGCCCTGGCTGGTCCAAGGCCTACATGACGGAGGATCAGCGCTTCGCGGCGCGGCGGCCGGACGTGCTCGTCTACCAGACGGAGCCCCTTCAGAAGGATCTCACCGTGGCGGGCCCGCTGGAGGCGGAGCTGTGGGTTTCCACCACCGGGAGCGACGCGGACTGGGTGGTGAAGCTGGTGGACGTGAACCCCGGCAAGGTGCCCGGCTTCACCAAGGAGCAGGAGCAGTCCGGGGAGCACAACCGGGGCAGCCAGCAGACGCTGGTGCGCGGCGAGCCGTTCCGGGGCCGCTTCCGCGACAGCTACTCGGAGCCGAAGGCCTTCACCCCCAACGAGGTGACGAAGGTGCGCTTCGTCATCAACGACGTGTTCCACACCTTCCAGCGCGGGCACCGGCTGATGGTGCAGGTGCAGTCCAGCTGGTTCCCGTTCATCGACCGCAACCCCCAGACCTTCGTGCCCAACATCAACGAGGCGAAGCCGACCGACTTCGTGCGCGCCATGCACCGGGTGCATCACTCCGTGGCGGAGCCAAGTGCGCTCAAGGTGAATGTGCTGCCGGCGCTGGACGAGCCGTAGTTCCCCGGTCCCCCCGCGCGGCGTCTGCTAGGCTGCCGCGCCGTCAACGCGGACCGCGGCCATTCAGGGGCCGCGCGCCTGACACCATGACGGGAGGGACATGACCGGTCACGACCGGCCCGACTCCGGGCGGGTGCTGCTCGACGGAAGCATGGGGGAGGGGGGTGGCCACGTCCTCCGCTCCGCGCTGTGTCTGTCGCTCATCACCGGCCGTCCCTTCCAGCTGACCCGGCTGCGCGAGCGCCGGGAGCCCTCCGGCCTGCGCCCGCAGCACCTGGCGTACGTGCGCGGCGCGGAGGCCCTGAGCACCAGCACCAGCGAGGGCGCCGTCGTGGGCGCCTCCGAAATCCACTTCACCCCCGGCCCGGTGCGCGCGGGGGATTACCTGCTGGAGGCCGGCGCATCAGGGAGCACGCCCCGGCTCTTCCAGTGCCTGGTGTATCCGCTGGCGCTCGCGGGGGGCGGCCGGCTCACCTTGCGCGGCGCCACGCACCTGCGCGACAGCCCCAGCTTCCACGCCCTGGTCGGCGCGTGGCTGCCGGTGGCGCGCGCGTACGGCCTGCCCGTGCAGCTGTCGCTCACGCACGCGGGCTTCCACCCGGAGGGCGCGGGCGAGTTCACCGCGGAGATCGGCGCGCCGGTGGAGCCGCCGGTGCGCGTGGACCTTCCCGCGCGCGGCGTGCTGCGCGAGGTGCGGGTGATGACGCTCGTGGGCGGGCTGCCCTTCGCGATCGCGGAGCGCCAGTCCCGCGCCGCGGTGGCCGCGCTGCGCGAGCGGGGCATCCTGGCGGAGGCCGACAACCGGCCCGTGCCGGTGACGCGCTCGCAGGGCACGGCGACGTTCATCCTCGCGCAGTTCGAGCACACCGTCGCGGCCTTCACCTCGCTGGGAAACGGAGGCCACGACGCGGAGGGCGTGGGCCGCGAGGCGGCGGAGGCGCTGACCCGGTTCATGCAGACGGGGGGCGCGCTGGATGAGCACCTGGCGGAGCAGCTGCTCCTGCCGGCGGCGCTGCTGGCGTCGGGGCGGCTGGGGGCGGTGACGCCGGGCACCACGCGCTTCACCGCCGCGCGCATCACCGGCGCGATGACGGTCCAGGCGGAGGTGCTGCGGCGCTTCCTGCCGGTTCACATCGACGTGTCGCCGGGCGGAGCGGTGGAGGTCCGTCCGGCGTGAGGCGGAGGAGGAAGGCTCGCGCCTCCTCGACTCAGGCCTCGTCCTCGGAGGCGTTGCCGCGGGCGCCGAAGGTGTTGGTATCCGCCATCTCCTTCACGGTGCCGCGGTACGCGCGGATGGCGAAGGGCGCGGCGACCAGGAAGACGATGCCCACGAGGCCAATGGCCATCCACGGGATGGGCGTCTCCTTGATCTGCACGTCCTTGCCGTAGCCGTTGAGGTTGTTGCCCATGGCGCGCGCCTTGGCGGCGGCCTTCTCTTCCGCGGTCAGCTCCTTGCGGGTCTGGAACTCCTGGGGCTGCTTGCGCTGGGGCTGCGCCAGGACAGCGCCGCCCCAGACGAGGGCGAGGACGAGAACAAGCCGGGGGAGGGAGGGGGAGGACATGGGCCTTGAGCCTAACAGAGCCGCCGGGCGCGGGTGAACAGGGGTTGCTTCACCGTGGCGGGAGCGTTACGCGCGCCGGATGCTCCGCCTTCCCTTCCTCCTCGTGGTCAACCTCTTCCTGGGGCTGCGCCTGCTCCTGGGCCTGCCCTTCCGGCTGATCGCGGGGCGAAAGCGGCCCACCTGGGTCCGGTTCCGGCTCTCCGGGACCCCGCCGTACCGCCCGCGCCCGGTGCCGCGCTTCCGGTGGGGCCGCGCGCCGGAGGAGCCCGCGACGGTGACGTCGGTGGAGGCCCTGGGCCGGGCGCTGAAGCTGCTGGCCCGGGACGCGAAGCTGGAGGGCATCCTCCTGGAGGTGGAGGGGCTGGGCGTCCCGGATGCGCGGCGCGAGGCCCTGAGGGCGCTGCTGTCGGACTTCCAGGCCGCGGGCAAGCGGGTGGTGTCCTGGGCGGTGATGGTGGACACGGACGCGTACCCCGTGCTGGCCGCGGCGGACGAGGTGCTGCTCGCCCCCATGGGCCGGGTGGAGCTGGTGGGCTACGCCGCCGAGGCCACGGTGCTGGGCGAGGCCTTCGAGCGGGTGGGAATCCAGGCCCACTTCGCCCGGCGCGGCGACTACAAGACGGCGCCGGAGCTCTTCACGGACGGCAAGGTGTCCGACATCCAGCGACAGACGCTGGAGTCCTTCCTGGACGAGCGCTACGGCGCCCTCGTGGCCGCCATCGCGGCGGGCCGCGGCAAGACTCCCGAGGAGGCGCGGGCGCTCATCGACGCCGGCCCCTACAGCGCGAAGCGGGCCCTGGAGGCGGGGCTGGTGGACGGGCTGGTCCACGAGGCGGACCTGGGCACGCACCTGGGGCTGGAGGCGAAGAAGGACGAGGAGCCGCCGGTGCCCACCTTCGACGCGTACCTGGAGACGCTCGCGTTCCCGCCGGTGAAGTGGCGCAGGTTCAAGCGCAAGCCCCGGCTGGCGGTGGTGGACGTGGCGGGCATCATCATCCCGGGCGGCGGCGGCGCGGGCCGGTTCGCGGCGGCGGACTCGGTGGTGAAGGCGCTGCGCCAGGCGGGGCGCGACACACGGGCGAAGGCGGTGGTGCTGGCGGTGTCCAGCCCGGGCGGCTCGGCGCTCGCGTCCGAGCAGATCCTGGAGGCGGTCAAGCGCGTGGCGAAGCAGAAGCCCGTCATCGCGTACGTGGACCAGGTCTGCGCGAGCGGCGGCTACATGGCGGCCATTGGCGCGAAGGAGATCTGGTCCGCGCCGCACGCGGTGGTGGGCTCCATCGGCATCTTCATGGGCAAGTTCGACTACGGCGCGCTGCTGGAGAAGCTGGGCATCCACCGCACCACGCTGGCGCGGGGGGAGAACGCGGCCTTCTTCTCCTCGTCCCGGGCCTTCACGCCGCACGAGCGCGCCGCCCTGGAGCGCGAGGTGGAGGAGGGCTACCAGTCCTTCCTGGAGCTGGTGGCCCAGGCGCGCGGCCGGACCAAGGAGGAGATCCACCAGCGCGCGGAGGGCCGCGTCTACTCGGGCCTGCGCGCGAAGGAGGCCGGGCTGGTGGACCGCATCGGCGGCTTCGAGGAGGTCTGCCGCCACGCGTTGGAGGAGGCACGCGTCGCGTCGGACGACTTCGAGCTCGTCCGCTACGGCGGCGCCCGGGGCGGGCTGTCGCTGCTCAAGCTGCTGTCGGGCGCGGCGCACCCGGCGACCTACGCCTTCTGCACCGCGTCCTGGAGCCTCTGGGGCTTCGGGGCGGCGTCGCGGCGCTTCGACTAGCATGGCGGGATGGCCCGCTCCTGCCCGGTGTGCCCCAGCCAGCCGTTGAACGTCGTCCAGGCGTCGGACGTGGAGGTGGACCTCTGTCCGCGCTGCCACGGCCTGTTCTTCGACCGCGGTGAGCTGGAGCGCTTCCCGGACCGGCCGTCGCTCCAGCCGCTGATGAACACGGCGCGTCAGGCCGCGTCGCGGTGCCGCAAGGGAGGGCACCTGGTGCCGCGTGCCCAGGTCCACTGTGCCACCTGCGACAGCGAGCCCCTGGGCTGTCCGGGCTGCGGCGCGCGGCTGGGGCTCGTGTCCGCGCGCGTGTGCAGCGTGGACCTGTGCACCCACTGCGGTGGCGCGTGGCTGGACGCGGGCAAGTTCGAGGCCCTGGAGCACGCCACCGTGACGCCGCCGAAGGGACCGGCCACCTCGGGGGGCTGGGAGGTCGCCCCCGCGACGGACGGGGGCGCGGATCCGTGGAGGAGTCCAGGCGCCACGGCCCCGCTGCCGCCGTCGGATTCCCCGTCGGGCGGGTGGGGCGTGCACTCGCCCCTTTCGTGCGTCCACTGCGGCCTCGCCGTGTCCGTGCCCCACGCGTGGGCCTGGAACGGCGACCTCTACTGCGGCGAGCACGCGCCCCAGGGCGCCGTGGCGGGCTCCAGCCTCCCCAAGAACCGCGAACCGAGCAGCCTCCCCTCCATGGAGGACGTGGCGGACGGCGTCGACCTGGCGGACCTGGTGCTCTGGGTCGTCCAGCTCCTGCGGCGCCATTGACGGCGCCCGCCGGAGGAGCGAGGGCGGGGGAGGGCACCTGGAGATTGCCCGGCCCAGGCACGGGGTCTACCCTGCCGCGCCAGTGATGACCCGCCTCGCTCCCCTGGGCCTCCTCCTGCTCGGCACCGCCTGCGCCACCGCTTCGCGCGACCCCACCACCGTGGCGGAGGCGTACGCGAAGGCCCTGGAGGAGAACCGGCTCCAGGACGCCTACCGCCTGACGACCGGAGGGCCGGACGGGGAGGTGGCCTTCCTGGACGAGTACTCCGACGCCCCCGCCCGGACCGAGCGGGCCGCCGCGGTCCGCTCGGGCGCGGCCATGCTGGAGGCCCGGGCCCCCTCCGTCACCCTGGCCCGCCAGGGCGAGGACTGGCGCGTGGTGGAGTCGCGCGCGGCGGACGTGCCCCGGGCGGCGCTGAAGAAGTTCCTCGACGCGGTGGACGCGCGCGACTGGAAGGGAGCGTGGGGCCTGCTCGCCTCGCCGCTGCGTGCCCGCTACACGCCCGAGCGCCTGCGCGAGGACTTCGAGCGCGAGCCCCTTTCGAAGGAGCGCCTGCGCCGCGCCCGTCTGGCCCTCAACACCCGCGTGCGGGTGGCGGCGGGCGAGGCCCTGTTCCCCCTGGGCGAGGAGCGCGCGGTGCGGCTGCTCCTGGAAGACGGCGAATACCGCGTGGCGGCCATCGAATGACGGCCAGAAGCCAGGGGCGCTCCCGCGGGTTCAACGGCGGGTGCGCCCCCAGGGCCCCTGCGTTAAACGACGTTGACAGCCCCCGGAGTGCTGGCAATCTCCGCCCCCCTTCAAGCGTGCAAGCGCCTGTTTTCAAAAGGTTTCAGGTGTCCCGATGAGCGTCTCCCAGGCCGATGTGATGGCGGCCATGTCGAAGGTGATCGACCCCGAACTGCACGTCGACCTGGTGAAGGCCGGGATGGTGAAGGACGTCCGCGTCACCGGCGACACGGTGAAGCTGAAGATTGAACTGACCACGCCCGCGTGTCCCATGAAGGGGAAGATCCAGGCGGACGCGGAGGCCGCGCTCAAGGCGGTGCCGGGCCTGAAGTCCTTCGACATCGAGTGGGGCGCCCAGGTGCGCGGCGTCGCCGGAGGCTCTGGCGGCGGGGCGCTGCTGCCGGGCGTGAAGAACATCCTGCTCGTGGGCGCCGGCAAGGGTGGCGTGGGCAAGAGCACGGTGGCGGTGAACCTGGCCGCGTCGCTCGCGCAGCACGGCGCCAAGGTGGGCCTGCTGGACGCGGACTTCTACGGCCCGTCCGTGCCGCTGATGACGGGCACCGCGGACAAGCGCCCGGTGAGCCCCAACGGCAAGACGTTGGATCCGCTGATCGCGCATGGCCTGAAGATCATGTCCATCGGCTTCCTGGTGGAGGCGGATCAGGCGCTCATCTGGCGCGGCCCCATGCTCCACGGCGCCCTGATGCAGCTGGTGCGCGACGTGAACTGGGGTGAGCTGGACTACCTCATCCTGGACCTGCCCCCGGGCACGGGCGACGTGGCCCTGACCCTGTCCCAGTCGGTGCGGGCGGCGGGCGCGGTGCTGGTGACGACGCCGCAGGACGTGGCGCTGGCGGACGTGGTGCGCGCCAAGCAGATGTTCGACAAGGTGCACATCCCGGTGCTGGGCATCGTGGAGAACATGAGCCAGTTCATCTGCCCGCACTGCTCCAAGAGCACGCCCATCTTCAACCACGGCGGCGGGCACAAGGCCGCGGAGATGTTCGGCATTCCATTCCTGGGGGAGATCCCCCTCGACCTCAAGGTGCGCGAAGCGGGAGACTCCGGCGTGCCGGTGGTGGTGGGGCACAAGGACAGCCCGGAGGCCCAGGCCTTCCAGGCGATCGCCCGCAACGTGGCCGGCCGCGTGTCCGCGCAGTCCATGAAGAGCGTGCCCCTGCCGGTGATGCAGGCCCGGTAGGGTCCAACTGAGAGAAGGAGACCGCATGGCCCCGGCCGGCAACGACGACCTCCCGCCTGATCCGCTGTTCGACGACTCGGAGCAGCAGCACGGACGCGAGAGCCGCTCGGGCGGCTTCGTGCCGGATTTCGTGCGGCGCATGGCGGTGGCCGGGATGGGCGCGATCTTCATGGGCGAGGAGGGCATCCGTGCCCTCGCCGGCCAGCTCAAGCTCCCCAAGGAGGCGCTGGGCTTCATCCTCTCCCAGGCGGAGAAGACGAAGGACGACATCTCCCGCGTCGTCACGGAGGAGCTGCGCCGCTTCATGCAGTCGGAGAAGCTGCGCGACGAGTTCCTCAAGCTGCTCTCCGGCATGACGGTGGAGGTGAAGGCGCAGATCCGCCTGGTGCCGTCGGAGAAGGCGGAGGAAGCAGCGCCGCCGGAGCCCCCCGCGAAGGGCAAGAAGTCCGCGGAGGCGCCGCCCACCACCCGCGTGGTCATCACCGAACTGAACGCGCGCCGGCCGGCCTCCAAGCGCTCGAAGCGGGAGTAGGGACGTGGCGGAAGCGCCGGAACAGCCCGTGCCGGAGGCCCCCGCGCCCGCCCCGGAGAAGCCCCGCGCGGGCTGGCGCACGCACCCGCTGCCCAAGCGGCTGGCGCTCATCGCCATCGTCGCGGTGGGCCTGTGGCTCTGGCGGGCCACGGACGTGCCCGAGCGTCAGCTCATCCTCCAGCTCGACGGCGAGGGCTGGAGCCGCGCGCGCGCCATGGACCTCCAGGTGGTGGATCCGGAAGAGCACATCCTCAAGCGCGAGGAGCGCTTCTTCGCGAGCGGCCCCCCACCGGAGGTGACGTTCAAGGTGGGGCTGCCCCAGGGCAGCTTCCGCATGCGGCTGTTCGTGAAGGTGGAGGGCCAGGAGCCCCGGGTGCGCCTGGAGGAGCCGCTGACGGTGGGCGAGGGTGAGGCCATCGTCCGCCAGCTGCGGCTGCCCGCCACCAGCCGTTGACCCTCCTGGGGGCGTGCGTTATGGCCGCCGACACAGGAGAAGTCGCCATGGCAACGGAACACATCGTCGTCGTCGGGGCAGGGCAGATGGGCGCGGGCATCGCGCAGGTGGCGCTCCAGGCGGGCCTGCGCGTGTCGCTGGTGGACGTCAACAAGGACGGGCTCGCCAAGGGCGCGGACCGCATCAAGGCCGGCCTCAAGAAGCTGGTGGAGAAGGGCAAGCTGGACGCGGCGAAGCAGCAGGCCGCCGAGGCCAACCTCGCCACCTTCACCAGCGCGCGCGACGCCAAGGACGTGGACGTCGCCATCGAGGCCGTGACGGAGAACGAGGACCTCAAGCGCCGCATCTTCCTGGAGCTGGACGAGGTCGTGCGGCCCGGCGGCATCCTGGCCACCAACACGTCCTCCATCCCCATCACCCGCATCGCCGCGGCCACGAAGCGCCCCGAGTCCGTCATCGGGATGCACTTCATGAACCCCGTGCCGGTGATGCAGCTGGTGGAGCTCATCCGCGGCGCGGCCACCAGCGATGAGACGTACGCCACCATCCGCGCCATGGCCGAGCGCATGGGCAAGACGACGGTGGTGTCCAAGGACTACCCGGGCTTCATCGTCAACCGCATCCTCATCCCCATGCTCAACGAGGCCTGCTTCGCGCTGATGGAGGGCCTGGGCACCGCGGAGGACATCGACACCGCGATGAAGCTGGGCACCAACCAGCCCATGGGCCCGCTCCAGCTGGCGGACTTCATCGGCCTGGACACGGTGCTCTACATCGCCGAGGTCCTGCACAAGGGCCTGGGGGACTCCAAGTACCGCCCGTGCCCGCTCTTGCGCCAGTACGTGGACGCGGGCTGGTACGGCAAGAAGAGCGGCCGCGGCTTCTACAAGTACTAACCCCCGGGAGCCCCACACATGGACTACCAGAACATCCGGTTCGCCCAGGACGGCGCCATCGCCACCCTCACGGTGGACCGCCCCAAGGCGCTCAACGCGCTCAACACCGCCACCTTCCACGAGATGGACCACGCGCTGCGTTCGCTGACGGGCGACACGCGCGCGCTGATCATCACCGGCGGGGGCGAGAAGGCCTTCGTCGCCGGCGCGGACATCGCGGAGATGGCCACCATCTCCGCCGCCCAGGCGCGCGAGTTCTCCGCCCTGGGACACCACGTCTTCGAGTCCCTGGAGAACCTGCCCATCCCCACCATCGCGGCCGTCAACGGCTTCGCGCTGGGCGGCGGCCTGGAGCTGGCGCTGGGCTGCGACCTCATCTACGCGTCGGAGAAGGCGAAGCTGGGCGTGCCCGAAGTCACCCTGGGCGTCATCCCGGGCTTCGGCGGCACCCAGCGCCTCACGCGCCTGCTGGGCCGCGCCCGCGCCAAGGAGCTGCTCTTCACCGCGGACCGCATCGACGCGGCGAAGGCGAAGGAGATCGGCCTGGTGCTGGAGGTCCTGCCCGCGGATCAGCTGATGGCCCACTGCCGCGCGGTGGCGGAGAAGATCCTCAAGAACGGCCCGCTCGCGGTGGCCCAGGCCAAGCGCGTGGTGGAGTACGGCGCGGACCAGGACCTGCGCGCCGCCAACGAGCTGGAGCGCCAGGGCTTCGCGGTCCTCTTCGGTTCGGAGGATCAGCGCGAGGGCATGGCCGCGTTCCTCGCCAAGCGTCCAGCCGCGTTCCAGGGCAAGTGACGTGAAGCCCGCGGTCGCGGCCGGGAGCCTGCTGTGCTTCCTGGCCGCGCCGCCCGCCTGGGCCGGCGCGGAGCCGGAGCCGGACGCGGAGGCGCCAGCCGAGCACCGCGCCCCGGCCCTGGTGTCCTGGAAGCGCACGCTGTGCATCTACACGCTGTGCTTCCTGGAGCCCCTCATCCCGGACCTCCGGCGCGAGTGGGGTGACGGCGCCCACTGGGTGCTCTCCTGGCCCGTCCACCCGTGGGCCACCCCGCCCCTGGACGTGCCCGGCCCCACGCTCATCCTGTCGCCCTTCGTGGAGCCCCAGCTGCGCCTGGGCCCCTCCACCCTCCGCCTGCTCGCCGGGGCCCGGGTGTACGCCTTCCCGGACACGTCCCGCTTCGGCGTGCTGGCCGAGGGAGCAGGCGTCTGGGGAGGGGACGGCAAGGGCGGGGTGGCCGGGGCAGGGCTTACCTATGACCTGATTGAACGGCACCGGGACACCCAACCCTGGACGGTGTCGGTGGTGGTGCGCAGGACCTGGACGGACGCGGGCGCCCGCACGGACGTGTCCCTCGACGTGACCGTCCCGCTGGCGATGTTCTTCGGGACCCGGGTTCCCGCACCGGAGGAGGGCGGGACGTCTTCGAAGTAGCCCCGGGACGGGCCGCGTACTATGGGATGTCCACCATGAACTTCGAGCTGACCGACATCCAGCGCGAGATCCAGCGGCTGTGCCGCGAGTTCGCCGCCAAGGAACTCATCCCCAACGCCCGCAGGTGGGACGAACAGCACGCCTGGCCCACGGACGCGGTGAAGAAGCTGGCGGAGCTGTCGCTGCTGGGCATCGCCGTGCCGGAAGAGTGGGGCGGCGCGGGCCTGGACAACGTCTGCTACGCCATCGCGATGGAGGAGATCTCGCGCGGCTGCGCCTCCACTGGCGTCATCATGAGCGTGAACAACTCGCTCTACTGCGACCCGGTGTCCAAGTTCGGCACCCCGGAGCAGAAGGAGCAGTTCCTCAAGCCCTTCGCCAGCGGTGAGAAGCTCGGCTGCTTCGGCCTCACGGAGCCCGAGGCCGGCAGCGACGCCGCCGCCCAGAAGACCGTCGCCGTGAAGCGGGGCGACGAGTACATCATCAACGGCTCCAAGAACTGGATCACCAACGGCCCCAAGGCCGACGCCATCGTCCTCATCACGATGACGAACCGGGAGGCCGGCAACAAGGGCATCACCGCCTTCCTCGTGCCCACCAACACCCCCGGCTTCACCCGCGCGGAGCCCGACCGGAAGATGGGCATCAGCGCCGCCTGGTCCTGCTCCATGTTCTTCGAGGACATGCGCGTGCCGGAGAAGTACCGCCTGGGCAAGGAGGGCGAGGGCTTCAAGGTCGCCATGTCCACGCTGGACGGCGGCCGGATCGGCATCGCGTCGCAGGCGCTGGGCATCGCGCGCGCGGCCTTCGAGGAGGCGGTGCGCTACTCGGGCGAGCGCAAGACGTTCGGCAAGCCCATCCGCGACCACCAGGCCATCCAGTTCATGATCGCCGACATGGCCCTGGAGATCGACGCGGCCCGGCTGCTGGTGTGGCGCGCGGCGCTGATGAAG
The DNA here is from genome assembly GCF_009909145.1 of Corallococcus silvisoli. NCBI lineage: Bacteria > Pseudomonadati > Myxococcota > Myxococcia > Myxococcales > Myxococcaceae > Corallococcus > Corallococcus silvisoli. Next base: position 185,714 of record NZ_JAAAPJ010000009.1, read on the forward strand.
GACAAGGGCGTGCGCCACAGCCCGGAGAGCGCCATGGCCAAGCTGTACGCCAGCGAGATGGCCAGCCGCGTGGCCAACAAGGCCCTGCAGATCCACGGCGGCATGGGCTACAGCAAGGAGATGGACGCCGAGCGCCACGTGCGCGACGCGCGCATCACCGAGATCTACGAGGGGACGAGCGAGATCCAGCGCATCGTCATCTCCGCCAACCTGCTGAAGGAGTAGTCACCCGGTCATGAAGCGCGCGCTCCTCCCCGTGCTGTTGCTGTCCCTGGGCCTCGGCTCCCCGCTGGCCCTGGCCCAGGGCTCGTCCTCCAAGAAGAAGGCCGCGGCCCCCCCGGCCGCGACGCCCGCCCCGAAGAAGGACGACGGGCTGGACGTGAGCCGGCTGCCCTTCACCCCGGACTCCATCCGGCAGGTGATGGCCCACCACATGCCTCGCATCCAGGAGTGCTACGAGGACCACATGGTGGAGAAGGACAAGAAGGTGGAGGGCAAGCTGCTCACCACCTTCACCATCACCGCGGACGGCACCGTGCGCAGCGCCAAGGTGGACAAGCACGGCAGCACGCTGAAGGACGCGGGGCTCAACGACTGCGTGGTGGCCGTCCTGTCGTCCATGGACTTCCCCAAGCCCCCGGACGGCCGCGACCACCCCATCGAGTACCCGTTCAACCTCAAGGCCATCGAGTAGCGCCCAGGACGCCCGCGCCCGTGAACTTCGACCTCACCGAGACCCAGACGCTCATCCGCGACACCGCGCGCAAGTTCGCCCGCGAGCGCGTGGCTCCCCATGCCCGCGCGGCGGACCGCGAGGAGCGGTTCGATCCGGAAGTCTTCAAGGCCCTGGCGGAAGTGGGGCTGCTCGGGGTGAACCTCCCCGGGCGCTACGGCGGCGCGGAGGCGGGGGTCGTCTCCTACGCGCTGGCGATGATGGAGATGGCCGCCGCGGACGCCTCCGTGTCCGTGGCCATGGCCGTCACCAACATGTGCGCGGAGCTCATCCACGCGGTCGGCACCGACGCGCAGCGGGAGAAGTTCGTCCCCCGCATCACCTCCGGTGAGGCCATCGTCGGCGCGTTCGCCCTCAGCGAGCCGCACGCGGGCTCCGACCCCGGCGCCATGCGCACCACCGCGGTGAAGCGCGGCGACGCCTACGTGCTCAACGGCAGCAAGCAGTGGATCACCTCCGGCGCGTACGCGGGCGTCATCGTCGTCTGGGCCCGCACGAGCGGGACCGGCAACAAGGGCCTGTCCTGCTTCATCGTGGAAGGCGGCGCGAAGGGCCTCCACGTGGGCAAGCACGAGGACAAGATGGGCCTGCGCGCGTCCAACACCGTGGGCCTCACCTTCGAGGACTGCGAAGTCCCCGCGGCCCACCTCCTGGGCAAGGAGGGCGACGGGTTCCGCCTGGCCATGATGGCGCTGGACGGCGGGCGCATTGGCATCGCGGCGCAGGCGTGCGGCGTGGGCCGCGCCGCGCTGGAGGCGGCGGTGTCCTACACCAAGGACCGCAAGGCCTTTGGTCAGGCCGTGGCGGACTTCCAGGCCCCGCGCTTCATGATGGCGGACATGCGCACACAGCTGGACGCGGCGGAGCTGCTCACCCTGCGGGCGGCCGCCCTCAAGGAGTCCGGCCAGCCGTTCACCCGCGAGGCCTCCATGGCGAAGCTGTTCGCCAGCGAGATGAGCAACAAGGTCGCGGACAAGGCCGTGCAACTGCACGGGGGCTACGGTTACATCGACGAGTTCCCCGTGGAGCGCTACTTCCGGGATGCCCGCGTGCAGACCATCTACGAGGGCACCAGCGAGGTGCAGCGGATGGTCATCGCCCGGGAGACCTTCCGCCAGCAGGGGTAGGCGCTCCGCCTGTCCCACCCGGGGCGGGCGGGCAGGGGGGCCTGACAGGTAGGAGAGGTGCGGACCCTGCCGGGCGTTCATAGAAAACGGAACAGCACCTGAGGCGGCGCCCCACTTGACTCCCGGAAACTCCGGTGTCTAGGGTGCGCGGCTTCCAGCCAGCCTTACGTCCCTATCGGAGGGACACCCGCGGTTTCCCGTCGCTCCCCGCAGGCGGCCGCGCACCCATTCAAACAGGGGGCAGTTGTACCGTTCCAAGGACTTCCACTTCATGCAGCAGAACGTGAACCAGCAGATCGACGGCGGTGACGAAGACTTCGCGGCGATGTTCGAGGCCTCGCTCAAGGAGCGTGGCGGCGACGGAATCCTGAAGGAAGGCGAGATCGTCAAGGGCACGGTCGTGCAGGTGACGAAGGATTTCGCGATCGTGGACATCGGCTACAAGTCCGAGGGTCAGGTCCCGATCTCCGAGTTCACCAATCCCCGCGGTGAGGTCACGGTCAAGGCCGGCGACCCCGTCGAGGTCCTCCTGGAGAGCCGCGAGAACGACACCGGCATGGTCGTCCTCTCCAAGGAGAAGGCCGACAAGATGCGCATCTGGGACGAAATCTCCGCCGCTTGCGAGCGCGATGAGATCGTCAAGGGCACCATCGTCGGACGCGTGAAGGGCGGCCTGTCCGTCGACATCGGCGTGAAGGCGTTCCTCCCCGGCAGCCAGGTCGATATCCGCCCGGTGCGCAACCTTGATCAGTACATCTCGAAGGAATTCGAGTTCAAGGTCATCAAGTTCAACAAGAAGCGCGGCAACATCGTCCTCTCTCGCCGCGTGCTGCTGGAGAAGCAGCGCGAGGAGATGAAGAAGGAGACCCTCAAGAACCTCAAGGAGGGTGCGGTCCTCAAGGGCGTGGTCAAGAACCTCACCGACTACGGCGCCTTCATCGACCTGGGCGGCATCGACGGCCTGCTCCACATCACCGACATGTCCTGGGGCCGCATCGGTCACCCCAGCGAGATGTTCAACGTCGGTGACGAAGTGCGCGTCGTCGTCCTCAAGTTCGACCCCGCGCAGGAGCGCGTCAGCCTGGGCCTCAAGCAGATCCAGGAGGACCCGTGGCACCGCGCCGACGAGAAGTACCCCGTCGGCACCCGCGTCGCCGGCAAGGTCGTGTCCATCACGGACTACGGCGCGTTCATCGAGATCGAGCAGGGCGTCGAGGGCCTCGTGCACGTCAGCGAGATGTCCTGGACCAAGCGCCTCAAGCACCCGTCCAAGATCCTGGAGGTCGGCCAGACGGTGGAGGCCGTCGTCCTCGACATCGATCCGAAGGCCAAGCGCATCGCGCTGGGCATGAAGCAGATCGAGCAGAACCCCTGGACGCTGCTGGAGGACAAGTACCCGATCGGCTCCGTCATCAAGGGCCAGATCCGCAACGTCACCGACTTCGGCGTGTTCGTCGGCGTCGAGGAGGGCGTGGACGGCCTGGTGCACGTGTCCGACATCTCCTGGACCCAGCGCATCAAGCACCCGGGCGAGATGTTCAAGAAGGGCGACGAGGTCGAGGCGGTGGTCCTCAACATCGACGTCGAGAACGAGCGCTTCAGCCTGGGCATCAAGCAGCTCCAGCCGGACCCCTGGGAGACCCTCTCCGAGCGCCTGCCCGTGGGCAGCCGCGTGAAGGGCAAGGTCACCAAGGTCACCGACTTCGGCGCGTTCGTGGAGATCGAGCCGGGCATCGAGGGCCTCGTCCACGTCTCCGAGCTGAAGGAAGAGCGCGTGGAGAACCCCCGCGACGTGGTGCAGGAAGGCCAGGATGTCGAAGTGAAGATCATCGACATCAACACCCCGGACCGGAAGGTCGCCCTGTCCATCAAGGCGCTCATCGGCGAGGGCGAGGACTACCGCGAGTACCTGCGCAAGCAGGCCGAGGGGTCCAAGGCCCGCCTGGGCGACGTCATGGCCTCCAAGCTGAAGAAGTAGTCAGCCGCCAGTCCTGACGTGAGAAGCGGCCGGGTTCCCGAAAGGGACCCGGCCGTTTTCTTTTGCCGCGGCTGACGCGGGCGGGCAGGGGAGCGTCCCATCCGACCGGTCGGACGGGCCCACCCCGGAAAAGCCCGCCTTCCGCCGCCGCAGTGGCCTGGGGTGGACAGTGGAGTCCGCCCCGGAGCGGGTCGCTGTCACTCCGCGCCTGGGCGCCGAGCGAGGACGCTTGAACTCCAGGGAACGCCCGGTGATAAGTGCGCCCATCGCCGTTAACCCTGGCTGTTCGCTCATCCGCAATCGGAGGCAGTTCCATGGCTCGTGAAGTCGTCATCGTGGGCGCGGCCCGTACCCCCATCGGCTCCTTCCAGGGCGCCCTGTCCAAGCTCACCGCGCCGCAGCTGGGCGCCATCGCCATCAAGGCGGCGCTGGAGCGCGCGGGCGTGAAGCCGGAGGCCGTGCAGGAGGTCATCATGGGCTGCGTCCTGCAGGCGGGCGTGGGCCAGGCCCCGGCGCGTCAGGCCACGATCTTCGCGGGCCTCCCGGAGTCCGTTCCCGCCGTCACGCTGAACAAGGTCTGTGGCTCCGGCCTGAAGGCCGTCATCGCCGCGGCGCAGTCCATCGCCCTGGGTGACGCGGACGTGGTCGTCGCGGGCGGCATGGAGTCCATGAGCAACGCGCCCTACGTGTCCCACACGATGCGCGGCGGGGCCCGCATGGGCAACGTGGAGTTCAAGGACGCGATGATCTCCGACGGCCTCTGGGACGTGTACGGCAACGTGCACATGGGCAACTGCGCCGAGGAGTGCGCCACCTCCCAGGACATCAGCCGCGCCCAGCAGGACGCGTTCGCGCTGGAGTCCACGCGCCGCGCCATCCAGTCCCAGAAGGAGGGCCTGTTCGCGCCGGAGATCGTCCCGGTCCAGATCCCGGGCAAGAAGCCGGATGAGTTCACCACCGTCTCCGAGGACGAGGGCCCCAAGAACGCCAAGCCGGACAAGATCCCGGGCCTCAAGCCGGTGTTCAAGAAGGACGGCACCGTGACGGCCGCCAACGCGTCCTCCATCAACGATGGCGCCGCGGCGCTGGTGCTGATGAGCGAGGAGAAGGCGAAGGCCGAGGGCCGCACCATCCTGGGCCGCATCAAGGGCTACGCGCAGGCCGCCCGCAAGCCGGTGGAGTTCACCATCGCGCCGGCGGACGCCATCAACACGCTGCTCAAGAAGCAGAACGTGACGGCCAAGGACGTGGACCTCTGGGAGATCAACGAGGCCTTCGCGGTGGTGGCCATCGCCAACAACCGCATCCTGGGCCTGGACCCGTCCAAGGTGAACGTGCGCGGCGGCGCGGTGGTGCTGGGCCACCCGATTGGCGCCTCCGGTGCGCGCGTGCTCGTCACGCTGCTGCACACGCTGAAGGACCAGGACAAGAAGCGCGGCGTGGCGTCGCTCTGCATCGGCGGCGGCGAAGGCATCGCGCTGATGGTCGAGCGCTGAGGACCTGCCCGCATGAACAAGGTCTACGCGAGCGCGGATGAGGCGGTCGCCGACATCCCGGACAACATCACGCTGATGAGTGGTGGGTTCGGGCTGTGCGGCAACCCGGAGAACCTCATCACGGCCCTGCACAAGAAGAACGTGAAGGGCCTCACCATCATCTCCAACAACTGCGGCACCACGGAGCTGGGGCTGGGCGTCCTCCTGCAGAACAAGCAGGTGAAGAAGATGGTCGCCAGCTACGTGGGGGAGAACAAGGAGTTCGAGCGGCAGTTCCTCTCCGGTGAGCTGGAGGTGGAGCTGAACCCGCAGGGCACGCTCGCGGAGCGCATCCGCGCCGGGGGCTGCGGCATCGGCGGGTTCTTCACGCCGACGGGCGCGGGCACCCAGGTGGCGGAGGGCAAGGAGTCGCGCATCATCGACGGGCGGCTGCACGTGCTGGAGACGCCCCTCAAGGCCGACTTCGCCATCGTCCACGCGTGGAAGGCGGACACCTGGGGCAACCTGGTGTTCCACAAGACGGCGCGGAACTTCACCCCCATGATGTGCATGGCCGCGAAGGTCACCATCGTGGAGGCGGAGCACATCGTGCAGCCGGGCGAGCTGGATCCGGACCTGGTGCACATCCCGAGCATTTTCGTGCACCGCATCGTGCAGGCGCAGAACCTCCAGAAGTGGATCGAGCGGCGGACCGTCCGCAAGAAGGCGTCCTGAGCCATGCCCCTGACTCGTGAACAGATCGCGCAGCGCATCGCCCAGGAACTCCAGGACGGCTTCTACGTCAACCTGGGCATCGGCATCCCCACGCTCGTGCCCAACTACATCCCGCACGGGGTGGAGGTGGTGCTCCAGTCGGAGAACGGCCTGCTCGGCATCGGGCCGTACCCGGAGGAGGGGAGCGAGGACCCGGACCTCATCAACGCGGGCAAGGAGACGGTGACGGTGGTGAAGGGCTCCGCCTTCTTCGACTCCGCGCTGTCCTTCGGGATGATCCGCGGCGGCCACATCGACCTGGCCGTGCTGGGCGCCATGGAGGTCAGCGAGGAGGGCGACCTGGCCAACTGGATGATCCCCGGCAAGATGGTGAAGGGCATGGGCGGCGCCATGGACCTCGCCGTGGGTGCCAAGCGCATCTACGTGGCCATGGAGCACGCGAACAAGGACGGGCAGCCGAAGATTTTGAAGAAGTGCTCGCTGCCGCTGACGGGCCTCAAGTGCGTGCACCACATCGTCACGGACCACGCGTTCCTGGACGTCACGCCGGAGGGGCTGGTCCTCCGGGAGCTGGCGCCCGGACTGACGGTGGAACGGGTGCAGCAGCTCACCGAGCCGAAGCTGAAGATCGCGCCCGACCTGCGCGAGATGAAGTTCCAGGCCTGACGCGGAGTGCTAGGGTGTGCTTCCGCCGCCTCGGGTGGGACGGAAGCCACCTTCCCCCCGAGGAGCGGAGCACCCCCCATGGCCGACACCCCGGAGAAGCCCGTCCCCGCGCCGCGCGCGCACCGCATCGACCATGAGCTGCCCGTGGCGTACCGCACGGTGGCCGGCTTCGTGACGGACTGGGCCGTGAACCTGTCGCGCGGCGGCATCTACATCAACACGCCGCAGCCGCTGGCGGTGGGCACGGTGGTGCGCATCCTGGTGTCGCTGCCGGGCGCCAGCTTCCCGGTGGACCTGTCCGGGAAGGTGACCCGCACCAACGCCCAGGGGACGCCGGGCTCCGAGGTGCCGGGGATGGCGGTGGAGTTCCTGGACGTTGACGACGAGAAGCGGTCGCGCATCGAAGCGTTCGTGGAGCGCCTGCGGGAAGCCCTGCCGGCGGACGAGCGTGGCAGTGCGACCCGGAAGTAGGGCGGCCCGACCCAGGCGGCCCCCGCGAGTGCGCCTGTGATGACGACGACCCTGCCCGAAGCTCCCATTGAACTGACGATTGAACGGCTGGGCCAGCTGGGGGAGGGCGTGGCCTCCTGGGAGGGCCGCACCGTCTTCGTGCCCGGCGCCTTCCCCGGCGACACCGTGCGCGTCCACCTGGAGGTCCAGGGCAAGGTCCTGCGCGGCCTCTTGGGCCAGGTGCTGACGGATGGCGCGGAGCGGGTGTCGTCGCGCTGCGTCCTCTCCGACGCTTGCGGCGGCTGCGACTGGCTGGAGCTGTCCGTGCCGGCGCAGCGGTCCGCGAAGCAGGAGATCGTCCTCTCCACCCTGGAGCACCTGGGCCGCCTGCCGCGCTCGGGCTTCACCGTGCGGCCGCTGCTGGTGGCGCCCCGGGACTGGGGCTACCGCCGCCGCGCGGTGCTGCACGGGGCGGGCAAGGGGGCGCTCGGCTACTTCGGCAGGCGCACCCATGAGCGCGTCCCGGTGGACGTGTGCCCCGCGCTCACGCCGGTGCTCACCGCGCTGCCCGGGAAGCTGGCCCCGCTGCTCAAGCCGCTGACGAAGGACACCGAGGACGTGCTCCTGCTGGCGGAGGGCGACAAGGCCGCGTTCGCGGTGAACCTCTCCGGCCCGGTGACGGCGCGGCACCTGGAGGCCACGGAGGCCGCCGTGCGCGCCCTGCGGCTGGAGGGCGCGGTGCTGGTGCCAAAGGAGGGCTCCGCACGGCTCATCGGCCGGCCGGTGCTGCGCTCGCTGTCCCCGCTGCGGCCGGAGGTGCCGGTGTACCTGCGGCCGGATGCGTTCGCCCAGGCGCACGCGGAGGCCAACGTGGGGCTCGTCACCGCCGCCCTCCACGAGCTGGGGGCCCGGGAGACGGACTCCGTGCTGGAGCTGTACTCCGGCAACGGCAACTTCACCTTCCCGCTGGCGGGGACGGCGGGGTCGGTGCTGGGGGTGGAGTCCTCGCCGGTGGGCGTGGAGCTGGCCCAGCGCAGCGCGCGCGAGGGTGGGGTGGCCAACGTGCGCTTCATCCAGGGCGACGCGCGCAAGGTGTGCGACGGGCTGGTGGCGGAGGGGCGCTCGTTCGACGCGTGCCTCGCGGACCCGCCCCGCGCCGGGGCGCCGGGGCTCGCGAAGTGGATGCGGGCGTTGAACGTGCGCCGGGTCGTGTACGTGGCGTGCGACCCGGCCTCGCTGGCCCGGGACGCGGCGGGGCTGGTGGACGCGGGTTACAGACCGGTGGCGCTCCAGGTGGTGGACATGTTCCCGCAGACGCACCACGTGGAAGCCGTGATGTCGTTCGAACGGCAGGCCTGACGCCATGGACGCCCGAATCGTCGAGTTCGCGGAGGTGCTTCGCCAGAACGGCGTGCGCGTCAGCACGTCCGAGGTGCAGGACGCGCTGCGCGCCACCGCCGAGGTGGGGCTGACGGACCGGGCCCTGTTCCGCTCCGTGCTGCGCACCACGCTGGTGAAGCGCGAGCTGGACGTGGAGACCTTCCGCCGCGCGTTCGACTTCTTCTTCTCCGGCGCGGCCCGCACGTTCGAGGCCATTGACGCGTCGCTGGCGAAGCAGCTGGAGGACGAGGGCTACCTGGAAGGCGACCTGCTGAAGATGGTCATCTACCAGATGAACCTGCTGGCGCCGGAGATGTCCCCGCTGGCCCAGGCCATCCTCGCGGGCGACCGCGCGCGGCTGGCGCAGCTCTTCCGGCAGGCGTCGCTGCAGCTGGACCTGGGCCAGTTGGAGAGCCCGCTCCAGACGGGGTTCTTCACGCGGCGGCTGCTGGCGGGCGCGGGCATGGAGCGGGCGCGCTCCGACCTCAAGTCGCTGGAGGACGAGCTGAAGGCGCGCGGGCTCCACACCGAGGGCGTGGAGATCGTCTCGCGCCACGTGGCGGCGGCGATGCGCAAGATTGAAGAGGCCGCGCGCCAGGAGGTGAAGCGCCAGTCCGAGGCCCGCATCCGCCGCCGCACGGACTCCGTGAAGGAGAAGCCGCTGCACCTGCTCACGCAGGCGGAGGTGGACCAGATGGAGGCCGCCGTCCGCACGCTGGCGGAGAAGCTCAAGAGCCGGATGATCCGCAAGCAGCGCTCGCACCGCCGGGGCTCGCTCAACGTCCAGCGCACCCTGCGCCGGAACATGCCGTGGGACGGCGTGCCCATGGTGCCCGTGTTCCGCACCCGCCGGCCCGAGCGCCCGGAGCTCGTCGTGCTCTGCGACATCTCCGACTCCGTGAGGAACGCGTCCCGGATGATGCTGCTGTTCATGCACACGATGCAGTCGCTGTTCGTGCGCGTGCGCTCGTTCGTCTTCGTGTCCGACGTGGGGGAGGTCACCCAGTACTTCAAGGACCTGGACGTGAGCGAGGCCATCGACGCGGCGACCACCGGGCGCACCGTGTCCATGAGCGCGAACTCCAACTACGGCCGTGCGCTGGCGGACTTCAGCCGCGACCACCTGGGCAGCATCACGCGCCGCACGACCGTGATGATCATTGGCGACGGCCGCAACAACTACAACGCGAACAACGCGTGGGCGCTCAAGGACCTGCGCCGCAAGGCCAAGCGCGTGCTGTGGATCTGCCCCGAGGAGCGGGGCAACTGGGGCATCGGCGACAGCGAGATGCTCACCTACGAGAAGCACTGCTCCCAGGCCGTGGTCGTCACCTCCGTGTCCGACCTGGCCCGCATCGCCGAACAGCTCGTCCCCGTCTGAACCCCTTTGCCCGAAGGTGCCCCATGGCTCCGTCCCTCTTCGACGACTACCAGGACGTCCCCAACGTGGAGACCGGCCCGGACTTCGACGCCGCCGACGACCGCACGCTGCGCATGGCGTCCCGGCCGGTCGACAGGCCGATGCTCGACGCGCTGGTCCGCTACCAGGAGACCTTCCTGGCGCACGTGGAGGCGGAGGCCGGCGCGGAGGCCATGGCCCGGGCGCAGGCGGCCGCCCTGGGCGCCAGCGGCCTGGACGTGAAGGCGGCGGAGTGGGGGAGCGCCGTCCTGCGCGCCTTTGGCGGGCGGCGTTGGACGGTGTCGCGGCTGCGCTCGAAGCTCGCGGAGCTGGAGGCGCGCAGCGGCCCGGAGGCGGAGGAGGTGCGCAAGCGCGTCCGGGACGAGCTGGTGAAGCAGGAGCGGGAGACGGAGGCCCTGGGGCGGCGGTACGGCGTGGAGACGGTCGCGCTCCTGCGCGAGCGCGAGGCGGAGCTGGTGGCGCTGCACACCCGGCTCACCCAGGTCCTCAGCCGGGGATGACCCGGCCCGTCCGCCCGGTTGCATTCCGCGTCCGGGCGTCGCATAACGGCCCGTTTTCCTTCAAGGCCCACCCATGAAGCGCTACTTCATCCACACCTTCGGCTGCCAGATGAACGTCAACGACTCGCTGCGGATGAGCGAGGCGTTGTCGAAGATGTCCTACGTGCCCACGCCGGAGCCAGACAACGCCGACCTCATCATCCTCAACACCTGCTCCATCCGGGAGAAGGCCGAGGACAAGATGCTGTCCGCGCTGGGGCGCTACCGCGCGGTGAAGGCCAGCCGGGGCGCCATCCTGGGCGTGGGCGGCTGCGTGGCCCAGCAGGAGAAGGACAAGCTGCTGAAGAAGGTCCCGTACCTGGACTTCGTCTTCGGCCCGGACAACATCGCGAAGCTGCCGGAGGTCATCGCCCGCGTGCAGGACGCGCGCGAGCGGGTGGTGGAGACGGCCTTCGTGGACTCCGAGGAGTACGTCTTCCCGCGCGCCGACGCGGAGACGTCCCGCGGCAAGGTGACGGAGTTCGTCACCGTGATGAAGGGCTGCGACAACGTCTGCTCGTTCTGCATCGTCCCGCACACCCGGGGCCGCGAGGTGAGCCGCGCGTTCCCGGACGTGCTCGTGGAGGTGGCGGACCTGGCGGGCGTGGGCGTGCGCGAAGTCACCCTCATCGGCCAGAACGTCAACTCGTACCAGGGCGGCATCAGCTTCGCGCAGCTGCTCCTGCGCACCGCGGAGGTGCCGGGCATCGAGCGCGTGCGCTTCACCACCAGCCACCCGCACGACCTGTCGGACGAGCTGATCGAAGCCTTCCGCGTGCAGCCGAAGATCGCCCCGCACTTCCACCTGCCGGTGCAGTGCGGCAGCGACCGCATCCTGAAGATGATGCGCCGCGACTACACGGTGGAGCAGTACCTGGAGCGCCTGGCGAAGCTGCGCGCCGCCCGGCCCGGCATCGCCGTCACCACCGACATCATCGTGGGCTTCCCCGGAGAGACCGAGGAAGAGTTCGAGATGACGCTCAAGCTCACCGAGCTGGTGAAGTACGACAACCAGTTCTCCTTCGTGTACAGCCCGCGCCCCAAGACGGGCGCCGCGCTGCGGGAGAAGGACTGGGGCCCCATCCCGCACGAGGTGAAGGTGGCCCGGCTGGAGCGCCTGCAGAAGGTCCAGCGGCGCATCAGCGGCGAGTACACCCAGGCGCAGGTGGGGCTGGACGTGGAGGTGCTCGTGGAGGGCCGCTCGCGCTACGACGCCACCAAGCGCTTCGGCCGCACGCCGGAGAACCGCACCGTCAACTTCGAGGGCGACGCCCCGGCGGGCTCGGTGGTGAAGGTCCACGTGGAGCGCGCCACGCCCAACCAGCTGGCGGGCCGGCAGGTGGCGGTGCTCCAGGGCCCCACCGTGGCGCCGCCGGCGGTGGAGCTGCCCGTGCCGCTGCATGTCCCGGCGGAGGCCTGACGCCTCCCGCCGTTCTCTCGCCGTTGGAGGGTTCCACCATGCCGTTGAGGCCGTTTCGCGGAGTGTCCCCCCGCGTCCACCCCAGCTGCTTCGTCGAGGACTCCGCCCAGGTGGTGGGGGACGTGGAGCTGGGCGAGGACTCCTCCATCTGGTTCAACTCCGTGCTGCGCGGGGATGTGAACTCCATCCGCATTGGCCGGCGCACCAACATCCAGGACCTCACCATGGTGCACGTCACCAGCCAGGGTGACTCCACGGTGGTGGGCGACGACTGCACGGTGGGCCACCGGGTCATCCTCCACGGCTGCACCGTGGGCCACCGGGTGCTGGTGGGCATGGGCGCCATCCTGATGGACGGCGTGGAGGTGGGCGACGACTGCATCATCGGCGCCGGCACGCTGCTCACGCCCGGGACGAAGGTCCCCCCGGGCTCGCTGGTGGTGGGCTCTCCCGGCAAGGTGAAGCGCCCCCTCACCGACGGCGAGCGCGAGTTCTTGATCCAGTCCGCCCTCCACTACGTGCACACCGCCTCCGAACACCGCGCGAGCCGCTGACGCCGCCGCGTTGTGCGTGTTAGGAACACCTCATGGCTCTCGTGCCCGAGACGACCCTGAAGGCCTGTCCGCTCTTCAAGGGCTTCACCGACACTGGCATCTCCATCTTCGCGGCGGCCGCCGTGTCGCGCGCCTTTCCCAAGGGGACGGCGCTGTTCACCGAGGGCAAGCCGGGTGACTCGCTGTGGATCGTCGGCGAGGGCACCGTGCGGCTGAGCGCCCGCAGCCCGACCGGCGAGGACGTGCCGCTGGGTGAGGTCACGGTCGGGGAGCCCCTGGGCGAGCTGGCGCTCGTGCAGAAGGGGGAGCGGCTGTGCACCGCCACCGCGCAGACGGACGTGATGGCGCTGGAGATCCGCGCCGCGGACTTCCAGAAGCTGCTCGCCCAGAAGCCCCAGGCCTGCATCAAGCTGCTGATGGGCATCGTCAGCCACTTCGGCGTGAAGGCGCGGGACAACCGGGACATGCTGCGCACCCTGGTCGCGCGGGCCCCTGGGAGCTGAGGGGGCCGCCCGTCCCCCCGTCCGAGCCCGTCCCGGTGTCGGGCGGCGGTCGCGGGGCTCCTGCCAGGAGGCCGGAAGGACGAGAGATCCTGCCACCCGTACGGGAGGTGGTTACTGTCTCGCCGGATGCTCCCTTGCAGCCCCACCCTGGAACACACAGTGGGTGCGGGTAGGCGGCGGACCGAGGGCTTTCGTGATGGGGCCGGAGCGTTTGAGGTGGGATGCTGGGTGGCCGGAGTTTTCAACTGCCGCACCCGGTTGATGGTTGGGTGCTGAACGGGCAGGCCCGGGTGATTGCCGAGCGGCCCTTCGGGAAGTGATTGGACGGAACGACGCGTGGAAGATTTTCTCACCAACCTGCTCGGTAACTCCCAGGGCCTCTTCGCCTACTTCACCGTGTTCGGCATCCTGGTGGCATGCGGCTTGGGTGTGCCGCTGCCGGAGGACATCTCGCTCATCCTCGGCGGGTTCCTGGCGCACAAGGGCGCGGCGCACCTTCCCGTGATGATGGCGGTGGGCTTCTTCGGCATCCTGGTGGGTGACAGCCTCATCTACCTGGCGGGGCGCCGGCTGGGCACGCGGCTGGGACGCAACCCGGATGCGAAGGGGGGAGGGTTCTTCGCGAAGATCGTCACGCCGGAGAAGCGCGCGAAGGTGGAATCGCTCTTCGTCACGCACGGCCAGAAGATCGTGATGATCGCCCGCTTCATGCCGGGCGTGCGCGCGGTGACGTACTTCACCGCGGGCTCCGTCCACATGGCGTACTGGCGCTTCATCCTGTGGGACGGGCTGGCGGCGCTGCTGTCCGCGCCGGTGTTCGTGTGGCTCGGCTTCCACTTCGGCGGCGAGCTGGACATGGTCATCCGCAAGCTGAAGGACGGCCAGGTCGTCGTGATGGGCTCGCTGGCGGTGCTGGCGGTGGGCTACTTCGTGTACCGCCGCCGGAGGAACGCGAAGCTCGCCGCGGAGGCCGCGGCCAAGGCCCAGATGACGCAGGTGACCCTGCCGCCCGTGCCGGAGACCTTGGAGAACAACAGCGTGGCGCAGACGCGCGCGCCCAGCTCCAACACCTTCTTCGACGTGCCCGCCGACAAGGCGCCCCCGTCCGAGCCGGACCTGAACGCGCACAAGTAGCCGCCGCGCCCCCTCCGCCGCGGACACCGGACCCCGCCCCCCTCGACTGGAGGGAGCGGGGTTCGTCGTTGCGGGCCTACGTGCTTCAGGCCTCCCGCAGGGCCTTCGCCAGGATGTCCGCCACGGCCTGGACCCCGGGCTCGCGCAGCAGCGTGTAGTGGGTGCCGGGCAGGGGGTGCGACTCCAGCCGCGCCCCGACGAGCGCGGACCAGCCGCCATCGAGGGTCCTCGCCTCCTCGATGAGGTCCGCCGCCTGGAAGCGCAGCACGCGCTGATCCATCGCGGGCGGGTGGTAGCGCCGCGCGGCCTCGAGGTTGGCTTCGAAGACGCGGAAGAGGGCCGTGGCATTCGAGGCCTCCACTCCGGGCGGCAGGGCGCCAGCCCGGACGGCGGACTCCAACACCCTCGCGAGCGCGGCCTCGGGCTCCAGCGCCGCCAGCTCCGCGGTGTCCAAGTCCAGGTGCTCCAGCGACACGCCCATCAGGTCCTGCGCGAACAGGCCCACCGCCAGCGCGCGATCCAGGTCCGGCTCCGGGGCCGGGACGGTCTCCGGGACATACGAATCAACGAGCGCGACCAGCGCCACCACCTCGCCCGCGGCTCGGAGCTGGTGCGCCATCTCGTAGGCGATGACGCCCCCCAGGGACCAGCCGCCCAGGAAGTAGGGCCCGGTGGGCTGGACCTCCTTCAGCGCGTGTACGTAGCTCGTGGCCATGGCCTCCACGGTGCCCAGCGGTTCGGCCGCGCCGTCCAGACCTCGCGCCTGGAGCCCATAGAAGGGCTGCTCCGGGCCCAGCCTCCGCGCGAGCTCCGCGTAGGCCAGCACGTTGCCGCCCACCGGATGCACGCAGAAGAACGGCGGGGCGGCACCCGTCCCGTCCTTCGTGAAGGGCACCAGCGGCGTGAAGGGCTTCGCTTCCTCGGCCTCGCCCAGCAGGACCGCGAACCGCTCGACGCTGGGCGCCTGGAAGAGGGTCGACAGCGGGAGCTTCCGGCCCGTCTCCCGCGCCACCGCCGCCATCAGGCGCACCGCGAGCAGCGAGTGACCTCCCAGTTCGAAGAAGCTGGTCCGCACGTCCACCGCCGACAGCCCCAGCGCTTCGGACCAGATCCGCTCCAGCCGGGCCTCTCGCGCGTCGCGAGGCCCCACTCGGGCCTCCATGCCCACGACGTCCTCCGCGGGACGGGGCAGGGCCTTGCGGTCCACCTTGCCGTTGGGCGTCAGTGGCAGGACGGCCAGCGCGACGTATGCCGCCGGCACCATGTAGTCCGGCAACGCGCGCTGGAGGTGGCCCCGGAGCGGCGCGGTATCCACCTCCGGGGCCACGTATGCCACGAGGCGCGGCAGGCCCGGCACGTCCTCGCGCACCAGGACCACCGCGTCCCGGACGCCCGGGTGCGTGCGCAGCATGACCTCGATTTCGCCCAGCTCGATGCGGTAGCCGCGCAGCTTCACCTGGAAGTCCACGCGCCCCATGAAGTCGAGCGTGCCGTCCTGCCTCCACCGGACCCGGTCGCCCGTGCGGTACAGACGCGCTCCGGGCTCCGCGCTGAAGGGGTGGGGGATGAAGCGCTCCGCGGTGAGGTCCGCCCGGTTCCGGTAGCCCCGCGCGAGCCCCTCACCCGAGATGAACAGCTCGCCGGGTACGCCCACGGACACGGGGTTCAGGGCCGCATCCAGGACGAAGGCGCCCACGTTGAGCAGCGGCTTGCCGATGACGGGCGTCGCCTGCGGGGCCCCTTGTACGCACCAGGTGGTCGCCACCACGGTGCCCTCGGTGGGGCCGTAGGCGTTGAAGGTGCGCATGCGCGGCGTCTCCGCGAGGAGGCGCCACGTGACCTCATCCATCGCCTCGCCTCCGATGAACGCGATGGAGGGCACATGCGGCTGCTCCAGCAGCCCGGCCTCCAGGAGCAGCTTGAGCTGCGACGGCGTGCAGTCCATCGCGTCGATGCGGCGCTGATCCAACCACGCGAGCATCGCCTCCGGATCCTGGCGCACCGCCTCTGGCACGATGCACAGGCAGTGGCCCTCCAGCAACAGGAGCCACTGCGCCACCGACGCGTCGAAGTAGAGCGGCGCGTTGAGGCTCACCCGCATGCCCCGGGGCACCCGGGCGTAGCAGTCCTCCATCAACGCGCGGTGCAGGTGCGCCAGCGAGCGGTGCTGGATCATCGCGCCCTTGGGCATGCCCGTGGAGCCCGATGTGTAGAGGACGTACGCGAGGCACCCCGGCTGCACACCCGAGCGCGGATTGCCCGGCGACAGCGCGTCGATGCGGCGTGCCTCCACGTCGAGCCGCACCAGATGCCGCACCGCCGGCTGCCACGCTTGTGCCAGGGCCTGGGTGGTGAGGAGCACGGCCGCGCCGCTGTTCTCCAGGATGAAGGCCCTTCGCGCGGCGGGAGCGGCCGGGTCCAGGGGCACGAAGGCGCCTCCCGCCTTGAGGATGCCCAGCAGCGCGACGATGGCCTCCGGCGAGCGCTCCAGGCAGAACGCCACCGGCACGTCCGGGCCCACCCCCAGCGTGCGCAGGTAGTGCGCGAGCTGGTTGGCGCGCACGTTGAGCTGGTGGAAGGACACCGTCGTATCGCCCATCACCACGGCGGGGGCCTTGGGGGTGCGCGTCACCTGCTGCTCGAAGCGTGTGTGGAAGGGGATGTCCCCCGCGAAGTCGGCGGTCTCGCCGCTCCACTCCTCCAGCACCCACTGGCGCTCTTCGGCCGTCAGCAGGGGCAGCGCCTCCACCGTGGCATCCGGCGTGGCGACGGCGCCCTCCAGCAGTTGGATCAGGTGCTCCGTCAGTCTCCGGGCCGTGGCGGGCTCGAAGAGGTCCGTGCTGTAGGAGAGGACGCCTTCGAAGCCGCGCTCCGTGCGAACCAGGCTCAGGTCCAGGTCGAACTTCGTCGTGGGCAGGTCCACCTCCACCGGGCGCAGCGTCAGCTCCGGCAGGCGCACCTCGGACTCCGGCAGGTTCTGGAGCACGAAGAGGGCCTGGATGAGCGGCGTGCGCGACAGGTCCCGCGTGGGCTGCACCGCTTCGACCAACCGCTCGAACGGGAGGTCCTGGTGCTCGTACGCTCCCAGCGTGACGGTGCGCGCCTGCGCGATCATCTCCCGGAATGAAGGCCGGCCGTCGAACCGCGCGCGCAGGACCAGCGTGTTGACGAAGAAGCCGATCAACCCCTCCGTCTCCGCGTGACGCCGGCCCGCGATGGATGTGCCCACCAGCAGGTCGTCCTGCCCGGAGTAGCGGTGAAGGAGCGTCTGGAAGGCCGTGAGGAGCACCATGAAGGGCGTGGCGCCTTCCTGCCGCGCCAGCGCCTCCACGGCGTCACTCAAGCCCGACGGCAAGCGCACCGGGAAGGCCGCGCCGCGCGACGAACGCTGGGGCGGGCGGGGCTTGTCCGTGGGCAGCGACAGGGCCAGCGGGGCCCCAGCGAGCTGCTGCTTCCACCACTTCAGCTGCGCCTCCAGCACTTCGCCCTGGAGCCAGGAGCGCTGCCAGACGGCGAAGTCCGGGTACTGCACCGCCAGCGGCGCGAGCGACGGCGGCTGGCCCTGGCGGAAGGCCTCGTAGAGCGCGGTGACTTCTCGCACCAGGACCGCCACGGACCAGCCGTCGCCAATGGCGTGGTGCAGGCACATGAGCAGCACGTGCTCCTGATCCGCGAGCCTCAGCAGGGTGAGGCGCGCCAGCGGCCCCACGGCGAGATCGAAGGGCCGGAGCGCGTCCTCGCTCGCGAGCCGTAGCGCCTCCGCTTCACGTGAGTCCTCGGGAAGCGCCGTGAGGTCCACCACCGACAGGACTCCCGTGGGCGCGGCGTGGACGTGCTGGCGGGGTTCGCCTTCGTGGGCGACGAACGTGGTGCGCAGCGATTCGTGGCGCTGGACCAGGGCATCGAAAGCCTGCTGGAGCGCGGACACGTCCACCGTGCCGGACAGGCGCAGCGCGGTGGGCATGTTGTAGAGCGGGCTGCCAGGGTCCAGCTGATCAATGAACCACAGCCGCTGCTGCGCGAACGACAGCGGGTGCGGCCCCGGTGACGTGGCCGGCCTGAGCGGCGGCAGCACGGTGGCCGCCGGCGCGGACGGGAGGCGCTGGGCGAGGGCCGCCAGGGTGGGGGACTCGAACAGCGCTCGGACCCCCACGTCCACGCCGAAGCGGGCGCGCACGCGGGACACGAGCTGCGTGGCCAAGAGCGAATGACCGCCCAGGTCGAAGAAGTGATCGTTGCGCCCCACGACGGGGATGTTCAGCAACTCCTCCCACAGCGCGGCCAGGGCCACCTCGGCGGGCGTCGCGGGGGCTTCGTAGGTGCGCGACGCGCGCAGCAGCGCCTCGGGCGAGGGCAGTGCCCGGCGGTCCAGCTTGCCGTTGGCAGTCAGCGGCAGGGCGGGCAGGGGAACCAGGGCGGACGGCACCATGTACTCCGGCAGGTGCCGGCGCAGGTGTTCGCGCAACGCGTCGCCATCCACCTCCGTCGCCACATACGCGACGAGGCGCGCGTCCCCGGGAACATCCTCACGCACGAGCGCCACCGCGTCCCGCACTCCCGGGTGCGCGCGCAGCGTCGCCTCTATCTCTCCCAGCTCGATGCGGTAGCCGCGCAGCTTCACCTGGAAGTCCAGGCGGCCCATGAACTCCAGCGTCCCGTCCTCCCTCCACCGGGCCTTGTCTCCCGTCCGGTACAGCCGTGCTCCCGGCTCGGCGCTGAACGGATCCGGCAGGAAGCGCTCCGCCGTGAGCGCGGGCTGGCCCAGGTAGCCACGCGCGACACCTTCACCCGCGATGCACAGCTCGCCAGGGATGCCCGCGGGTACCTGACGCTGCCTCGCGTCGAGCACGTACGTGCGCAGGTTGGCCAGCGGCCGGCCGATGACGGGCCGCGGATGGAGGGTGCCCTGGATGGGGAACAAGGTGGCGCTGACGGTGGATTCGGTGGGCCCGTACGCATTGAAGGCGCGCGTGCGCGTCGTCTCCGCGAGCTTGCGCCAGGACGCCATGTCCAGCGTGTCACCTCCCGACACGAGCACGGGGGGAACCCAGGCGCGCTCCAGCAGCCCCGCGTCCAGCAGCGGCTTGAGCTGCGCGGACGTGCAGTCCAGGACGTCGATGCGGTGCCGCTCCAGCCACGCGATCATCGCCTCTGGATCCCGGCGCAGCTCCTCCGGGACCAGGTACAGGCAGTGCCCGTCGAGCAGCTGGATGACCTGCTCGATGGACGCATCGAAGTACAGCGGCGCGTTGACGGTGACGCGCCGGCCCTCGGGCAACCCCGCGAAGAGCGTCCGCTTCAACGCCCGGTGCAGGTTGAGCACGGAGCGGTGCCGCACCATCACGCCCTTGGGCGTGCCCGTGGAGCCGGACGTGTAGAGGACGTATGCCAGGTGCTCCGGCCCCGCGAGCGGCGGCGGTGCCTCATGAGGTTGCGTCGACAGGACGACGTGCTCCGTGTCCAGGCACACCGTGGGGGTGCCGCCCGCCCAGCCGTCCTCGGCCAGGCGTGCGGTGGTCAGCACCACGGATGCGCCGCAGTCCTGGAGCAGGAACGTCTTGCGCGCAGCCGGCGCCTTCGGGTCGAGCGGCACGAAGGCCCCTCCGGCCTTGAGCACCGCGAGCAGCGCGACGATGGCCTCCGCCGTGCGCTCCAGGCACAGGCCCACCGTCACCTCCGCCCCCACGCCCAGCGCGCGCAGGTGCCACGCGAGTTGGTTGGCCCTCGCGTCCAGCTCCTGGAAGGAGAGCGTCGTCTCCGCGTCCACCACGGCGGGCGCGTCCGGCGTTCTCGCGGCCTGCTGTTCGAAGCACGCATGCAGCGGGATGTCGCGGTCGAAGTCCACGCTTCCGCCGCTCGCCAGCGCCGAGAGCCGCGCATGTTCGTCCGCGGAGACGAGGGACACGCTCGCCAGGGGTGTGCCGGGCTGGACGCACACGGCTTCCAGCAGCATCCGCAGGTGGTCGCCGAACCGTTCGAGCGTCGCGCGTTCGAACAGGTCCGTCGCGTATGTCAGCCTCCCCGCGAAGCCGTCCGCGTCACGGCTCAGGTCCAGGCCCACCTCGAACTGCGAGGTGGCGTTGCCGTCGAAGGGCGCCGGCTTCAGGGTGAGGCCCGTCAGTGACAGCTCCGGCAGCGGTGCGTTCTGGAGCGCGAACATCGCCTGGAAGAGGGGCGCGCGGCCCAGGTCCCGTTCGGGCTGGATGGCCTCCACCAGCTTCTCGAACGGGATGTCCTGGTGCTCGTATGCGCCCAGCGTGGTGGCGCGCACCTGGGCCAGCAGCTCCCGGAAGCTCATCCCGTCGCTGAAGCGGCCGCGCAGCACGAGCATGTTGACGAAGAAGCCGATGAGCCCCTCCGTCTCCGCGTGACGGCGGTTCGCGATGGGCGATCCCACCAGCACGTCCTCCTGTCCGGACGTACGGTGCAGCACGGCCTGGAAGGCCGCGAGCAGCACCATGAAGGGTGTTGCCCCCTCCCGCAGGGCCAGGGCCTCCACCTGCTCGGCCAGGACGCGCGACAGGCGCACGGGCACCGTGGCGCTCCGCTGCGTGCCCACCGCGGGCCGGGGCTTGTCGGTGGGGAGCTCCAACGCGGGCGGCGCTCCGGCGAGCTGCTGCTTCCACCACGCCACCTGCGCTTCCAGCACGCCCCCCTGAAGCCAGCCGCGCTGCCATACCGCATAGTCCGCGTACTGGATCGGCAACTCCGGCAGGGGCACGGGCCGTCCCTGATGGAATGCTTCGTAGAACGCCGTCACTTCGCGCACCAGCACACCCAGCGACCAGCCGTCGGACACGATGTGGTGCAGGTGCAGCACCAGCACGTGCTCTTCGGAGGAGAGCTTCAGCAACAGGGCGCGGATCACCGGCCCTCGCGTCAAGTCGAAGGGCTGGCGGGACTCGGCGATTCCCCGCCGCTCTGCTTCCGCGCGCCGCTCCGTCTCGTTGGAGAGGCCCGTCAGGTCCACGGCCTCGAAGGGCACGGTGCCCTCTGGGTGGACGTCCTGAACGGGCTGGCCCGCCTCCATGCGGAACGTGGTGCGCAGGGATTCGTGCCGCGCCATCAACGCGTCCAGGCTCGCGCGCAACGCCTCCGCGTCCAGTGCGCCCGTGAGCGTCAGCGCCAGCGGCATGTTGTAGAGGCTGCTGCCCGGCTCCAGCTGATCGATGAACCACAGACGCTGCTGCGCGAACGACAGCGGCGGCGCGGACGTCCGGGCGGTCCGCACGAGCGGGGGCGCCTGGGTGCGCCGGGCGTTGACCAGCCGCTCCGCCAGCAAGGCCACCGTGGGCGCGCTGAACAGGTCTCCCAGCGGCAGCTCCACGCCCAGCGTCGAACGGATGCGCGACACCACCTGCGTGGCCAGGAGCGAGTGGCCGCCCAGCTCGAAGAAGTCGCCGTGGATATCCACCGCGTCCACATGCAGGACTTCCGACCAGATGGCCGCGAGCGCCGTCTCCAAGGCGTCGCGGGGCGCGGAGGACGTCGCGCCGGAAGCGCGCGGGGCCTCCGGGACGGGCAGGGCCTTGCGGTCCACCTTGCCGTGGGGGGACAGCGGCATCGACGACAGGGCCACGAACGACGCGGGCACCATGTAGTCCGGTAGCTGCTTCTGGACAGCGGCCCTCAGCGCGACCGGATCGAAGCCGTCCCCGTCGGTCACGACGTACGCGACGAGGCGCTTGTCGCCGGGCACATCCTCGCGCAGCACCACCACCGCCTCTTCGACCTGGGGCAGCTGACGCAGCACCGCTTCGACTTCACCCGGCTCGATGCGGAAGCCGCGCAGCTTCACCTGGAAGTCGGTGCGGCCCAGGAACTCCAACGTCCCGTCCGTCCGCCAGCGCACGCGATCACCGGTGTCGTAGAGGCGCTCGCCCGGCGCCGTGGCGAAGGGGTGGGGAATGAACCGTTCGGCGGTCAGGTCCGGGCGCCGGAGGTAGCCCCAGGCGAGGCCGTCCCCGCCCACGTGGAGCGTCCCCGGCACACCCGGAGGGACGGGCTGGAGCGCCGCGTCCAACACCCACACCGTGGAGTTCGTCAGCGGACGACCGATGGGCACCGACCCGACCACGGAGTCACCCGCGCGCAGCGTATGCGTCGCGGAGAACGTGGTGTTCTCCGTGGGGCCGTAGCCGTTGACGAGCACCGCGCCTGGAGCCATCCGCCCCAGGTGGTCACGCACGCGCTCGACGGGCAGCACGTCGCCGCCCGCCAACACCTGCCGCACCGCCGCGAGCGCTTCGCCCTGGCGGAGGACCATCTGCTCGAAGAGGGCGGCGGTGAGCCACAACGTGGTGATGCCCTCGCGCTTCAGCAGCGCGCCCGTCTCCTCCAGGGACAGCGGCTTCGCTGGGGCGAGCACCAGCGTGGCGCCGTTCAGCAACGCGCCCCAGATCTCCAGCGTCGATGCGTCGAACGACACCGGGGCCAGGTGGAGGAACACCTCCTGCGGACCGAAGCGGAGGAAGTCCGCGCCGCGAACCAGGCGCGTGATGCCGCGCTGGGGGACGCAGACTCCCTTGGGACGCCCCGTGCTTCCCGACGTGAACATCACGTAGGCCAGCGCCTCCGCTGGCACCGACACGTCCAGCGCCGTCTCCGGCTGCCTCGCGAGCTGGGCCGCGTCCGCGTCCATCAAGACCTGGAGGTCCACCACCTGCGGCAGCTCATCCGCCAGCGCCTCTTGCGTGACGAGCACGCCGACGCCTGCCTCCTGGAGCATCCAGGTGATGCGTTCCGCGGGGACCTTCGTGTCCACCGGGACGTAGGCCGCGCCGGCCTTGAGGATGCCGAGCATTCCGACGATGAGCTCGAACGAGCGCTCCAGGCACAAGCCCACGCGGTGGCCAGGCCGGACGCCCTGGCGACGCAGGTGGTGCGCGAGCCGGCTCGACGCCGCGTCCAGTGCCCCGTACGTAAGCCGTGAGGCGCCCGCCTTGAGCGCGATGGCGTCTGGCGTGCGCGCGGCCTGCTCGGAGAAGAGCGCGGGCACGGACGCGTCCCGTCGAGCGTCGCGGGTCGTGTCGTTCCATTCGATGAGCAGCCGCTGGCGCTCCGCCTCCGTGACCCAGGGGAGCTGGGACAGCCGCGCGTCCGGCGCGCGCAGGGCCGCCTCCAGCAGCATCCGCAGGCGCTCGCTCATGCCGGCCACCGTGGCCGGTTGGAACAGGTCCGTGTTGTAGAGGAGAGCTCCCTCGAACCCGTCCGCCGTGCGGACCAGCACGCATTGCAGATCGAAGAGGATGGCTTCGGGGGCGGCCTCCACGGGCCTGAGGAGCAGACCGGGGAGCGCGAGCTCCGGGAGCGGCGCGTTCTGGAGGGTGAACGTCACCTGGAAGAGCGGGGTGCGGCCCAGGTCGCGCTCCGGCTGGAGGGCCTCCACCAGCTTCTCGAAGGGGAGGTCCTGGTGCTCGTAGGCCCCCAGCGTGGTGGCTCGCACCTCGCCAAGCAGCTCGCGGAAACGGAGCGTGTCTCGCACCCGCGTGCGCAGCGCGACGGTGTTGGCGAAGAAGCCGAGGAGCGCTTCGGCCTCGGCGTGTCGGCGACCCGCGATGGGTGCGCCGACGATCACGTCCTCCTGCCCCGAGTACCGGCGCAGGAGCAGTTGGAAGGCCGCGAGCAACACCATGAACGGCGTGGCGGCCTCGCGCTTCGCCAGGGCCTCCACCGCCTCGCTCAGCTCGCGTGACAGAGCCACGGGCTGGACGCCAGCGTGGAAGGACTGCCGGGCCGGGCGCGGATGGTCCGTGGGCAGCGCCAGGGATGGCGCCGCGCCGTCCAGCGCCCCGCGCCAGTACGCGAGCTGTCCATCGAGCACGTCGCCCTGGAGCCAGTCGCGCTGCCAGAGCGCGTGGTCGACGGCCTGCACGGTCAGCTCCGGCAGCGGCGAGGGACGCCCGTCCGAGAAGGCGGCGTAGAGCGCGCCCATCTCCCGCACCAGGACTCCCGTGGACCAGCCATCGGAGACGATGTGATGCGTGTTCAGGACCAGCAGGTGCGACGTGGGCCCCAGCGTCATCAGGAGGCCTCGGAACAGCGGGCCCTGTTCCAGGTCGAACGCGGTGCGGATCTCCTCCCGCGTCAGCCGCGACGCCTCCGCCTCGCGCGCTTCCTGCGCCGTCAGGTCCACGTGCCGCAGGGGCATGGGGAAGGGCGGGTGGATGAGCTGGAACGGCGTGCCTTCGTGCGCGCGGAAGGTGGTGCGCAGCGCTTCATGACGGCGCACCAGCTCGTCGAACGCGGACATCAGCACGATGATGTCCAGCGTGCCTTCCAGCCGCAGGACGCTCGGGAGGCTGTAGGCGGTGCCCGCCGTGCCCAGCTGCTCGATGAACCACAGCCGCTGCTGGGCGAACGACAGCGGAAGCACCTCCGGCCTCTCCATCCGGAGCAGCGCGGGCAGCGTGGGCGCGGCGGCCTCCGGCCTTCGGAGCGCATCGACGCGGACGGCCAGCGCCGCCACGGTGGGGCCCTCGAAGAAGGCTCGAAGCGGCAACTCCACTCCGAAGTGCGCGCGAACACGGGACACCAGCTGCGTGGCCAGCAGCGAATGGCCGCCCAGCTCGAAGAAGGCGTCATGCCGCCCCACCGCGGGGACGCGCAGCACCTCACGCCAGAGCGCCACGAGCGTGGCCTCCGTCGGTGTCGCGGGGGCCTCGACCTTACGCCCGGTGACCGAGGAGTCCTCCGGCGCGGGCAGTGCCTTGCGATCCACCTTGCCGCTGGGTGCCAGCGGAAGGGCGGGCAGGGGAACCAGGGCGGACGGCACCATGTACTCCGGCAGGTGCCGGCGCAGGTGTTCGCGCAACGCGTCGCCATCCACCTCCGTCGCCACATACGCGACGAGGCGCGCGTCCCCGGGAACATCCTCACGCACGAGCGCCACCGCGTCCCGCACTCCCGGGTGCGCGCGCAGCGTCGCCTCTATCTCTCCCAGCTCGATGCGGTAGCCGCGCAGCTTCACCTGGAAGTCCAGGCGGCCCATGAACTCCAGCGTCCCGTCCTCCCTCCACCGGGCCTTGTCTCCCGTCCGGTACAGCCGTGCTCCGGGCTCGGCGCTGAATGGATCCGGCAGGAAGCGCTCCGCCGTGAGCGCGGGCTGGCCCAGGTAGCCGCGCGTGACGCCCTCGCCGGAGAAGCACAGCTCTCCCGGCGCCCCCACGGGCACCAGGCGCTGGTGCTCGTCGAGGACATAGGCGCGCAGGTTGTCCACCGGCCGGCCAATGACGGGCACGCGCTGGGCGGCGCCGTGGACGGGCCACGTGGTCGCGTTGATGGTGCACTCGGTGGGGCCGTAGGCGTTGAAGGCGCGCGTGCGCTCCGTCGCCGCGAGGCGCCGCCATGTCGCCTCGTCCAGGGCCTCGCCGCCCACGGAGAGCAAACCAGGGACGTGGGCCTGTTCGAGCAGCCCCGCGTCCAACAGCAACCGGAGCTGCGAGGGCGTGCAGTCCAGCGTGTCGATGCGCTGGCGCTCCAGCCACCCGAGCATCCCTTCCGGATCCAGGCGCACGTCCTCCGGGGCGATGCACAGGCAGTGGCCATCGAGCAGTTGAAGGACCTGCTCGATGGACGCGTCGAAGTGCAACGGCGCGTTGACGGTGACGCGCTGTCCTGGCGGCAGTCCAGCGTAGATGCTCCGACTCAGCGAATGATGAAGGTTGAGCGCCGAGCGGTGCTGCACCATCACGCCCTTGGGCATGCCCGTGGAGCCCGACGTGAAGATGACGTAGGCGAGGTTCTCCGGGTGGGCCACCGGAGGCAGGGGATCCGCTGGGAGCGCCGCCAGGGCGTCCTGCGCCACCTCCAGACACACGACGTGGACCCCATCGGGCCGCCATGCGCGCGCCAGCGCCTCCGTGGTCAGCAGCACGGTGGCGCCAGCGGCTTGCAGCAGGGACGCCTTGCGCGCGGCTGGGACACGCGGATCCAGCGGGACGAAGGCACCGCAGGCCTTGAGCACCGCGAGCAGCGCGACGATGGACTCCGCCGAACGCTCCAGGCACAGGCCCACCGTCGACTCCGCCCCCACGCCCAGCGCGCGCAAGTGCCACGCGAGCTGATTGGATCGCGTGTCGAGTTGCCGATACGTGAGCGCCGTCTCCTCGTACACCACGGCGGGTGCGTCCGGTGTCCTCGCGGCCTGCTGTTCGATGCGCGCGTGCAGCGTGGCACGGGCGTCGAACGCCACGGCGTCGTCGCCACGGGCCGCCAGCAGCCACGTCCGCTCCTCGGGCGTGACGAGGGACACGTCGGACAGCCGGATGCCGGGCCGGGCCAGGGTCTCCATCGCCTGACGCCAGTGCCCCAGGAGCCGCTGACCCGCGCCCGCTGGGAAGCGGTGAGAGTCATGCGTCAATTGGAGCAGGAGCCTCCGGGCCGGAACCACGACGGCCAGCAGCGCGTAGTTCGTGGGCTCTCCGCTCCGAAGGTCCCGCATGTCCAGCACTGTTGATCGCCGCAGCAGGGCCTCATCGACGGGGTAGTTCTCGAAGACCAGCAGCGACTGGAAGAGCGGCGTGCCACGCGGCATGTCGCTCCAGCCCTGCGCGGTGACGAGCGGGAGGTGTTGATGCTGCTGGATGCTCAGCTGCTGGACCTGGATCGCCTGGAGCCAGGGCAACACGGGCGCGTGCTCCGGGGGGAGCGTGACGCGGACCGGCAGCGTCGTGATGAGCATCCCCATCATGGCCTCGGATCCCGGAAGCTCTGGGGGACGGCCAGCCAGGGTGGTCCCGAAGAGGACGTCTCGTTCCGCCCCGTGGCGGGCCAGCACCAGCGCCCACGCCGCCTGCGCCAACGTGTTGAGCGTCAGGTGGTGCTGCCGCGCGAACGCCTGCAGCTCCGCCGTGCGCTCCTCCGAAAGCTCCAGCGACGCCTCCGACAGGCCCCCCACGCCGGAGGGCCGCTCCGCCACGGACAGCTCCGAGGGCAGGGGCGTGGGAGTCGACAGACCGGCGAGCTGCCCACGCCAGAAGGCCTCATCGCCCGAGCGATCCACCTGATGCAGCCACGCGATGTAGTCGCGGAAGGAAGCGCGCGGCAGGGGCGGCGGCGTGGCTCCAGTCCGGAAGGCGTCGTAGAGCGCGAAGAGCTCCTGGAAGAACAGCCCGGTGCTCCAGCCGTCCAGGAGCAGGTGATGGTGGCTCCAGATGAAGCGCCAGTGGAGGTCCGCCAGCCGCACCGCGGTCACTCGCATCAGCGGGGCGCTCGCGATGTCGAAGCCCCGCGCGCGCTCCTCCAACTCCAGCCGCGCGAGGCCGGCGTCCTGATCGCTCGCGGACAGGTGGCGCCAGTCGTGCTGTTCAAACGGCAGGGGCGCGTGCGCGTGGACGGCCTGGAGCGGGACGTCCAGTCCCTCCCAGATGAAGGAGGTGCGCAGCACGGTGTTGCGGTCGATCACCGCCTGCCACGTCTTTTGGAACAACCCGATGTCCACGGGCGAGTGGATCGACCAGGACGTTTGCATGAAGTACACGCCCGTGTCCGGGGCGTAGAGGACGTGGAAGAGCATCCCCTGCTGCACCGGCGAGAGCGGGTAGAGGTCTTCCACCGAGTGCCCCTGCGCGGCGAGCAGTCCATCCAGCGAAGCCTGGGAGAGACGGGCCAGCGGGAAGTCACCGGGCGTCCTGCGGAGGGCATCACGGGAGTGGCGCTGGGTGATGAGGGTCCGCAGCGCGCTCGCGAAGTCCTGGGCCAGGGACTCGATGGTGGCGGCGTGGTGCCGGTCGCGGCTGAAGCCGAAGTCCATTCGCAGCCGGCCATCCACCACGAAGCCGTCGACGGCCAGCAGGTGCGCGCGCGCGGCCTGGGGCGCCACCGTCATGCCGGGGGACTCGGTGCTCAGGGCGAAGAACGTGCTGGCCCCGGTCGCCCGGTCGAGCTGCCCCAGGTAGTTGAAGATCACCTCCGCCGGAGGCAGGGCCGCGAGCCGCTGCCGGACCTCCGCGGGCCCCATGTGGCGCAAGAGGCCGTAACCGACGCCCCGGTCCGGCCACGCCCCCAGCGAGTCGCGCACCGCGCGCAGGCAGTCCCCGGGGGAGCCGCCTTCCGGCAACTGGAACAGGGCGGGGGCCAGCGACGTGAACCAACCGACGGTGCGCGACACGTCCGCGTCCGCGAAGAGCTCCTCGCGGCCATGGCCCTCCAGGTCGATGAGCAGGCGCGACTGGCCCGTCCACTGGCGAAGGGCCATGGCGAGCGCCGTCAGCAGCACGTCGTCGATGCGCGCCCGCCAGGCTCCGGGTGCCTCCTGGAGCAGCAGCCGGGTCTCCTCCTCGTCCAGGTGGATGGACACGGTTTGATGCGAGCCCACGGTGCCGGGTCCGGTGGCATCGGTGGGCAGGGGGGCCACGTCCCTCCGGGCCTCGTCGAGCCATAGGGCCGCCTGCGCTTGCAGGGCGTCGGAGAGGGCGTGGGCCTCCAGCCGACGGGCCCAGGCCAGGAACGACGTGGTCTTGGCGGGGAGCTCGGGCCGCTGTCCCGCGCGCAGCCGCAGGTAGGTGGCCTCCAGGTCCTCGACGAGCACCCGCCAGGACACCGCGTCCACCACGAGGTGGTGCAGGATGAGCAGCAGGCGCGGGTCCTGCCCAGGACCGAAGTGGAAGAGGGCCGCGCGCAGCAGGGGCGGCCGGGCCAGCTCGAAGGACGCCTGGAGTCGCTGGGCCTCCTCCTCCATCCGCGCCTCGCGCGTTCCCGAGGGCAGCGCGGACAGGTCCACCTGGAGCAGGCGGACAGGGGCCATCTCTTCGGGCGCCGCGTCCAGCTGACGCCACCCGTGGGGCAGCCCGTCCTCACGCACGAAGCGCATGCGCAGGGCGTCGTGGTGGAGGACCAACGCCTGGAGCGCCTGCTCCACCTGCGCCGTCATCAACGGCTGCCGCGCCCGGAGCACCAGCGCCTGATTGAAGTGGTGGGCGTGCGTGGCATCGCGTTCCAGCAGTTGGCGCTGGATGGGCGTGAGCGGCACCTCGCCCACCACGGGTCCCTGTTCCGCGAGGCGGACCTCGGCGACACGCGCCACGGCCGCCAGGGCCCCCAGCGTCGGGTGCTGGAACAGGTCGCGCACGAACAGCCGCACGCCGGCCTGCCGCGCCCTCGCGACGGCCTGGAGGCTGATGATGGAGTCGCCCCCCAGCTCGAAGAAGTTGTCCTCCAGGCCCACGCGTTCGACGCGCAGCACCTGCGCCAGGACCGCCGCGAGCGTCCGCTCCATCTCCGTGCGGGGCGCGACGTAGTCCCGCTTCGAGGCGCGCTGGACCTCCGGCGCGGGCAGGGCCTTGCGATCCACCTTGCCGCTGGAGGTCCTCGGCAGGGCCGGCAGCGGGATGAACGTGGAGGGCACCATGTACTCAGGCAGCCGCCGTTGCAGCAGCGCGCGCAGCGAGGCCGGCTCCAGCTCCAGGCTGGCGACGACATAGGCCACGAGGCGCCGCACGCCGGGCGCGTCCTCGCGCACCACGGCCACGGCCTCCCGCACGTCCGCGTGCGAAAGCAGCGCCGCCTCGATCTCGCCTGGCTCGATGCGGAAGCCGCGCAGCTTCACCTGGAAGTCGGCGCGGCCCAGGTACTCCAGGGTGCCGTCGGAGCGCCACCGGGCGATGTCCCCCGTGCGGTACATGCGAGCACCGGGCGTGTCGCTGAAGGCGTCCGGGAGGAAGCGCTCGGCGGTGAGGCCAGGGCGGCGCCAGTAGCCTCGGCCGACCTGCACGCCCCCGATGAACAGCTCGGCCGGGACGCCCACGGGCACCAGCTGGCCCAGGCGATCCAGGACGTACATCGCCGTGTTGGCCACGGGCCGTCCAATGGGGATGACCCGGAGCCCGGCCTCGTCGCGCGGGCACTCCCATGACGTCACGTCCACCGCGGCCTCGGTGGGGCCGTAGAGGTTGTGCAGCGTCGCGTGGGGCAGGCGGGCCTGGGCCCGTCGCACCAGGTCGGCGGGCAGGGCTTCGCCGCTGCACATCACCTGTCGCAGGCGCGTCAGGCCCTCCAGGCCGGGCTCCTCCACGAAGGCACGCAGCATGGATGGCACGAAGTGCACCGTCGTCACGCCCTCGCGCGCCATCAGCGCCACCAGGTAGTCCGGCTCCTGGTGCCCGCCGGGCCGCGCGAGCACCAGCCTCGCCCCCGCCATCAAGGGCCAGAAGAACTCCCACACGGACACGTCGAAGCTGAACGGCGTCTTCTGCAACACCGTATCCGTGGGCAACAGGCCGTAGCGCTCCTGCATCCAGCGCAGGCGGTTGACGACACCCGCGTGAGCATTCATCGCGCCCTTGGGGCGTCCCGTGCTGCCCGAGGTGAAGATGACGTAGGCGAGGGCGTCCTCACCGGCGAGCGGCAGGGGCCGGACGGTGGGCTCGCGCGCGATGACATCCCACTGGGCATCCAGCGCGACGACGTGCTCGACGTGCGCGGGCAGCGCGCTCCGGAAGCGCTCCTGGATGAGCAGCACGGGCGTGCCGGTGTCCTCCACCATGTCCACGAGGCGTTCCGAGGGCGTGGACGGATCCAGCGGCACGTAGGCGGCGCCGGACTTCAGGACGCCCAGGAGGCCGATGACCATCTCCAGCGAGCGCTCCAGACAGACTCCCACCAGGGTCTCCGCGCCGACGCCGCGCGAGCGCAGATGGTGCGCGACCTGATTGGCGCGGACCTCCAGCTGCGCGTAGGTGAGGCGCTGGTCCTCGAACTGGAGCGCGATGGCGTCCGGCGTGAGCGCGGCCTGGGCTTCGAACAACTGGGGCAGGGTGGCGCCGCGCGGGAAGCGGGCGCGGGTGTCGTTCCAGCCGCGCAGCACCTGCTCACGCTCCCCCGCGCCGAGCAGGGGCAGGGTCGCGAGGGGCGCGTCCGGGGCCGCGACGACCTCTCGCGCGAGTCCCAACAGGTGATCC
The DNA here is from genome assembly GCF_009909145.1 of Corallococcus silvisoli. Taxonomy (NCBI): domain Bacteria; kingdom Pseudomonadati; phylum Myxococcota; class Myxococcia; order Myxococcales; family Myxococcaceae; genus Corallococcus; species Corallococcus silvisoli. The sequence continues at coordinate 216,726 of NZ_JAAAPJ010000009.1, forward strand.
GCGATGCGCGCGACGGTGGCCTCGTCGAAGAGCGCGGTGGCGTACTCCATGCGGCAGGCGAGGTCCGTGCGGCTCTCCAGGACCTCCAGCGTCAGGTCGAACTTCGCCGTGTGGGTGGGGACCTCCACCGGCCCCAACTCCAACGACGGCAACTGCGCCCGGGCTTCCGGCGTGTTGACGACGTTGAGGCTGACCTGGAAGACCGGCATGCGGCTCAGGTCCCGGGGCAGGTCCAGCGTCTCCAGGATGCGCTCGAACGGCGCGTCCTGGCGCGCATAGGCCTCCAGCGCCTGGGGGCGCACGCGGCCCAGCAGCTCGCGGAAGGACGGCGTGCCTTCCAGCCGCGTGCGCAGGGGCAGGGTGTTGACGAAGCAGCCCATGAGCCACTCCACCTCCGGCCGCGTGCGGCCAGCGATGGGGGTGCCCACGACGAAGTCGTCCTGCCCCGAGTAGCGCGCCAGCACCGTCTGGTAGAGCGCCATCATCACCATGAACGGGGTGGCGCCCTGGCGGCGGCCCAGCGCCAGCAGCGGCGCCGAGACGTCAGCAGGGAACGCGAAGCGGTGATGCGCGCCCGCGAAGGACTGGATGGCGGGACGCGGCCGGTCCGTGGGCAGCTCCAGCGCCGGCGCGCCCTGGAGGTGCTGCTTCCACCACGCGACCTGCGCCTCCATCACGCCGCCTTCCAACCAGGCGCGCTGCCACACGGCGTAGTCCGCGTACTGCACGGGCAACGGAGGCAGGGACGACGGCTGCCCCTGCGTGAACGCCGCGTAGTGCTCCGTCAACTCACGAGCGACGACCATGTTGCACCACGCGTCGGACACGGCGTGGTGGAACATGAGCGACAGCACGTGCACCTGGGGCTCCACGCGCAGCAGGCTCGCGCGGACCACCTCCTGCTCCAGGTTGAACGGGACGATCGCCTGGGCCTGGCACAGCCGGATCACCTCCGCCTCGCGGGCCGCGGGAGAGTCCCCTGGCACGTCCAGCAGCGTCAGGGGCACGCCCGACGCCGGATGGACGTGCTGCACCGCCTGGTCCCCCTCCAGCGCGTACGTGGAGCGCAGCACCTCGTGCCGGGCCACCAGCGCGTCCAGCGCGGACTGGAGCGCGGCGATGTCCAGCGCTCCGGTGAGCCGGAACGTGGACGCGTTGTTGTACGCACCGCTCTCGGGCTCCAGTTGCTGGAGGTACCACAGGCGCTGCTGGGCGAAGGACAGCGGCAGCGGCCGACCCCTGGGCGTCAGCGGAATGGGCGGAGGCCCGCTGGGGCCCGCCTGGGCGGCGGTGCGCGCGACGGGGAGGGGCGCGGCCACGGGCGGAGCCGGTGGGGGCAGGCGCGCCGTCAGCGCCTCCACCCGGCCGTCGACGGGAGGACGCGCCACGGGCGGAGCCAGCGAGGACAGGCGCGTCGTCAGCGCCTCCACCTGGCCGTCGACGGGAGAACGCGCCACGGGCGAAGCCGGTGGTGGGGGCACTCGCGTCGTCAGCGCCTCCACCTGGCCGTCCGCGCGCAGACGCGCATGGCGGCCGGTGCGGTACAGCCGCGCGGAGGGTTCCCGGGGATGCGGCATCAGGCGCTGGCGCTCGTCGGCTCCGGCCTTCCACAAGCGCCCGGGGAGCCCGGCGCCCGCCAGGGCCAGCTCGCCCACCACGCCCGCGGGAACGGGCTGTCCGGCCGTGTCCAGCACCCATGCCTGGAGCTCCGCGGGGATGCGCTCTCCGGGGACTCGGGGCAGTAGCGCGCCTTCACCCGCGTCGCCGGACAGGAGCACCTCCACGCCCGCGGCCCGGCGCAGCGCGGAGCCCAGCTCCACCGACGCGCCCTCCAGGACGAGGGTGCCCACTTGGGCCAGGGACCCGCGCACATCCGGCAGCTCGGTCAACGTGCGCGCCAGCCGGGCCGACGTGTGCATCAGCACCGCGCCCGACGCGCGCGCCAGGGCCAGCAGTCCCTCCACTCCCGCGTCGGCCTCCACCAGCACCTGCTCCTGGCGGACGGCGGCCTCCGCATCCAGCGTCTCGCGCACCGTGGCCAGCCGCCGCAGGCCGTCCAACACCACCGGTGTGTCGAGCCCGAAGTCGATGAGCGCCGCCACCTCGTCCACGTCCGCCGCGCGCACATCGCGCAGGCGCCGCAGCGCACCGTCCACCGTGCCGACGAGCCCCGTGGTCTTCGCGTGGTGCTCGAAGGTGTGTTCGAGCAGCGCGTCGATGTCCTCCGGGGACAGCTTCTGGATGTCGCCCTGGTAGCCCTGGGTGAGCAGCAGCGACGAGACGATGTCCACCGAGCTGCGGAAGTAGGCGAGCAGCGGCTGGCGCACCGTGCGCAACACCTCCTGATCGTCATCCCCCAGGTACGTGTGCAGCATGCAGGTGATGTGGCCGCGGCCAGGGTGGCCGTTGCGACGCCACGCCTCGCGGTACAGCGCCACCTTCGGCTTCAGCTCCTCCAGTGAGTGCGCCAGCAGGCCGGTGAGGACGCCCGCGCCCAGCTCGCCCGCCATGCGGAACGTCTCCGGGTTGGCCGTGGCGGTGAGCCACACCGGCAGCTCCTTCTGCACCGGCCTCGGCCGCAGCCCCACCTCCACCGTCGTGCCGGCGCCGCCCGGACGCCGGAACTTCTCTCCGCGCCACAGGGCGCGCAGCGTCGACAGCTTCTCCAGGAGGATGTCGCGCCGCTTCTCGAAGTTGCCCGGCGCGAAGGTGAAGTCCTGCACGTGCCAGCCCGTCGCCACTGACAGGCCCACGCGGCCCCGCGACAGGTTGTCCACCACGGACCACTGCTCCGCGATGAGCAGCGGATCATGCAGCGGCAGCACGACGCTGCCAGAGCGCAGCTGAAGGTTGCGCGTGACGGTGGCGAGGCCCGCCGCCACCACGGCCGGCTGCGGGTACAGGCCACCGAAGGAGTGGAAGTGTCGCTCCGGCGTCCACACGGCGGAGAACCCGTTCGCGTCCGCGAACTTCGCGCCCTCCAGCAGCAGCTCGTACTTCGACCCCTGGAGCGAGTCCTCGTCGTTGGCGAAGTAGATGAGGCTCAGGTCCATCGCCTTCGCGCGCGGCCCCCCGCCGTGCAGTCCCACCAGCCGCGCCGTGACCTGCTCCGGCGGGTACACCACGTGCAGCCCGCGCGTGAGCGCCCATAGCGACTCCAGCTCCGGCCGCTCCGCCGACGCCTCGCTCGCGGACAGCCACACGCCCCCATCCGGCGGCGACAGGCGCGCGTCCAGGCCCGCGAAGAACTCCGACAGCTCCCGGTGGCCCAGGGCCCACGCGGGCTGCCCCGCGCCCGGAGGCAGGAGCCACGCGAGGCCCTCCGCGTCCACCGCCGCGCTCATGAAGGCAACGGCTGGGGCGACCTCCTCCACGTACACGACACGCGTGGCCTCCACGCGGACGGAGGCCACCAGGTCGCGCGTGGTGACGAGCACCGGAACGCGGGCGCTGTCGGAGGCGTAGACCGGCAGCTGCCCCAGGTCCGCGGGGCCCAGCGCGACGCCCGCGCCACCGGCGGACAACACGGCCCACAGCGCGGCCAGCTTCTGCGGCGACGAGCGCAGACACACGGCCACCGGTGTCCCGGCCGTCACGCCGAGGTCCCTCAGCCGCGAGGCCAGTGCGTCCACGCGCGCGCCCAGCTCCGCCCAGCTCCACTGCGTCTCGCCGCGCGAGACGGCGAGCGTGTCCGGGTGGCGCGCACGCCGGTCCGCGAGGACGGTGGGCACGGAGGCGAAGCCCCGAGGGACATGGGGCGCGGGCCAGGCACGACGCTCGGCCTCCGTGGCCAGGGGCAGGCGGGAGACGGGGGTCTCGGGACTGGCGATCGCGGCGGACAGCAGCACCTGGAAGTGCTCCACGAGCCGCGCCACGGTGGCGGCGTCGAACAGCTCCGTCGCGTACTCCAGCGCGCCATGGACGCGGCCGGGAGCCTCGGAGAGGACGAGCGTGAGGTCCGACAGGGTGGCGCCCCATTGCACGGGCGTGCCGGACACCTCCACCAGCGAGCCACGCATGCCGGTGAGCGCCAGCGTCTCCGCGCCCGCGCCCGCGCCGGAGTGGTAGACGAACACCGAGTCCGTCATCCGCCCCCGGCCGATATCCCGGCCCGGGAGGAGGGCCTCCAGCAGGTACTCGAAGGGTACGTCCGGACGCGTTTGCGCATCCGCGACCTCTCCGCGCACCTGGTCCAGCAGCTCGCGGAAGGTCAGCCCGTCCGTGAAGCGGGTGCGGAACGCGGCCGAGTGCGCCACATAGCCGATGAGCGGCAGCAGCTCCGGGCGGGTGCGATTGGCGATGGGCGTGCCGACGATGATGTCCGTCTGGCCGCTGTAGCGGTGCAGCAGCGTCTGCCATGCGGCCAGCACGGTCATGTAGCCGGTGAAGCCCTCGCGGCGCGTGAAGGCCATCAGCTCGCGGGCGAGCGCGGGCGGGAAGTCCACCGACATGCGCGCGGAGGTGAGCGGGGACTCCGGAGGACGGGGACGGTCGGTGGGCAGCTCCAGCTGGCGCGGCATGCCCGCCAGCCGCTGCCGCCAGCCCTGGTCCTGTTCGGGCAGATGGCCACCCGCGATGCTCCGGCGCTGCCACGCGCCAAAGTCCGCGTACTGCACGGGCAGAGGGGGCAGGGGAGATGGACGGCCCGCGAGGAAGGCGTTGTAGAGCTGGCCCAGCTCCTGGACGAAGAGGGCGATGGAGAGCGTGTCGCTGACGATGTGGTGGATGGACGCCACCAGCAGGTGCAGCCGTGTGTCCAGTCGGACGAGGGACGTGCGCAGCACGGGCCCCTGGACGAGATCGAACGGCGTCGCGGCGTCCTCGCGGGCGATCCGCAGCGCCTCCGACTCGCGGGTCTCCAGCGGGCCCCGGAGCTCCAACCGGGCGAGCGGGACGTGCATGTGCGCGTGGAAGCGCTGCACCGGGCGGCCGTCCACGGCGTCGTAGGTCGTGCGCAGGGCCTCGTGGCGCCGGACGATCTCCTGGATGCCGCGCTCCAGCACGTCGGCGTTCACGTCGCCTTCGAGCCGCAGGACGAAGGGGATGTTGTACGCGGACAGGCCGGGCCGGTGCTGCTCCAGGCGCCAGACGCGCTCCTGGACGAAGGACAGGGGCAGCTCGGCGGTGCGCGCGAGCGGCACCAGGGGGAGCTCCACGGAGGCGGCGGCCTGGGGGGCCTGACGTAGCAGCGGCACCAGGCGCTCGGCGATGCCCGCGACGGTGGGGGCCTCGAAGAGGGCGGCCAGCGGGAGCTGGACGCCGAAGGCATCCCGCACCTGATTGAGGAGCTGGGCGGCGGTCAGCGAGTTGCCGCCGATCTCCAGGAAGTCATCGTGCCGGCCGACGAACTCCAGCCCCAGGCGTTCGCGCCAGAGCGCGGCCACGCGCTCCTCCACGTCACCTTGAGGAGCGTCGTCGCGGACGGGTTTCGATGAGGTGGGGGCTGGAGCCCCGATGCGCGCCGAAGGCGGTGCGGGCGCGACTTCAGGTGCTGCGTCGGCTACGGCCGAGCCGGCTTCGGAGGGCTCCGCATCGGCCGTGGAGTCGGCGACCGGCGACACCCACCAGGACCTGGCGCTCGTGCTCGGAGGCGGAAGCGAGGCAGCGCTCCCGGTCGGGGCTTCGGCGTCGGGCGACACCGGCACCGACGTTCTCACCACCACGGGCGCCGGACTTCCTGCATCGAGCGGCGCACGGTCCTCGGAGTCGGAGGGCGCCATGAACGTCGAGGGGAGGGCGCGTGCTCGCGGCTCCACCCAGACGGTCTTCTCCTGGAAGGCATACGTCGGCAGGTGCAACCGCAGGCGCTGCTCGTCTGCGTAGAACGCGCGCCAGTCCACCGGGACGCCCGCCTCCCAGAGCGCGCCCACGGTCCGGAGCCACGACTGCTGCTCCGTCGTCGTCCCACCCGGTTGCAGGGACGACAGCGCATGGACGCGATTGTCATCCAACATCAGGTTCGAGCGAACCAGCGAAGCCACGTCATGCCCCGGGCCGACCTCCAGGAACAACGCGCAGCCTTCCTGCTCCTGCAGCGTGCGCACCGCGGTGATGAACCCCACCGGCTGGCGCATCTGCTCCGTCCAATAGGCTGGATCCGCGAGCTGCCCCGGTCGGGCCCGCATCCCCGTGAGGCTGGACACGTACGTCACCGCAGGCTCCGAGCGGCGCAACGTCCCCACCACCCGCGCCAGCTCCGGCATCAGCGGTTCCACGTCCGCCGAATGGAACGCATGCGGGGCGGGCAATCGCACCGCGCTCACCCTCCGGCTCCGCAGCTCCGCCCTCAAGCGCTCCACGTCCTCCACCGGCCCGGACACCACGCACTGGTCATGCGCGTTGATGGCCGCGATCGTCATCCGTCCAGACAGCAGCGGCTCGACATGCACCCGGTTCAGCCCCACCGCGAGCATGGCCCCCGGTGGCATGCGGTGCATCAGCTCCCCCCGCGTCACCGCGAGCCGCAGCGCGTCCTCCAAGGACAGCGCGCCCGCGACACACGCCGCCGCGTACTCGCCGAAGCTGTGCCCCAGCACGGCGTGCGGCGTCACCCCCAGCTCCATCCAGAGCCGCGCCAGGGACACCTGCACGCTGAACAGCGCGGGCAGCGCGACGCGCGTGTCCGCGAGGTCCGCCGTGGCCTCCGCCTCCGAGCCAGCGGCAGGTGACAGCAGGCTCTCCACCCGCGAGCGCAGCGGCCGCTCCATCAGCGCGAGGCACGCGTCCAGATGCGCCCGGAACCTCGGCGACGCCTGGGCCAGGTCGCGTCCCATGGCGACCCGCTGCGTGCCCTGACCAGAGAACACGAACGCCACGCGCGGCGCGCGAGGCGAGCTCTTCAAGAATGCCGACACCCCCTTGCGCAACACCCGCGACAGCTCGCCCGAGTCCTTCACGAGCAGCGTCGTGCGGTACTCGAACACCTTGCGCCCCACGGCGTGCGTGAAGGCCAGATCCGCCAGCGCCCTCGTGTCCATCCCATCCGCGGCGAGCGACTCCAACTGTCGCGCCGCCGCATCCACCGCCTGTGGCGTGCGCGCGGACAGCAGGATGAGCTGGTGGGTACGCGGGGTGGAACCACTCTGCCGCATGGGGGCTTCCTCGAGGATGGCGTGGGCATTGGTACCGCCAATGCCGAAGGAGCTGACGGCGGCGAAGCGGGGCGTCTCGCCCCGAGGCCATGACCGCGCATGGGTGTTGACGAAGAACGGCCCCGCGTCGAAGTCGATGCGCGGGTTGGGCCGCTCGAAGTGGAGGCTCGGCGGAATCTCGCCGTGATGCAGGGACAGCGCGGCCTTCATCAGCCCCGCGAGGCCCGCGACCGTGTCCAGGTGGCCCACGTTCGTCTTCAGCGACCCCAGCGCGATCCGTCCCTGGTGCGCCGGCCCCAGGCCATACGCGCGCATCAGGGCGGCCACTTCCATGGGGTCGCCCAGCGGCGTCGCGGTGCCGTGCGCCTCCACGTAGCCGATGGCCTCTGGCGCCACGCCCGCGTTCGCCAACGCCTGCCGCACGACGGCCGCCTGCCCCTGCACGCTGGGCGCGGTGAAGCCGGACTTGTTCCGGCCGTCGTTGTTGAGGGCCGACCCCCGGATGACGGCGTAGATGGCGTCCCCATCCCGCCGCGCGTCCTCCAGGCGCTTGAGCACCACCGCGCCCACGCCGTTGCCCGAAAGCGTGCCCTGCGCCTTCTCGTCGAATGCGCGGCAGTGGCCATCCGGGGAGAAGATCAACCCCTCCTGGTGCACGTAGCCCGTGCGCTGCGGCAGCGACAGCCGCGTCGCCCCCGCGAGCGCGACGTCGGACTGGCCCACCCGGAGGCTCTGGCAGGCCATGTGCACCGCCACCAGCCCCGTCGAGCAGGCGGTGTACAGCAGCGTGCTCTCTCCCGTGAGGCCCAGCTTGAAGGACGTCTTCGTCGCCAGGCTCTCATGCGTGGCGGTGCCGTGCAGCTCCATGAACGACGCGGCGTCCAGCGGCATCGCCTGTCGCACGGCCTCCATGTAGCCAGAGCCCGTGGCCCCCGCGTACAGCGAGATGGCGCCCGGGAAGCGATCCGGATCGATACCCGCGTCCTCCAGCGCGGTCCACGCCGTCTGGAGGAACAGGCGCTGCTGTGGATCCGTGAACTGGGCCTCACGCAGGGACATCTCGAAGAAGGCGTGGTCGAACTTGTCCACGCCGTCTAGCACTCCCGCGGCAGGGACGAACCCGGGGTGGTGCCACAGCTCCAACCCGTCCGGCAGGCCGGGCAGGTGCTCCAGCTCCTCGGGCGAGAAGCGCGTGATGGACTCCACGCCCTCGCGCAGGTTGCGCCAGAACTCCGCCACCGTCATCGCGCCGGGGAAGCGGCCCGCCATGCCGATGATCGCGATGGCGCCGGAGGTGCCCGACCTCGGGGCCTCGCGAGGGCGGTGGCCGGGCTCCTGAGACACGGGACTGGCGGTGGACCCGGGCCCCTGGTCCTCTCGCTCCAGCCGCTGGACGAGTCCTTCCACCGTGGGGTGCTCGAACAGCCACACCACGGGCAGCTCACGGCCCAGCTCCTCGCGCAGGGCCGCCGCGAGCCGCACCACGGACAGCGACGTGCCGCCCAGGTCGTCGAAGAGGTGGTCCTGGACGCCCACGCGGTCGGCGCCCAGCGACCGGGCGAAGAGGGACGCCAGCCGCTGCTCCAACGGATGGGTGGGCTCGACGAAGCGGCCCTGCCGTCCGGTGGACGCGGCGTCCGGCGCGGGCAGGGCCTTGCGGTCCACCTTGCCGCTGGGATTCAGGGGCAGGGTGGGGAGCGTCACGAACACCGACGGCACCATGTACTCCGGCAGCCGCAGCCTCAGGGCCGCGCGCAGGGCCGAGGCCTCCAGCACCTGCCCGGCGCTGGGCATCGCATAGGCGACGAGCCGCTTGTCGCCGGGCACGTCCTCCCGCACCACCGCCGCGACCTCCTGCACGGAGGGCAGCTCGCGCAGGGCCGCCTCCACCTCCGCCAGCTCGATGCGGAAGCCCCGCACCTTCACCTGATGGTCGACGCGGCCCAGGAACTCCAGCGTCCCATCCGCGCGCCAGCGGACCAGGTCTCCGGTGCGATACAGCCGCGCGCCGGGGTTCGAGCCGTACGCATCCGGGACGAAGCGCTCCGCCGTCAGGTCCGGCCTGGACACATAGCCGCGCGCCACGCCGTCACCGCCGAGGTACAGCTCCCCGGGCACCCCCACCGGCACCGGGCCCAACCCCGCGTCCAGGACGTAGACAGATGTGTTCGCGAGCGGCGCGCCGATGGGCACCGACAGGCCCGCCTGCTCCGGCCGCTCGACCGTGAAGGTGGTGGCGACCACGGAGCACTCGGTGGGGCCGTAGGCGTTGGTGAACGGACGGCCCAGCGACTCCATCGCCCGGCGAACGTGCGGCGCGGAGACGATGTCGCCCCCCGCGTGCAGTTCGTTCAGACGCCCGAGCAGCTCCGGCCGGTGCGTCACGAGCTGCGCGAAGAGGCCGGCCGGCAGGTGGATGAAAGTGACGCCATGCCGCTCCACCACGCGGGCGAGCGCATCCATGTCCCCCGCGGGCACCTGTCCCGGAAAGACGACGAGCCGGCCACCATGAAGCAGCGGGGTCCACAGCTCCAGCACGGAGCCGTCGAAGGACACGGGCGCGAAGAGCAGCCCCGTGTCCCGCGCGCCGTACCGGGAATACGGCGCCGCGTGCACGAGGCGCAGCAGGCCGCGCTGTTCGATGCCCACCCCCTTGGGCCGTCCGCCGCTGCCGGAGGTGAAGATGACGTAGGCCAGGTGGCGTGACCCCAAGCCCGTCACCGGGGCGGAGACAGGGCAGGTGGCCAGCGACAGCTCCTCCACGAAGAGGCAGGGCAGGGATGCGTCGGGCAGGTGCAACCGTCCGCGCAGCTCGCGCGTGGTGAGCAACAGGTGCGGCCGTGCATCCTCCAGCATGAAGCCCAGCCGCTGCGCGGGATACGACGCGTCCAGGGGCACGTAGGCCCCGCCGGCCTTGAGGATTCCAAGCACCGCGACGACGAAGCCCACGGAGCGCTCCAGACACAGCGCCACCGGCACATCCGGCCCCACGCCCTGGCCGCGCAGGAAGTGCGCGAGCTGATTGGCCCGCGCGTCCAGCCGCGCGTACGTCAAGCGCTCGTCGCCGTCCTCCACCGCGATCGCGTCCGGGTGCCGCGAGGCCTCCTCCGCGAACCGCGCCGCCACGGTGCTGTCGGCGGGGTAGGGGCGGGCGGTGTCGTTCCACGCGACGAGCACCTGCTGGCGCTCCGGAGGCGTGAGCCACGGCAGCCGGGCCAGCGGAACATCCGGGCCTTCGACGGCGGCCTCCAACAGCACGCGCAGGTGTCCAGCGAGGCGGGCCACGGTGTCGCGCTCGAAGAGGTCGGTGCTGTATTCGATGGCGCCGCGCAGTCCGTCCGGTGTCTCCGTGAGGAGGAGGCTCAGGTCGAAGTGCGCCGTGCCCGAGTCGACGTCCAGCAACTCCAGCGTCAGCCCCGGCGCCTCGAGCACGCCAGCGGGGGCGTTCTGGAGCGCGAAGACGGCCTGCACCAGTGGCGTGCGGCCCAGGTCGCGCGGCACCTGAAGCTCCTCCACCAGCTTCTCGAACGGCAGGTCCTGGTGCTCATAGGCCGCGAGCGTCGTGTCCCGCACCTGCGCCATGAGCTCGCGGAAGGACGCCTCCGGACGGATGCGCGCACGCAGCGCCAGCGTGTTGACGAAGAAGCCGACCAGCCCCTCCACGTCGTCGTGGTTGCGGCCCGCGATGGGCGCGCCCACCAGCAGGTCGTCCTGCCGGCTATAGCGCGACAACAGCACCTGCCACGCGGCCAGGAGCGCCATGAACGAGGTGGCCCCATCGCGTCGGGCAAGGGCGCCCAGCCGCTCCGCCAGGGCCCGGGGCAGGTGCACGGGCAACAGCGCGCCATTCGCGGAGCGCCGCGGAGGCCGAGGCTTGTCGGTGGGCAGCTCCAACACCCGAGGCGCACCGGCGAGCTGTTCCTTCCACCACGCCACCTCCCGCGCGAGCACGTCGCCCTGGAGCCATCCGCGCTGCCACACGGCGAAGTCCGCGTACTGGATGGGCAGGGGATCCAGGGCGGGGGCCCGTCCGGAAGCGAAGGCCGCATAGGCCGTGGCGACCTCTCGCACCACCACGCCCACGGACCAGCCGTCGGAGACGATGTGGTGCATGCCCAGCAGCAGCACGTGGTGCGTCGCGTCCAGCCGCAAGAGCCGCGTGCGAAGGAGCGGCCCCGTGCCCAGGTCGAAGGGTCGTCCCGCCTCCTCCAACGCCAGCCGCCGCACCTCCGCCTCTTGGTCTCCGGGCGGCACGTCGCCCAGGTCCGCCAGCGGCAGCATCCAGCCGCTCGCGGGGTGGATGACCTGCACGGGGTCTGGGACCTTCAGCGTGAACGTGGTGCGAAGGGCCTCGTGGCGGGCGACAAGCGCCTCCAGCGCGCGGCGCAGGGCCTCCGCGTCCAAGGCCCCCTCCATCCGCACGGCGCCAAGCAGGACGTACGGCGTGACTCCGGGCTGGAGCTGTTCCAGCACCCACAGCCGCTGCTGGGCAAAGGACAGGGGCGGCTCGAAGTCCCGCGCCACCTTCTGGAGCGCGGGCAGCGCGGGAGCGTCGCTGCGCGAGAGGAGCCGGGCCTCCACCTGCTCGGTGACATCAGCGACGGTGGCGCCCTCGAAGAGGCTCCGCATGGGCACCTCCACCTGGAACGTGGCGCGCAGCCGCGACAGCAGCCGCGTGGCCAGCAACGAGTGGCCCCCCAGGGCGAAGAAGTCGTCGTGCACCCCCACGTGCGCCACCCGCAGCACCTCGCGGAACAGGCCGGCGACCCGCTGCTGGAAGGGCGTCATCCGCTGGGGCCTCGAGGGCTCCGCGACGCCCGAGCGTGCCACCGGAGCAGGCAGGGCCTTTCGATCCACCTTGCCCACGGGCGTGAGCGGCAGGGCGTCCAGCGACACGAACGCGGCCGGAACCAGCGGTGCGGGCAGCCGTTCGGCGACGAACGCACGGAGCGCTTCGTCATCCACCGGAGAAGCGGGGACGAGCCACGCCACGAGGCGCGGATCACCCGCGCCGTCATCGAACACGCCGGCCACCACGGCCTTCACCGACGGGTGCTGACGGACGACGGCCTCCACCTCGCTGAGCTCGATGCGGAAGCCGCGCAGCTTCACCTGCGTGTCCATGCGGCCCAGGAAGTCCAACGTGCCGTCCGCGAGCCACCGCACGCGGTCGCCCGTGCGGTACAGCCGCGCGCCCGGCACATCGCCAAACGGCGAGGGCACGAAGCGCTCCGCCGTGAGCGCGGGGCGGCCCAGGTAGCCGCGTGCGAGTCCGTCGCCGCCCAGGTACAGCTCGCCCGGGATGCCCACGGGAACGGGCTGGCCGTGCGCATCCAGCACATAGGCCTGGACCCGCGTCATCGGCCGGCCGATGGGCACCGACGTGGCGTGCTCCGGCAGGTCCACGATGTCGTGCGTGGTGACGCCCACGGTCGTCTCCGTGGGGCCATACAGGTTCACCAATCGGCCCGGCGCCCCCGCCCGCAACACCGCGCGAGCCGCGTCCGCGTTCGCCGCTTCCCCCGCGAAGAGCAGCACCCGCATCGTGGCGAAAGCGTCCGGAACCTCACGCGCGACGGTGTGGAACAGGGCCGTGGGGAGCAAGGCCGTGGTGGCGCCCACTTCGCGAAGCGTTCGCGCCAGCTCCGCCGGGGCCAGCATCACCTCGCGCGGAACGATGACCAGCCGGGCGCCGTTGAGCAGCGCGCCCCAGATCTCGAAGGTGGCCAGATCGAACGCGGGCGTACCCGCTTGCGCCATGCGGTCGTCCGGCCCCAGCCTCACGTAGTTCGTGTCCCGGACCAGGTGCACGATGGACTGATGCGTGATGCCCACGCCCTTGGGCGTACCCGTGGAGCCGGACGTGTAGAGCACGTAGGCCAGTTGCGCCGGCAGCGCATCCGCTCGCACGGGGGCGGCGCTGTCGTGTGAAAGCGCGGCGCGTTCGGTCTCCAGGACCACCGTCGGCCAGCCCTGCCCGAGCAGGGTGGGGGGCAGCGCCCGCTCCGTGATCACCAGGGACAGCGCCGCGTCCTGGAACATGAACGCGAGCCGCGCGACGGGGTAGGCCGGATCCAACGGCACATAGCAACCGCCCGCCTTGAGGACACCGATCATGCCCACGATGAGGTCCAGGCCGCGCTCCAGGAACAACCCCACACGGCCCTCGGGACGCAGGCCCCGCGATAGCAGGTGCCGCGCCAGTTGGTTCGAGCGGGCATCCAGCTCCCCATAGGTCAGGCTCCGGCCCTCGTGCGCGACGGCCACGGCGCCAGGAGCCCGCTGGACGTGGGCCGCGAAGAGACCCAGGAGGGTGTCTTCCTCCCGGAGCGGCCGAGACTCCGGTGCGCTGAAGGTCCCGAGCACCTGTGCGCGTTCGGCCGAGTCCATCAAGGGCAGCAGGGCCACGGGCGTCATCGCGTCGCGCGCCACGGCCTCCAACAGGACCCCGAAGTGGGTGGCGAACCGCGCCGCCGCCTCCCGGGAGAAGAGGTCGCGGCTGTATTCGAGCGTTCCCTCCAGCCCGCCATCCCGCGCGGTGAGCGACAAGAGGAGATCGAAGCGCGCCGTCCCGGTCGTGGTGGGCAGCCGCTCCATGTGAACCCCAGGCAGCGCGAGCGCGGGCAGCGGGGTGTTCTGCAGCACGAACATCGCCTGGAACAGCGAAGCGCGCTCGCCGCCGCGCGCCGGACCCAGCGCCTCCACGAGCCGTTCGTAGGGCACGTCCTGCCGTGCGTACGCGGCCAGCGAGGACTCGCGCACGCGCGCCAGCAGCTCATGGAAGCGCGGGGCGCCGTCCAGGCGAGCACGCAGCACCAGCGTGTTGAGGAACACGCCCATGAGGGGTTCCAGCTCTGGACGGAAGCGGTGGGCCACCGGCGTGCCCACGGCGAAGTCCTCCTGCCCGGAGTAGCGCGACAGCAGGGCCTGATAACCAGCCATCAGCACCATGAACAGCGTGGCGTCGCGGTCACGGCCCACCTGCTCCAGCGTGCGCACCAGGGGCGCCGGCAGCGTGAAGACAAGGCTGCCTCCCCGCGTCGTCCGGGCCCCGGACAGGCTCTGTCCAGGCAACGCCAACACCGGCGTTTCCTTCAGGGACTCCTTCAACGCCTCCAGGTGGGCCCGCGTCGCGTCCGACGCTCCCTCCTGGCGCTGCCATGCGGCGACATCCGCGGCCTGCACCTCCAGGGCGGGCAGCGGTGAGGACCGGCCCGCGGTGAACGCCTCATAGAGGCTGCCCACCTCGTGCACGAGCACGCCCATGGACCAGCCATCCGTGACGATGTGGTGCATGCACAGGAGCAGCACATGTTCTTCGGGCGCGAGCCGCAGCAGTCGCGTGCGCAGCAACGGGCCGGTGCTCAGGTCGAACGGCAGGGCCGCGTCGTCGCGCAGGTGGCGCCGCAGGGCGTCCTCGCGAGCCGCGCCTCCCGGCAGGTCCTCCACCGGGAGAGGCCACTCGGAGGGCGTGGGGTGGATGCGCTGGGATGGCTCGCCGTCGCGCTCATGGAACGTGGTGCGCAGCGGTTCATGCCGGCGGACGACCTCCGCGAACACGCGGCGCAGCACCTCCGCGTTCACGGGGCCCCTCAGCCACATGGCCAGGGGGATGTTGTAGAGCGCCTGTCCCGGATCCATCTGTTCCAGGAACCACATGCGCTGCTGCGCGAACGACAGCGGCAGGTCCCCGACACGGGACATGACGGGGATGGGCGAAACAGGCGTCCCAGAAGAAGGGACTTCTTGGATGCGCTCCGCGAGCCGCGCCACGGTGGGGGCGTCGAACAGCGCGCGCACGGGAAGGTCCACGCCGAACCGAACCGCCATACGGGCGATGAGCTGGGTGGCCAGCAGCGAGTGCCCGCCGAGCGCGAAGAAGTCATCGTCCACGCCGACGTGCTCCACATGCAGCACGTCCTGGAACAGCGAGGCCAGCTTCTGCTGGAGGGGCGTCCGAAGCGCGCCGTCCTTTGAGCCGGCGGCCGACGTGGCGCTGGGGACGGGAAGGGCGCGGCGGTCCACCTTCCCGTTGGGGGTCAGTGGCAGGGCGTCCAGGCCGACGAAGGCGGTGGGCACCATGTACTCGGGGACATGGGAGCGCAGGTGCTCACGAAGGGCGCTGGCCTCCGGGGTCGCTGGGGCCACGTAGGCCACCAGCCGCGACTCACCGGGCACGTCCTCGCGGACGACGACCACCGTCTCGCGGACCTCCGGATGCAAGCGGAGCGCGGCTTCGATGTCCCCCGGCTCGATGCGGAAGCCACGGACCTTCACCTGATGATCCACACGGCCCAGGAACTCCAGCGTCCCGTCCGCGCGCCACCGCGCCCGGTCGCCCGTGCGATACATCCGTGCACCAGGCTCGTCCCGGAACGCATCCGGGAGGAAGCGCTCGGCGGTCAGGTCCGTCCGGCCCAGGTAGCCGCGCACGACGCCTTCGCCCCCGATGAACACCTCCCCGGGCACGCCCACGGGAACCGGCGTGAGGCGCGCGTCCAACAGGTACAGCGAGGTGTTCGCCAGCGGCCGCCCCAGGGGGACCGTCCCGGCCGACTCCGCCTCCACGGGGTGCAGCGACGACCACACCGTCGTCTCGGTGGGGCCATACATGTTGAGCAGCGCCGGAACCCGTGTCCGCAACCGCGCGGCGAGCTCCCCCGGGAACGCCTCACCGCCGACCAACAGTTGGTGCAGGTTGCCCAACGCGCGCAGGGCGCGGGGATCCTCCACCAGCGCCCGTGCGTAGGACGGCGTGCACTGCAAGTGGGTGATGCCGTGCCGCTCCAGCAGGTCCGCGAGCGCGACAGGCTCCAGCCCTGAAGGCGCGAGCACCACCTGGAAGCCCCGCGTCCACGTCCAGAGCAACTCCAGCACGGAGATGTCGAACGAGATGCTTGTCACCGCGAGCCAGGTGCCCGGACGCGGAGACACGTGCGCGTCCATCGCGTGGAAGAAGTTCATCACCGTCGTGTGCGGCACCGCCACGCCCTTGGGCCGCCCCGTGGAACCCGACGTGTAGAGCACGTACGCGAGCGACCCCGCATCGCGCGGAGGCGCCACGAAGCCCTGGCCCACTGAGGGGTCCAGCGCGTCCAGGAAGAGCCGCCGCGACGCACGCACGTCGAGCACGCCCTGCAGGTGACGCATGCTCACGAGGACCCGAGCCCCCGAGTCCGCCCACATCGCGGAGAGCCGCTGCGCCGGATATGCGGGATCCAATGGCAGGTAGGCCGCTCCCGCTTCGAGGATGCCGAGCAACCCCACCGCCAGCTCCACCGAGCGCTCCACGCACAGCCCGACCACGGACTCCGGTCCCACGCCCCGCTGGCGAAGCGCATGCGCCACGAGCCGGGAGCGATGGAGAAGCTCCCGGTACGTCACCCGTGTCTCGCCCACGACGAGCGCCACGGCGTCCGGCGTGCGCGCCGCCTGGGCCGCGAACAGCGAGGACGCGGTGGCCTTGGAAGCGAAGTCGGAGTCCGGGCCACGGGCCAGTCGCAGCAGCCGTACTGACTCCGCTGCATCCAGCCACGGGAGCGAATCCACCCGGCACGAGGGGTCCGCGACCGCGCCCTCGAGCAGCACGCGCAGGTGCCCGGCCAACCGGGTCACGGAGCCAGCGTCGAACAGGTTGGTGGCGTACTCCAGCCAGCCCTCGAAGCCCCGAGCGGACTCGGCCAGGGACAACGTCAGGTCGAACATCGCGGTGCCGGTGTGAACGTCCAGAAGGCGCGACTGGAGGCCCGGCAGTACCGGAGCGCCCACCTGCGCGCCCTGGAGGATGAACATCACCTGGAACAGCGGCGTGTGCCCGCGCTCGCGATTGGGCTGAAGCGCCTCCACCAGCTTCTCGAACGGCACATCCTGGTGCGCATACGCACCCATCGCCGTCACCCGGACACGGTCCAGCAGCTCCCGGAACGTGGGCGCGCCAGACAGCCGGGTGCGCATCACCAGCGTATTGACGAAGAGCCCCACCAGTCCCTGGAGCTCCGCGCGGCTTCGGCCCGCGATGGCCGTGCCCACGCTGACGTCGTCCTGTCCCGAACGACGCGCGAGCACCGCCTGGAAGCCCGCGAGCAGCACCATGAAGGGCGTCACGCCCTCGCGCACCGCCAGCGCGCGCACGGCATCCGCCAGCCGGCGGTCCAACACCACCGGCACCCGCGCGCCGGTCGACTTTCGTTCGGCCGGGCGTGGCCGGTCGGTGGCCAGCTCCAACAGCGGCGGGGCGCCCGTCAGCTGCTCACGCCAGAAGTCCAACCGCGAAGCCAACGCGGCTCCGTTCAAGGAAGCCCGCTGCCATTCGGCGAAGTCGGCGTACCGCAGCGGCAGGGCGGGCAGGGGGGATGGCCGTCCCTCGCGCAGCGCCGCGTAGAGCGAGGACAGCTCGCGCACGAGCACCGCCATGGAGGCGCCGTCGGACACGGCGTGGTGCATGACCAGCACCAGCACGTGCGTGCCCGCATCCAGCGTGAGGAGCGAGGCGCGCACGAGCGGGCCGCGCGACAGGTCGAACGGGCGGCGGGCCTCTTCGTGGGCCCACCGGGAGGCTTCGGCCTCGCGAGCCTCGGCCGGGAGGGAGTCCAGCGACACGCGGGTGAGCGGCAGCGTCGCGGCCGGGGCGATGACCTGGAGCGGCCGGCCGTCATCCTCGCGGAAGGTGGTCCTCAGCGCGTCATGCCGGGCCGAGAGCGCCGCGAGGCTGCCCTCCAGCGCGGGCACATCCAGTTGCCCGTCCAGTCGAATCGCGGCGGGCAGGTTGTAGGTCGCGTCACCGGGCGCATACCGGTCCATGAACCACAGGCGCGCTTGCGCGAAGGACACCGCGCGGTCGCCCGCCGCGTCCCGGCGTCGGAGCGTGCTCGGCGCGTGGCCGGAGGAATCACGGAGCGTGAGCAGCCGCGTGGCGAGCGACGCGATGCTCGGACCTTCGAGCAGCCACTCCATGGGCACCGTCAGGCCCATGGCCGTGCCCACCTCGTGCGCCAGCTCCACCGCGCCCAGTGAGTCCAGCCCGTAACGCGTCACCGGGGCCAGGACTTCGACCTCTTCGCGGCGCATGCGCGCATGCCGAGCCACAACGTCGCGAAGCCACGCCACCAGCGCCTCCGCGTCCGGTGCCAGGGCCGGTGCGTCCAGCCCAAGCCCTCCGTGAGTCGCGGAGAACGGCCCGACGGATGGCCTCCATGAAGCCGTCGGGGTTCCGCCGGAGTCCGCGCCGGTCGATGCATTCACCGCAAGGGAAGGGGACACACCACCGGACTCCACCGTCCCCGAAGCTCCGGACCGTGGACCGCCTGGGGGCATGCCAGAGGCCGAGGAACTCGCGCCGTTCGACGCCTCCACCGCGTGGGAAGGGGGCAGACCACCGGAGTCCACCGCACCCGGGGCACCGGACCCTGGACTGCGTGGAGGCTCGGGCGGCTCCTCCCGCCACGTCATCACCTCCTGCAACGTCCCCGTGAGGAAGCCCGCACGGCACGCATGCCGCTGCACCTTGCCGCTGGACGTCTTCGGCAGGCTCCCCGGCTCGATGAGCACCACCGCGTGGGCCTGCACTTCATGTGACTCCGCCAGCCGCTGCCGGATGGCACCGGCCGCCGCGTCCGCCTCCGCGAACTGCCTCCGCAGGTCTCCCAGCCGGCGCACGTCGACTTCCTGCACGACGACCGCCCGCTCCTCGCCCGCGACCTCCACCGCGAACACCGCCCCTCCACCGGGGCGGAGCGCAGGGTGGGCCGCCGACACCGTCGCCTCCAGGTCCTGGGGGTAGTGGTTCCGGCCACGCAGGATGATGAGGTCCTTGCGCCGCCCGGTGACGTACAGCTCACCGTCGGGCCGCAGGAAGCCCAGATCCCCCGTGCGCAGGAACGGCCCCGAGTCCTCGTGCGCGATGCGCGCCTGGAACGTCTCCCGCGTCGCCTCCTCGCGGCCCCAGTAGCCCCGCGCCACGCTCGAACCGGACACCCAGATCTCGCCCACCTCGCCGGGCGAGCGCCGCGCGAGCGTGTCCGGCTCCACGATGGCGATGCGCTGCTCCGCCAGCGTGCGTCCGCAGCCCACCAGCACCCGCGCCCCGGGCTCGTCCGCGCCCACGTCCTCCGCGCGGTGCTGTTCCAGCGCGTCCCCGGAGAGCGTCGCCAACACCGGAGGCGCCGCCGGCTGGCCGCCTGAGACGATCAACGTCCCTTCCGCCAGGCCGTAGCAGGGGTAGAACGCCTCGCGCCGGAAGCCGCTCGGCTCGAACGCCTCCGCGAAGCGCTCCAGCGTCTCCGGACGAATGGGCTCCGCGCCGCAGAACGCGACCTCCCACCGGCTCAAGTCCAACGCCCGCCGCTGCTCCGGCGTGCTCTTGCGCACGCACAGGTCGAACGCGAAGTTCGGCCCGCCGCTGAGGGTGCCTCCGAAGCGGGACACCGCCTCCAGCCACGCCATGGGCCGCTTGAGGAACGTCATCGGCGACATCCACACCGCCGGGAACCCGCCGTACAGCGGCTCCAGGATGCCGCCGATGAGCCCCATGTCGTGGTACGGCGGCAGCCAGATGACGGCCACGCTGTCGCGGCGCACCTGGAACGCTCCGGCGATGAGTTCCAGGTTGTGCAGCAGGTTCGCGTGCGTGAGCATCACGCCCTTCGGCGTGCCCGTGCTCCCGGACGTGTACTGGAGGAACGCGAGCGACTCCGCGCCCACGCCCTCTGGCGCCACCCAGTCCCGCTCACCCCCCTCCGGAAGCGCGTCCGTCGCCATCCAGTGCAGTGCGCGGAAGTCCGGCGCATGTTCGAAGACGAAGTCCGACAGCTCCAGGATGCCGGACGTGGTGAGCACCACCGATGCCTGCGCGTCCTGGATGATGGCGCGCAGGCGGGGCAGGGTGCGCTCCAGGCGCATCGGATCCGGCGGGTACGCCGGCACCGCCACCGCGCCCGCGTACAGACACCCGAAGAACCCCGCGACGTAGTCCAGCCCCGGGGGATACAGGAGCAGCACGCGCTCGCCCACCGCGCCCCGAGCCCGCAGCGCCGTGGCGATCCGCCGCGCGCGCGCGTCCAGGTCGAATGCGCTCCAATGCGCCTCTTCCCCCTCCGCGTCACCCAGGAAGGTGTACCGCGGCACCTGAGCGGAAGGACCCGAGGCAAGCTTCAACAGGACGCCGGGAAGGGTTCGCGAGAAGTCGTTCACGGGGGGCCATCCATGTGTCGAAACAATGTCGACACTTCTTAACAGCCCCGACGCTCGAACCCTCCAGCCACTCTCGGTGACGAGACCCTGCGCGCATCACCCACCCACTCACTCAAGAAGCGGGGATGCGTGAAAGTTTCAAGCGCGGCCGAACAACCCCTTCAACCACCCCATGAAGCCCTTTGGCTTCGACACCCCCGCGACCTCCGGAGTCACGCCCTGCGCGGCGGCCGCGGCCAGGTTGCGCGCGGCGCTGACGGAGTGCGCGCCTCCGGTGGTGGCCGAGGAGGGTGCCAACGTCGGAGGCGCCAGCACCGCGGGCGCTTCCGGCTGGGACAGCCGCGCCTTCACGGCCTCCGGCGTGTCGCGGGTGGTGAACGTGCTGACCACTTCGCGACCTGTCGTGCCCTCGCGCGCGGTCACCTTCAGCAGCGACTCGTTGTTCACCTCGAAGGTGACGGTCACCTGCACCGCGCCGCGCGGACGCTTTGGCAGGCCGGCGAGCCGCAACGTGCCCAGGTACTCATTGTCCTGCGCCCGGTCGGAGTCACCCTGGAACACGGTGAGCTCCAGCTCCGTCTGTCCATCGCGGTGCGTGGAGAGCGTGTGGACCTTGGAGGCCGGCAGCGACACGTTGCGCTCCAGCACCGGCTTGAAGCGCCCGCCGGGCAGCCCCACGCCAATGGCCATGGGCAGCACGTCGATGAGCACCACGCCTTCCAGCTGCCCCAGGCTGTGCGCCAGGAGCGCCGCGCCCAGCGCCACGGCCTCGTCCGGGTGCACGCCCTTGCTGGGCGGCCGGCCGAAGAACTGGGTGATCTTCTCGTGCACCAGCGGGAAGCGGCTCTGCCCTCCGACGAGGATCACCTCGTCGATGTCCTTGGGCCCCAGCCCCTTGGCCTGCAGCACCTCTTCACAGACCTGGACCGTGCGGTCGACCAGCTTCTCCGTCAGGGCGATCAACTTCTGCCGCGTGAGCGTGACGTCCAGGTCGTACGGCTTGTTGTCGATCATCGTCACGAAGGCCACGTGCACGCGCATCTCCGAGCGCTCGGACAGGGCGCACTTGGCCCGCTCCGCCGCGTCGTTGATGCGCTGCAGGGCCACCCGGTCCCCCTGGAAGGCGCGGCCCGTCTGCCGCTCGAACTCCTCCAGCAGGGACTCGACGATGGCGTTGTCGAAGTCGATGCCGCCCAGGAACGTGTCGCCGCCGGTGGAGATCACCTCGTAGACGGTGTCGTGCAGCTCCAGCACCGACGCGTCGAACGTGCCGCCGCCCAGGTCGTACACCAGCACGCGCTGGTTGAGCTTCTTGCCATAGCCGTACGCCAGCGCCGCCGCCGTGGGCTCGTTGAGGATGCGCTCCACGTACAGCCCCGCGAGCTTGCCCGCCTCGCGGACGGCCTGCCGCTGGTTGTCGTTGTAGTAGGCGGGCACCGTGATGACCGCCCGGGAGATGGGCTGGCCCAGCTGGTTCTGCGCCACCTCGCGCACCTCCCGGAGGATCAGCGCGGAGATCTGCTGGAGCGAGTAGATGCGATCGCCCAGCCGCACCGCCGCTTCGCCCGCCTGGCCCGCGGCGATCTCGTAGTGGAAGCGGCCCTTGATCTGCTCGACGATGGGCGACGCGTAGGGCCGGCCCACCAGCCGCTTGGCGCCGTACACGGTCTGGCGCGGGTTGGTGAGCATCTGCCCCTTGGCGGGGTGGCCCACCACCAGCCTGCCGCGCTGGTTGAACGCCAGGATGGAGGGCACCGTGTTGTGACCCTCGCGGCTGGGCAGCACCCCCGGCTTGTTGCCGCGCACGAACGCGGCGCACGAGTTCGTCGTCCCCAGGTCGATGCCGATGACAGGGCCGGCCCGGGGTGGCTCGGCCGTGTTCAGATCCAACGACTCCGCCGTCACCATCTCCAGCGCGGGTGCGGTGGGAGCGCCGGGCACATCAGCTCCGTCCCCCCGGGCGGCGCCAGGGCCGGGCTCGGCGCGCGCGGCGGAGGGGAGGGCGGGGGCGGCGGCGGGGCCAGGGACGGTGAAGTCCGCCGGGCCCACCCCGTTGGGCACGGGCGGTACGTCCGACTGGGCGTGGGGGAGGATGGCCACGGCGGCGTCCAGGAACCGGCGGGTCGGTGCGTCCGCCTCCCCGAACCTCAGGCCCATCCCGGAGATGCCCTGGCCCTGCTGACCGGTGACGAAGTGGACGATGGCCGCCGTGTAGAGGAGCCGGTCGCCGCTCGCCAGGCGGAGGTCCAGGGTGACGGCCGTGCCCGGAGGGCGGACGGCCTTGGCGCGCAAATAGATGCCCCCCCGGGTGATGTTGCCCCCGTATTTCGCCAGGAACTCCTCGGGGGTGGCGAAGGGCAGCTTCACCACCAGCCCGACCGCCCCCGCTTGATTCGAATCCGCCAAGGCCCGGTCCAAGTCCCAAGTCGTGTGTGTGGGACGCCGAGTATCACCCGAAGTCCTAGGGAACGGGCGGCAAAAAACCTTCTTCCGTTGCGCGGCTGCCGCGTAAACCGTATGGACACGCACCCGCCGGGCGCTGGTGCCCCGCGGGGCCTCCGGGAGCCCCCATGTTGAACCCCGATATCCGGTTGGCCCTCACCTTCGACGACGTGCTCCTGCTGCCCGGCGAGAGCGCCGTCACGCCCCGTGATGCCGACCTGACGACCCGCCTGACGCGCAACATCCGGCTCAACGTGCCCCTGTTGTCCGCCGCCATGGACACCGTGACGGAAGCCCGCACGGCCATCGCCATGGCCCAGGAAGGTGGCATTGGCGTCATCCACAAGAACATGACCCCCGAGCAGCAGGCGCTGGAGGTCCTCAAGGTCAAGAAGTTCGAGAGCGGCATGGTGGTGGATCCGGTCACCATCGAACCGAAGGCGCCGCTCTCTCGCGCGCTGGAGCTGATGAAGGCGCACGGCGTGTCCGGCGTCCCCGTGGTGCAGGGCAAGCGCCTGGTGGGCATCGTCACCAGCCGCGACGTGCGCTTCGAGAAGAACTTCACCCAGAAGGTCGAGGACGTGATGACGACGAAGCTCGTCACCGGCCGCGAGGGCATCTCCCAGGACGACGCCCAGAAGCTCCTCCACGAGCACCGCATCGAGAAGCTCCTCGTCGTGAACGAGGCCTATGAGCTGAAGGGCCTCATCACCATCAAGGACATCGAGAAGCGCCGCACCCACCCCTACGCGGCCAAGGACGCGAAGGGCCGCCTGCTCTGCGCCGCCGCCG
The DNA here is from genome assembly GCF_009909145.1 of Corallococcus silvisoli. Taxonomy (NCBI): domain Bacteria; kingdom Pseudomonadati; phylum Myxococcota; class Myxococcia; order Myxococcales; family Myxococcaceae; genus Corallococcus; species Corallococcus silvisoli. The sequence goes on from NZ_JAAAPJ010000009.1 coordinate 240,239, forward strand.
TGGGCGTGTCCGCCGACCGCGAGGCCCGCATCGACGCGCTGCTCAAGGCGGGCGTGGACGTCATCGTCGTGGACACCGCGCACGGCCACTCCAAGGGCGTGCTGGAGGGCGTGCGCGACACCCGCAAGAACTTCCGCGGGTTCGACCTCATCGCCGGCAACGTGGCCACCGCGGAAGGCACGCGCGCGCTCATCGAGGCGGGCGTGGACGCGGTGAAGGTGGGCATCGGCCCGGGCTCCATCTGCACCACGCGCGTGGTGGCCGGCGTGGGCGTACCCCAGGTGACGGCGGTGGATGACTGCGCCCGCGAAGCGGACAAGCACGGCATCCCCATCATCTCCGACGGCGGCATCAAGTACTCGGGCGACATCGTCAAGGCCCTGGCCGCGGGCGCCAGCTCCGTGATGATCGGCTCGCTGTTCGCCGGCACCGAGGAGTCCCCTGGCGACGTCATCCTGTACCAGGGCCGCAGCTACAAGAGCTACCGGGGCATGGGCAGCCTGGGCGCGATGAAGCAGGGCGCCAAGGACCGCTACTTCCAGTCCGACGTGGAGGCGGTGAAGCTGGTGCCCGAAGGCATCGAGGGCCGCGTCCCGTACAAGGGCAGCCTGTCCATGAACGTGCACCAGATGCTGGGTGGCATCCGCAGCGGCATGGGCTACGTGGGGTGCGCCACCATCGAGGAGCTGCGCACGAAGGCCACCTTCACGCGCATCACGTCCGCCGGGCTCAAGGAGAGCCACGTGCACGACGTCATCATCACCGAGGAAGCGCCCAACTACCGCATGGAGTAGGGCTTCCCGCCCCGGAGGAAGCTCCGGGGCAGGGGAGGCTCCCCTGGGACGCACCCAGGGGAGGCCCGCGAGGGACTACTTGCCGCGACGCTTGCCGCCGGCGGGGGTCTCCTCCGCGGGGGCCGGCGCGGCCGACACGCGCTTCTCCGCGGCGTTCACGCGCTGGAGCAGCTGCTCGCGGTCGTCCGGGTCCAGCGTCTCGATGGCCTTCTTCATGGTGCCGAAGTCCAGGCGGGCCACCGTGACGGTGTTGCCGCCCTTGATCTCCTGCACCGTGGGGACGTCCACCAGCTCGCGCAGGTAGATCTCGAACTCCACCCGGACGTCCGCCGTCTGCTGGATGCAGGTGTCCTTGGCGTTGACCAGGTTCTGGCTGCCCTCGCGGTAGCTCAGGTCCGGGTTGCGGGCCATCGCGTCCTCGAAGGTGTGGGTGCGCTCCCGGAGCGAGGAGTAGAGCTGGACGTAGTCCACCAGCCGGTCCGACTCCGGACGGTTGACGTCCCGCGCCTTGTTGAGGGGCGCCGTGGTGTCGTCACAGGTGAGCTTGGAGAGCTCGGTGACGCCGGGCGCATCCTTCACGGCGACGCTGCGGGTATCCCTCTCCAGACGTTCGTCAGAGGAGATCTCCTTCACGCACCCCGAGGAGGACAGGAGGAGCATGGCTGCTGCAGTGGAAGCGGACAGGCGGCGCACGAACAATTGACGGCCTTTCAGCGTTGATTTCCCGAAGTTTGTAGCGATAAGGGCCCCCACCCGTCAACGACGCCCCCTGGGAGAATCGCCGGTGGACCTGCACTCCGAGAAGATCCTGATCCTTGATTTCGGGAGCCAGTACACCCAGCTCATCGCCCGCCGGGTGCGCGAGCTGGGGGTGTATTGTGAGATACACCGCCCCGACCTCCCCGCCGCCGACATCCGCCAGTTCGCGCCGCGCGGCATCATCCTGTCCGGCGGCCCGGCCTCCGTGGAGGCCCCTGGCTCCCCCCGCTGTGACCCCTACGTCTTCGACGCGGGCGTCCCCGTGCTGGGCATCTGCTACGGCCTCCAGCTCATCTCCAAGCTGCTGGGCGGCCGCATCGACCGGGGCGCGCACCGGGAGTTCGGCAGCGCGGCGGTGGAGGTGCTCACCGCGCGCGGCCCGTTCGCGGAGTTCCACCCGGGCGACCAGGTGCAGGTGTGGATGAGCCACGGGGACCGGGTGGACGTGCTGCCGCCCGGTTTCGAGGCCATTGGCCGCAGCGGCAATTCGCCCTTCGCGGCGGCGGCCCATGCGACGAAGCCCTGGTACGGCCTCCAGTTCCACCCGGAGGTGGTCCACACGCCGCAGGGCAAGACGATGCTGCGCGCCTTCCTCTTCAACGACTGCAAGGTCACCGGCTCCTGGACGATGAAGGGCTTCATCGACGAGGCGGTGGAGACCATCCGCAAGCAGGTGGGCGAGGAGGGCCGGGTCATCTGCGGGCTGTCCGGCGGCGTGGACAGCTCCGTGGCGGCGCTGCTGCTGCACCGGGCCATCGGCCCGCGCCTCCAGTGCATCTTCGTGGACAACGGCGTCCTGCGGCAGGGCGAGCGGGCGCAGGTGGAGGCCCTCTTCGTGGACCGCTTCCACGTCCCCCTGAAGACGGTGGATGCGCGCGAGCGCTTCCTGTCCAAGCTGGCCGGCGTCACCGATCCAGAGCAGAAGCGGAAGATCATCGGCCGGGAGTTCATCGCCGTGTTCGAGGAGGCCTCGCGCGACGTGCAGGACGCGGGCTTCCTGGCGCAGGGCACGCTGTACCCGGACGTCATTGAATCCGTGTCCTGGAAGGGCCCCTCCGTCACCATCAAGAGCCACCACAACGTGGGCGGCCTGCCAGAGCAGATGAAGCTCAAGCTGGTGGAGCCCCTGCGCGAGCTCTTCAAAGACGAGGTCCGCGCCCTGGGCCGCGAGCTGGGCCTGCCGGACGAGATGGTCTCCCGCCAGCCCTTCCCGGGGCCGGGCCTGGCCATCCGGGTGCTGGGCGAGGTGAACGAGAAGCGCCTGGACCTGGTGCGCCGCGCGGACGCCATCGTCCAGGAGGAGATCCACAAGGCCGGCCTGTACCGCGAGGTGTGGCAGGCGTTCGCGGTGCTGCTGCCGGTGCAGAGCGTGGGCGTGATGGGCGACGAGCGCACCTACGAGTCCACCTGCGTGCTGCGCGCCGTCACCAGCGTGGACGGGATGACGGCGGACTGGGCCCGCATCCCGTTCCCCATCCTGGAGCGCATCTCCTCGCGCATCACCAACGAGGTGCGCGGCATCAACCGCGTCGTCTACGACATCTCCTCCAAGCCGCCCGCCACCATCGAGTGGGAGTGAGCCGGAGGGCGTCCGCGGAGCCCCGCTCAGGGTGAGGGCTCCTCGCGGGCGCGGATGAAAGAAGAGGCTGCCTGGCGCGAACCAGGCAGCCTCGGGGACTTCAGCCCGCGGAAGGGGAGACTACCCCGCCGGGTTGGCCTTCACCGGCGTCACCTTCGTGCTACCGGGGCGCAGCTCTTCCAGCACGCGGTTGGCGCCGTAGATCTTCTGGAGCGCCTCGATGATGGCGTCCGAGTGGACCGCCACGGTGCGGTTCACGGACTCGTCGAAGCCGTAGTCACCGCCCAGCGACTGGATGTTGCCGTCGAACACCAGGCCCACGACCTCGCGGTTCTGGTTCAGCACGGGCGAACCGGAGTTGCCGCCGATGATGTCGTTGGTGGTGACGAAGTTCATCAGCGTGGCGCCGTTGATGACCTTCTCCGACTTCACCCACGACTTGGGCAGGGCGAACGGCTCCTGGCCCGTGGCGTGCTCGAACGTGCCAGCCATCTGGGTGAACGGCGCCACCTGCGCGCCATTCTCCGTGTAGCCCTTCACCGAACCGAAGGACACGCGCGGGGAGAACGTCGCGTCCGGGTACTGGTTGGTGCCGTAGATGTCGAAGCTCGCCTTGGCGACCAGCTCGCTGTTCTTCCGGATGACGGACTCCACGTCGTCCTCGAACTTCTTGCGGATGGCGCGGGCGTCCGGGTCCACCAGGAGGGCCAGCTGGATCATCGGATCCTTGGACGCCTCCACGGCCTTCTTGCCACCGTCGAAGAGCGCCTGGCGCGCCTTGACGTCCGCCAGCTTGCTGCCCTTCACCACGCGGGTGGCGACCTGCTCCGGGGACTCCTTGCCCAGGACCTTCTTCACGAAGGGGTGCTTGGCGCCCAGCTCCTCGCGCAGCTTGGTGAGGCTGAACGTCAGGCGGGCGATCTCCAGCTCCGGGTAGATGGGCGCGGGGCTGAAGAGCTGCGCCTTGAGCGCGGGCTGGTTGGCGTCGTTGTACTCACGCAGCCGCTGGCCGTTGTCCTTGGGCAGCTCCTCGCTGGCGCGCACCAGCGTCCGGGCGATGACGTACATGGAGGACGACAGGCCCTGGCCCTGCTCCATGTAGTTCAGGTCCTTGCGGAGGTTGACGAGCTGCCCCTCCGCCTTGGCGATCTCATCCCAGGCGCCGGCGTACTTCTTCTTCAGCTCGGGGTTCGCGTCGACCTTCTTGCGCAGCTCCTGCTCCGCGGCGACCTTCTGCGCGAAGAACTGCTTGTCGAGCAGCGCCTCGTGGCGGCCCTTGGACGCCTTCAGGCCGTTCTCCACGCCGAAGAGCATGTTGCTGGAGATGCGCTTCTGCTCGGGGCCGCGCTTCTGGAACTCCGTGAGCATGCCCCGCATCTCGGACAGGTACATGAGCGACTTGGGCATGGACACGTCGCGGATGTACTCCAGCTCCGCGATGGTCAGCTGGCGCGAGGTGCGGCCCGGGTTGCCGGCCACGAACGTGAGCTCGTTCTCCTTGGCGCCGTGCTCGGACCACTTGAAGTAGTCCGGCGTCTTCACCGGCTGCTTGTCCTGGTAGACGCGCACGAACGACACGTCCAGGTCGTAGCGGGGGAACTCGAAGTTGTCCGGGTCACCGCCGAAGAAGGCGATGGCGTGCTCCGGGGCGAACACCAGGCGCACGTCCTGGAAGCGGCGGTACTTGTAGAGGTTGTACTTGCCGCCCTGGTACAGCGTGACGACGTCACAACGCACCTTGTCGTCGCCGTTGGCGCAGGCCTTCTCCACCTTGGCCATCTCCGCCTTCAGCGTGTCCGAGTACTGCTTGCCGGACAGCGACTGGGTGGCCTTGTTCAGCGCGTCGGTGACGTCGGTGATCTCGACGAGCTGGTTCACCTCCATCGCCGGGCACTGCTTCTCCTCGGCCTGCGTCTTCGCGTAGAAGCCGTTGGCTAGGTAGTCCTGCTTCGCGGAGGACAGCTGCTCGATGCAGCCGCGCGCGCAGTGGTGGTTCGTCATCACCAGGCCGTCCGGCGACACGAAGCTCGCGGAGCAGCCGCCAGCCAGACGCACCGCGCCCAGGCGCAGCTTCTCCAGCCACTGCTGATCCGGCTCGAAGCCGTACTTCTGCTTCACCTTCGCGGCGGGGAAGTTGTTGTACGTCCACATGCCTTCGTCGGCGAGCGCCGGAGCGGCACCCACGAGGGCGGCGATGACCATCAATCGCTTCATGAATGGGATCCTTTCGGGCCGCGGGAACGGAGACCCGCGGGGACGGGGCGTTTGTGAGGGATGCCCCTGCGGCGGTCAAGCGGGGAAAACGCCCACGCCTCCTGCACAACGCACAGCCGCCCGTTCGATTCCCAGGAGGCCCACCAGGCAGCTGGATCCGCCGCCCCGCAGCATCCCGACGCGCCGCGTCCGACGCGGACGGGCAGGGGGCTCAGGCCACCCGGGCCCGGACCCATGCACCCGGGGTGCTGCCCGTGACGGCCCGGAAGTCCGCGATGAGGTGGGCCTGATCATAGTAGCCAGCACCGGCCGCGATGGCGCCCCAGTCCGGCCGTGCGCCCTGGACACTGGAGGCCCGGAGCGCGCGGTGGAAGCGCACGAGCCGCGCGAAGGCCTTGGGGCCCATGCCGAGCACGTCGTCGAAGGCGCGGCGCAGGTGCCGCTCGCTCACGCCCAGCGTACGGGCCAGGCCGGCCACGCGGGGAATCTCCACCGCGTCGGTGAGCAGGCGGATGCCGCGCCGCACGAGGTACGCGGCGGCGGGCTCGTAGACGTCATCCCGCTGGAGCCGGTCCGCGAGGGCGGCCTCGAGCGCGCGCAGGCGGGCCTCGGGGGAGCGGGCCTCCGCGAGCTGGGCGCGCAGCCTCGCGCCGTCGGCCCGGCCCCAGAGTGTGTCGATGGACAGCGACCGGCGGGCCAGCTCCGACATGGGCACACCGAAGAACGGATACGCGCCCCCGGGCTTGAACTGGAGGCCCAGCGTGTCGGGCGGCACCTCCGACGGCGCCTTGCGCAGCACGTGCTCCCGGGGCCCCAGCGCGTGCACGTCGCAGGACGACGCCGTGACGCGGACCACCAGCTCGACGGTGCCGTCCGGGAGGCGGACGTAGGCGTCCGGGGACGGGCCCCGCCAGAGGAGCCGTGCCCGCTGGACGAAGCGCGACAGGTCGGCCCGCGGGGTCAGCGTGTGCTCGGACGGGGAGGCCATGCGCCGGCAACCATGGCGCGGCGGGCCCCGGGCAGCAACCCGGTCCGGGTGCGGGCCACCGGACTCTGGCCGATTCCTCCAATCGGGCCCGTGGGGTGGATTCGTACAGTGACGGGCATGCGAATCCATCACCTGAACTGCGGAACCCTGTGTCCCTCCAGCGCCCGGTTCGTCACGGGCGACGGCGGGCTCTTCGAGCGCGCCCGGATGGTCTGCCACTGCCTGCTGCTGGAGACGCCACGGGGGCTCGTCCTGGTGGACACGGGGCTGGGGACCCGGGATGTCCAGGACGCGAAGCAGCGGCTGGGCGGGCGGTTCGTGGCCCGGAACGCGCCCCGGTTGGAGCTGGCCGAGACAGCGCTGGCCCAGGTGGAGCGACTGGGGTTCCAGCGCGGGGACGTGCGGCACATCGTGCCGACGCACATGGACCTGGACCACATTGGCGGGCTGGCGGATTTCCCCGAGGCCCAGGTCCACGTGTTCGAGGACGAGCACGACGCGGCCCTGGTGCCGCCGAAGCCGGGCGCGATGTTCGGCTACCGGCCGGTGCAGTGGGAGCACGGGCCGAAGTGGAACCGGTACGCCGTGGACGGCGAGCGCTGGTTCGGCTTCGAGTCCGTCCGGGTGATTCCGGGCCTGGACGCGGAGGTGCTGCTGGTGCCGCTGGCGGGACACACGGCCGGCCACTGCGGCGTCGCGGTGAAGGGCCCCGGGGGCTGGGTGCTGCACGCGGGAGACGCGTACTTCAGCCACCACGAGGTGGATCCGGTGGCGCCGCGGAGCCCGTGGGGCGTGGCGCTGTTCCAGCGGCTGAGGTCGGTGGACAACGCCGCGCGGCTCGCGAACCAGGAGCGGCTGCGCGAGCTGGTGCGCGCGCATGGGCACGAAGTGAAGGTGTTCTCCGCGCACTGCGCGGTGGAGTTCGAGCGGCTGCGCGGTGGACCCGCACACGGGGCCGCGTGATAGCACTCGGGGCGGACCTGTTCGGAGGTGCGCCCATGAAGCTCTATTTCACGCCCAGGACCCGAGCGACCCGCGCCCGCTGGCTGCTGGAGGAGCTCGGGGTGCCGTACGAGTTGGTGAAGGTGGAGCCCTCGAAGGGGGACACGTCGACGCCGGAGTACCTGGCGCTGAATCCCTTCGGCCAGGTCCCGACGCTGGTGGACGGGGACGTGACGCTGTTCGAGTCCTCGGCCATCTGCATGCACCTGGCGGACCGGTTCCCGGAGCATCACCTGGCGCCCCCCGTGGGCTCCGCCGAACGCGCCGCGTATTACCAGTGGATCGCCGTCGCGGAGGACACCGTGGAGCCGGTGGTGCTGGACTTCTTCCGGCACGCGCGGCTTCCGGAGGGACAGCAGGCGGAAGCGCCGCTGTCCCGGCAGCGGTTGAACGCGGTGCTCGCGGTCGTGGACTCGCGGCTCGACGGCCGGGAGTTCCTCGTGGGGGCGCACTTCACGGCCGCCGACGTGGTGATGGCGTCGATCCTCCACCTGGCCCACACGCTGAAGCTCCTGGAAGGGCACCCGCGGCTGGTGGACTACGTGACGCGTCACACGCAGCGCCCCGCCGTCCGCCGGGCGGGCACGCCGTGATGGCGTTGCGGTAGCATCGGCGGACCGTGCGACCCGCTCTGCTCCTTGGCTCCCTCCTGCTGTCGCTGTCCCATTCCGCCGAAGCCACCGAGCCCGCCCGGACGACGACCCAGGTCCTCAAGGCGGCGCGGCTCTTCGATGCGAAGACGGGGAAGATCGTCAGCCCGGGCGTGGTGGTGGTGGCGGAGGGGAAGGTGGTGGGCGTGGGCCCGAAGGCGCCCGTGCCGGAAGGCGCGACGGTCGTGGACCTGGGCGACGCCACGCTCCTGCCGGGCTTCATGGACGCGCACACGCACCTGAGCGCGGAGCCCGGGCCCGATTGGCGCAAGGACATCATCGACAACTTCCAGCGCACCATCCCCGAGCAGACGTTGAACACGCTGCCGCGGGCGCGCGCCACGCTGATGGCGGGGTTCACCACGGTGCGCAACCTGGGCTCGGAGGACTTCATCGACGTGGGCCTGCGCAACGCCATCGCGCGAGGCACCGTCGTGGGGCCCCGCATCCTGGCCGCGACGTCCGCCCTGAGCACCACGGGCGGCCACTGTGACCACGGAAACTCCTGGCGCAAGGGGCTGATGGCCCATGACGCCAGCCGAGGCGTGGCGGATGGCCCGGACGCGCTGCGCGCCCTCGTGCGAGAGAACCTCAAGTACGGCGCGGACGTCATCAAGGTGTGCGCCACGGGCGGCGTGCTGAGCCTCAACGGAGACGCGGACGCCCCGCAGTTCACCCAGGCGGAGCTGGACGCGGTGGTGGACGAAGCCCACTCGCGCCGGCGCAAGGTGGCCGCGCACGCGCACGGCGCGGAAGGGGCGAAGCGCGCCATCCGCGCGGGCGTGGACTCCATCGAGCACGGCACGTTGATGGACGACGAGGCGCTGGAGCTGATGAAGAGCAAGGGCACCTGGTACGTGCCCACCGTCCTGGCCTTCTACGGAGTGAAGGAGCTGGCGGACAAGGGCAGCCTGCCGCCGGCCACCGTCATCAAGCTGCGCGCCGTGAATGTGAGGCGAGAGCAGGTGATGCGCAAGGCGATCTCCCTGGGGGTGCGCATCGCGTTCGGCACGGACGCGGGCGTATTCGCCCATGGGCGCAACGCGGAGGAGTTCGGGCTGATGGTGGACGCCGGCCTGGCGCCCGCCGAGGCCCTGCGCACCGCCACCGTGAACGCGGCGGAGCTGCTCGGGGTGTCGGACCGGCTGGGGACGCTGGAGCCGGGGAAGCTGGCGGACGTCGTCGCCGTGCCCGGCAACCCCCTCCAGGACATCCGCGTCACCCAGAAGGTCCTCTTCGTGATGAAGGAGGGCGTGATCCACCGCAACGACACGGCGCCCGGCGAGCCCGTGGCCACGGCGCCTTAAGTCCTGGGGGTGAACCCAGCCAGGTCGTGGATGCCCAGGGCGCGCTCCAGCCGCGCGACCTCGTCGAGCGCCTTCTCGAAGCCATCGCTCCCGAGCAGGCGGTGTTCCTGTTCCTCGAAGCGATCTCCCAGCGCCTCGAAGTCCTTCGCCGCGAAGAGCGACCGGAAGGCGGGAAAGAGCACCGTGTCCTCACGCGCCGCGTGGGCCTGGTACATGCGGGTGAACTGCATGAGCTGCTGGGCCACGCGCGAGCGGGAGTCCGGCTTCGATAGGGCGTCCGGGCTGTTCGCCGCCGCGAGGAAGCCCTGGGTCAGTGCGCGGCCGGCCGCGTGCTGCGCGAGGAGCACGTCGACGAGCGGTTTCTGCTGGCCGGCCTTGACCAGGGGTGGGAACACCTCGGTTTCCTCGAGCTTCTCGTGGTAGCCCTCGCCAAACCGGGCCATCAGGCCCGCGGCCTGGGAGAGCACCTCGGAAGGAGCGGTCTCCCCAGGGTTCCGCAGGCGCCGCGCGAGCTCGTCGTAGACCAGAAGGGTGCGCCGGATGACGCCGTGCTCGCGCATCAGGTCCTCGGTGGCGTTGACCGCCAGCGGCTTTCCCCGGGGCCTGGGCGCCGCGGAAAGGGCGGTCGCGGCGACGCCAAGGCTCCCCAACAGCACGGCGGACACGACGTCACGGCGACCGGGATTCCGCATGTGCGAACGGATCCCATGCCGCCCATCGCGCGCCAACACGACGGCGGGCAGGGACGCCGTCCAAAAGGAAACGGGGAAGTGGTCCCACGAATGCGCCCCTGGGACCCCAGAGGCTTAGTTTACATAACGCTTCTTATCAGACGTCATTGCCAGGGCATCCTGAAGGATTCCAGGTGCTTCCAGCGCCGTCCCCCAGCCTCCGTGGACGTCCACGCAACCGGCCCGGCGGGCTCCCAGGTTCGTGATCTCGGGCTTCCCGAGTCCGTGTCTGGCACATACGTTGCCGCCCCATGCGTCTCCTCCGACGAACCGGACTCGCCGCGCTCTGCGGCCTCACCGCGGCCCTGCTCACGGGCTGCCCCGACAAGACGCCCCAGGCCACCGCGGACGGCGGTCCCGCCAGCGCCACGGCGACCCCGGACGCGGCCCCCGAGGCCGTGGCCTTCACGCTCCAGTACCAGGCTCCGGACGCCGGGCTCGCGCTCATCCCGCTGTCCCTGGAGGAAAAACCCCTGGTGGAGTCCACCTCGGACCTGGAGCTGCGCAGCACGCTGCCCCTGCGCAACTACCGCGTCCGGCTGATGGACGAAGCCGACCGGGCCATGGTCTCCGACGACTCCGTGACCGAGTCCGACGACGGCCTCGTCTACCGCATCCACCTGCCGCAGCCGCTCAAGACCGGCTACTCGTACACGCTGGTCGTGGACGCCCAAACAGGCACGGCGTTCCAGGACTCGCGCGGCCGCGACGTGGACGACCTCCGGGCCGCGTTCCAGATCGCCGGCGACAAGGAAAAGCCAAAGCCGCCGGCGGCGCCCGCCAAGGGCGGCAAAAAGAAGCACAAGTAGCCGTCATTCCTCGGTCTGCGACTGCCCCGGAGCCTGATCCGGCAACGGTTCGGGCGTCGCGGGCGCCGGGGTCGGCAGGTTCAGCGCCGTCCGGACCTCCCGAAGCTTCGCCTGGATGAGCCGCATGTTCCCGGGCCCCATCCGCAGCAAGTGCTTCTGGGCCTTGCTCAGCGCCTCCAGCTCCGGCGCCGCGTAGACATAGAGCGCGCCCTTGGACTCCACCTCGACAGGCCCCCGCGGCACCGGCACCACCAACAGGTGCTGGATGGCCCGACCGAAGGCCGTCTCGAAGCGCTGTCCCGGCGGCGCGATCTCCCCGTAGGCCTGATCGACGAGCGGCTTCAGCTCCCGGTACACCATCGCCGCGCCGGACACGTCCAGCGAGCCCAGCACCCGGGCCACCACGTCGTAGCGCGCGTAGCTCAGCGGAGCGATCTCCGACCGCCCGTTCGCGGCCGCCTCGCCCACCTGGAACGCCCCCACGGGGGCCATGAACAGCAGCGAGGCCCGGGGGCTCTCGCCGTCGGCGATGTTGCTCACGGACGCGGTGAACCGGCGCGCCAGGTCACGCTCCTGGAGCCATCGCGCCAGCTCCGGGTCCACCGACAGCTTGCCCACCACGTCCCGGACCCGGCTGTCGCTCTCCGCCAGTGGCACCTCCGGCGGTGCCGCCTCCACGCCCGCGTCCACCACCGGGGCCGCCGCCACGGGCTCCGGTTCGGATTGGCGCTTCAGGCCGAAATACGAAGCCGCCAACGCCACGACCATCAACGCGACCAGGATGCCCAGCACCTTGCCGCGCGACGGCGTCTTTGGCGGCTCGGCCTCCGGCGGCGGTGGGACTCCTCCAGGGGGCGCGTTCACGAAGTTTGGATCACTCATGGTCCCGGACCTTACAGACAGCCTTCCAGGCCATTCCACGCGGCCCTGAACAATCCCCAGGGACTCTGTTCACAGGACGGTGGCGGGTTCGGACACCGCCGAAAGGACTTCGTCGGGCAGGCGCCAGAGCTGGCCGTCCTCAGGCGAAAGAATGTAGCCACCGGGCAGCAGGTGCACCGACGTCACGGTCTCCGTGGACAGCGGCAGCTCCCACGCACACACGGGCCGCAGCGTCACGGGGTCCAGCTGAAGCAGGTACCACTCCCCCGCCGCCAACAGGTCCTCCACCGCCACCAGCACCGCCCCTGCCGTCACCAACCCGGAGTACCCCGTGGCGAGCGTTCCCTGTTCCGGCAGCAGGAACTCGGCCGCCTGCGTCCCCTCCGGGTACGTCCAGCGCCGCACCCAGGTGCCACCCACGCCGATGAACCCCGAGCCGTCCGGCACGAAGCCCGCCGGATAGAACGGCGCGTCCACGGACGCCACCACCGCGCCCCGGATCAGCCCCGCCGGGCCGCGCTCCACCAGCGTGAGCCAGGTGCCGTCCTGCCCCCGGCTCACCGACACGCCCATCACCGGCAGGCGCGGGTGCGGCATCCATTCATGCAGGCCATCCAGGTCGTCCTCGCCCAGCGGGGGCGCGTCGAGCCCCGTCTCCATCCCCGCGACGTCCGACAGCGTCCGGGCGTCCACCACCCGCACGGACGCCCTTCCTTCCACCACGTCACTCGTCCACAACCCCTGACCGGTGACATCGAAGCCCAGCGCCTGCGTGGGCCGTGTCCAGGTGCGCGCCGTCGTGCCCACCGAGTCCGCGTCCGGCCCCAGGCCCATCATCTCAATCCACCCTGGCCCGAGCACCGCCACGCCCTGGAGCGACGGATGCAGCGCGACCAGCTGCGCCGTCCGGGGCAGCTCCAGCGAACGCTCGGGAGGCCACGCGTCCCCGGCCCCCAGCACCGCGAGCCGTCGCGCGCCCAGGGCCAATCCCAGGGCCTCGCCCGTGGGGCTCAGGATGAAGCCATCCCCGGCCCAGTCCGCGTCCGTCACCGGCAGGGCCGTGAGCCGGGTGAGCGCCACGCGACGGCTGGGAATGCCCCAGGGGGCGCCGGGCCGCGGCCGGCCGACCCAGGGGACCACCTGGCCGCTCAGGAATCCTGCTCCATGGCCCGCACGCGCGCGAGCGTGTCCACGTCGCGCTCGGTGGGGCCCAGTTCCAACAGCAGTCGGCTCACGTCGTACAAGAGATCCCCGCGCTCGAAGACCTTCAGCCGGGGGACGTCCAGGTTCAGGTCGTCCGCGCCCTTGTTGTAGGACAGGTCCATCAGTGACCGCAGCTGGAACGAGTCGTAGAGGTTGTACTCCACCAGATAGCGCAAGGCCTCCACGTCGCCGCGCCGCAGGTACGCGCGCCACAGCAGCACCGCGTCGTAGCCGTTGACGCCCTTCAGGTGCGGCGGCCGGCCCACGCCCAGCTTGTCTTCAATCTCCTTCAGGCCGCCGCCCATCCCCAGCCGCCGCGTGACGAAGCGCAGATCGATGTGCGCCTCCGGCACCGGGAAGCGCTTCGCGCCGAAGTACTCCTTCAGCACCGGCACGTCGAAGCACGAACCGTTGAACGTCACCCACAACCGCCGCGCCGCCATGGCCTCCGGCAGCGCGTCCATGTTCCGGCCCTGGATGAAGACGTGCAGCCCCGCGGCGTCGAACAGGCTCACCACCGTGGGCACCTGCGTCTGGCTGCCGTCCGTCTCGATGTCGAAGTAGACGGCGTCCTCCTGGAACTCCGGGAACAGGCGCCAGTGCTCGCGCGGCGGCACCAGGCGGGCCAGCTCCTTCAGGTCCTTCCGGGCCAGGGCTTCGCGGGCCTCCGCGATGCGCTGGCGGGCCACCGCGTCCGCCTTGCGGCTGATGACGATGCCGCCGTCCGGGAAGTCATCCCAGGTCCGGATGCCCTTGGACCACAGGTCCTTCTCGCGCCACGGCCCCACGCCCGGGATGTGCTGGAACGTGTGCTGAAGCATCAATCGAGCGCACCCAGCCTTCCCGCCAGCAGATCATCCAGGAGCGGCACGTCCGCCTCGCAGAACGGCAGCGCCTGCATCTGCGTGGGCGTGTGGAACGCCAGCTGATGCGCGCCCAGGGGCTTCGGCTCACCCGACACCAGCGTGGCCGCGTACAGGATGAGCTCCACCGTGAGGTCCGGGTACGTGTGCCGCCCTTCCCACAGGCGCCGGCCCACGGACAGCTCCACGTCCAGCTCCTCGCGGCACTCGCGCGCCAGGGCGGCCTCGTCCGTCTCGCCGGCCTCCACCTTGCCGCCGGGGAACTCCCAGAGCAGCGCCCGGCTTCCGCCAGGAAGGCGCTGCTGCACCAGGTACCGCGGCCCGCCGTCTTCCGGACCGGGCCGGGGAATCAGCGCCGCCACCACCCGCACCGTCCGGGGCACGGCGCGCGTCACCCGCGCGGCCCCAGCTTCACCTTGTTCATGTCCAGCGAGTACAGGTACGCGTTGTTCGACAGCACGTACACCCGCGAGCCCACGACGAACGGCGGCGCGGAGACACCCACGCCGGGGTTCCACGACATGCGCGTCTTGCCCGTCGTCGGGTCCACGAACAGCAACGCGCGCTCGTTGGGGATCAGCAGCATTCCCCGAGCCAACACCGGAGCCAGCGCCGTCCTATCCTTGAGGCGAAGCGACCAGATGAGCTTCCCTGTCTCCCCCAGGTAGGCGTCCACGCGGCCGTCGCCGCTGGCGAACACCACCTCACCCCGCGAGAGCAGCGACGTCAGGCCGCCCACGCTGGTGTTCCAGATGACAGCGCCCGAGTCCGCCTCCAGCGCGTACAGGCCGTTCTTGTACGAGGCCACGTAGAGCCGCCCCGCCGAATCGATGGCCGGAGTGGTGTCCACGTCCAGGAACTCCGTCCCGGTGCCCGACAGCGCCTTCTCCCAGACGACGCCGCCGTCATCTACCTTGAGGGCGACGACGAAGCCGTCGGAGAAGCCGATGTACGCGGTGCCCTGGTCCACCCTCGGCGCGGACGCGCCCCGGATGGTGAAGCCCGACGGCGGATCGCGGCGGTACTGCCACACCCACGTGCCGTCCGTCGCCTTCACCGCGAACACCGTGTCGGTGTCCGTGGCCACCAGGATCAGCCCGTCCGCCAGCACGGGCACCGTGGCCAGGGACTCGTTCGTGGCGTACTTCCACTTCACCGCGCCGGTGCGGCCGTCCAGTGCATACAGGACGCCGTCGCCGCCGGGCGCGTAGATGACGCCCTCGCTGGCCATGGCCCCCGCGAGCGCCCGGGCGCCGGTGCGCAAGGACCAGCGCTCCTGGCCGTCCGGGCCCACCGCGTGGATGAAGCCGTCGCGCGTCTGCGCGATGACGTTCTTGCTCTCCGGGTCGTACACCGGGGAGGCGGGCTCACGCGGCGAGTACTCCAGCAGCGGAACCTTCTCCACCAGCCCCGTCCACCAATCCACGTGGAAGTAGTCCACCGGCGGCTGCCGGGGCGCCGCGGGCAGCTCCGGGTTGCCGTACAGCGGCACCCGCGCGCACCCGGCCAGGAGTCCCACCCCGGCCACCATTCCCACCCACCGCTTCCACCGAGAGAGCCGCATGGTCATGAGCGCCGTACCGCTACCCCGCGTCCGTTTCCGTCGTCGCGGCCGGCGGCGGTGCCGGCGTGGGAATCTTTACGCCTTCCGCGGCCAGGACCGCCATGCGCTCGGTGGCCTGGCGGGCCGCGGCGCTGTTCGGGTGGTCGGTGGGAATCTTCGACAGCACCTGCGCCGCCTCGTCCTTCTTGCCCTGAAGGATGAGCATGCGGGCCTTGTGGTACTGCCCCATGCCGACCAGGTACTCGCCCGAGTCCGCCTTCTCCATCTGCTCGAAGGAGGTGATGGCGTTGGCGTAGTCGCCCTTGGCCTCGTAGGCGTAGCCCTGGCCCTCCAGGGCGCTCGCGCGCAGGGCATCGTTCTCCGGTGAACCCTGGAGGAACGCCCCCAGGGACGCCAGCGCGTCGTCGTACTTGCCCAGGCGGAACTCCGCCTTGGCCTGCGGCAGGGCCGCCGTGGTCGCCGCGCGGGTGCCCGGGTGCTCCTTGCGGAAGCCGGACAGCTGCTTGACGACCTCCTCATCACGGGCAGCCACCGTCGGGAACGGCGTCTCCGTGGAGGTGGGGTCCGCCGGGTCCACGCCCGTCACGGGGCGGTCCAGGACGGTGAGGGCCTGCCCCAGTTGCATGGAGGCCGTCTCCTCGCCGCGCTTGGAGACTTCGCTGCCAATGGCGAAGCCCACCGCGCCCAGCACCAGGACGCCGGCGCCAATGGCGAGGAACTTCTGGCGCTGCATCAGCCAGTCGCGCGCGTCCGCCCCCACCTTCTGGAAGGCGTCCGGCTGACGAAGCTCCTGCTGGCGAATCTTCTCGGTCTTCTGCTGGGCCACGATGAAGGGACCTCTCTCCGGCTTCGACGGTGCTCTTCGCTCTGGGAAAGCGGCGCACTGTAAAGAGCGCCCGCTGGGAGTGTCAACGCGCGAGCGCGGGTCAGTCGCGCTCTCGCCCTGCCCGCTTCCCACCCTTGCCGCCCTTGGCCGCCAGGTGCGGGTTCTTGCGGGCCTCGCGCTTGGCCTTGCCTGGACGCTCGCGGAAGAGCAGGCGGATGGGGACCCGCAAATCGAACGTCTTGCGGATCTGGTTGGTGATGTAGCGCTTGTACATGTCCGGAACGCCTTCCGGGGCATTGCAGGTGAGCGCGAACGTCGGCGGCGCCGCCGTCACCTGGGCGATGTAGTACAGGCGGAGCGGCTTGCCCTTCACGATGGGTGCCGGGTTGTTGTCCACCATGTAATCCAGCAGCCGGTTGAGCTGCGGCGTGGGCGCCCGGAACCGGAACTGCTTGGCCAGCTCCACCGCCACGTCCACCACCTTCTCCACCTTGGAGCCGTGCAGGGCGGACGTGAAGATGACCGGCGCGTAGCCCACGAACTTGAGCGCGAGCTTGAGGTCGTCGCGGAAGGCCTCCTGGCGGCGCTTGTCCTCCGCGATGAGGTCCCACTTGTTCACCACGATGACCAGCGCGCGGCCCCGGTCCATGGACAGGCCCGCGAGCTTCGCGTCCTGATCCACCGCGGGCTCCGTGGCGTCCATCAGCAGCACCGCCACGTCGCTGCGCTCCAGCACCTTGAGCGCGGCGATGACGGAGTACTGCTCCACCTGATGCGCGATGGTCTTCTTGCGCCGGATGCCCGCGGTGTCCGTGAGGATGAGCTGCTGGCCCTTGTACGTCACCTCGGAGTCGATGGGGTCGCGCGTGGTGCCCGCGATGTCGCTCGTGACGACGCGCTTCTCCTTCAGGATGGCGTTGACCAGCGTGCTCTTGCCCACGTTGGGCCGGCCGATGATGGCCACGCGGATCTTCCCGTCGTCCGGCGGCGCCTCCGCGTCCTCGCCCTCCACCTTCGCGGGCAGCTTGCCCACGACGGAGTCCATCAGGCTGCCCATGCCCAGGTTGTGCTCCGCGGACATGGCGTTCACGTCGCCCAGGCCCAGGCGGAAGAACTCGCCCGCCAGCGACTGCATCTGCCCGGACTCGTTGTCCAGCTTGTTGGCGGCGACCACGACGGGCTTGCCCGCCTTGCGCAGGTAGTTGGCGACGGCCTCGTCCGCGGTCGTCATCCCCGCGCGGGCGTCCACGACGAAGATGATGACGTCGCACTCCTCCACCGCGAACTGCGCCTGCTCGCGCACCTGCTTGAGCAGCGAGTCCTTCTCACCGGGGACGAAGCCGCCGGTGTCGATGAGCGTGAAGGCGCGCCCCTCCCACTCCGCGTCCGCGTAGTGCCGGTCGCGGGTGACGCCCGGCTCGTCCTCCACGAGCGCGATGCGGCGGCCCACCAGGCGGTTGAACAGCGTGCTCTTGCCCACGTTGGGGCGACCGACAATGGCGACCAGCGGCTTCATGGAGTCTCTTTCGACAGCGACGACGACTTCTGCGGCGACGACTTCGGCTTCAGCGACGACGGCGACATCACTCGTACCCCAGCTTGCGCAGGCCCGCGGCGCGCTCGCTCCAGCGGGCCTCCACGCGCACGCGCAGGTCCAGGTACACGTGCGCGCCCAGCAGGCGCTGCACCGACTTGCGCGCGTCCGTGCCAATCAGCTTCAGCATCTGCCCCTGCTTGCCAATCAGGATGGCCTTCTGGCTGTCGCGCTCCACGTAGATGGAGGCCGCGATGCGGATGAGGCCGCCCAGCTGGCCCGGGGGCGTGCCGGGGCGCGGCTCGCGCTCGGATTCGTCGAACACGTCCACCAGCACCGCGGTGGAGTACGGAATCTCCTGCCGGCAGTGCCGGAGCACCTGCTCGCGGATGTACTCCGCCACCAGCACGCGCTCCTGCTGGTCCGTGAGCATGTCCTCCGCGAAGAGGGGCTCGCCCTCCTGCATGTGGCCCAGCACCACCTGGAACAGGTGCTCCACGCCGTCCTTCTCCCGCGCGGAGATGGGCACCACCTCCGCGAAGGGGAACTCCTGGCCGTAGAGCGCGATGAGCGGCAGCAGCTTCGACTTGGGGATGGAGTCGATCTTGTTGATGACCAGGAAGGTGGGCTTGCCCACCTTCTGCAGCCGCTCGAGGATGTCGCGGTTGCCCGGCGTCACCTCCAGCGTCTCGCCCTGGGGTGGCTCGATGAGGAAGAGGACCAGGTCCACCTCCTCGGCCGCGGAGATGGCGGCCTCCACCATGTAGCGGTTGAGCTCCCCCTTGGCCTGGTGGATGCCGGGGGTGTCGATGAACGCCACCTGCCCCTCCGGGCGCGTGACGACGCCCAGGATGCGGTTGCGGGTGGTCTGCGGCTTGGGCGAGACGATGGCGATCTTCTCGCCCGTGAGCGCGTTGAGCAGCGTGCTCTTGCCCACGTTGGGCCGGCCGATGAGCGCGGCGAAGCCAGCGCGAGGGGTCTTCTTCTGGGACTGGGAGGCCATACTTCCGGAGATGATCAGTGGGCCCTCCGACTGCGGAAGGAAGGCCCCGGGGAAACCACTGGAACCGCTGAGGACGGCGGCGGACGGCTTAGGACGGCCGCGCCGTGGAGAGGGTCAACGTCTGGATGCGCACGTCCCGGCGCGGACGGTCGTTCGAGTCCTTGGGAAGCTCATTGGCGATGCGGTCCACCACGTCCTGCCCCGCCACCACCTCGCCGAAGATGGTGTACCGGTTGTCCAGGTGGGGCTGTGGTGCCGCGGTGATGAAGAACTGACTGCCATTGGTGTTGGGGCCCGTGTTGCCCATGGCCAACACGCCCTTCTTGTCGAAACGCCGGCCGCCCTGGAACTCATCCTCGAAACGGAAGCCCGGCCCACCGTTGCCCCGGCTGGTCGGATCCCCGCCCTGGATCATGAAGTCCTTGATGCAGCGGAAGAAGAGCGTGCCGTCGTAGAGCGGGCGGCCGTGCATGGTCTCGCTGGTGATGGGGTGCTTCCAGTCCTTCTCCCCGCTGGCCAGCCCCACGAAGTTCTCCACCGTCCTCGGAGACTCCTGGGAGAACAGGCGCACCACGATGCGCCCCTCGGTGGTGTCGAAGGTGCCGTACAGCTCCACGCCCGCGCGGGCCTGCTCCATGAAGCTCATTGGGCGGGACTCGGGGTGGCGGTGGCCTTGGGCCTGGCGGCGGCCGCCTGCTTGGGGGCCTTGTCGCTCAGCGTGACGGAGGTGAGCACCACCGGCGTCTGGGGCCGATCCTGGGCGCTGCGGGGCACGCTGGCGATCTTCTCCACCACGTCGTAGCCGGTGACGACCTCGCCGAAGAGGGTGTGGCGGCCGGTGAGGTGCGCGGGCGTGGAGGTGGTGATGAAGAACTGGCTGCCGTTGGTGTTCGGCCCCGCGTTGGCCATGGCCAGCAGGCCCGGCTTGTCGAAGCTGCGGCCGCTCTGGAACTCGTCCTCGAAGCGGTAGCCCGGGTCGCCCATGCCGGTGCCGGTGGGGTCGCCGCCCTGGATCATGAAGCCCGGGATGACGCGGTGGAAGACGGTGCCCGCGTAGAGGGGCTTGCCCTTCACCGGCTCGCCGGTCTTCGGGTCGGTCCAGGTCTTCTCGCCCGTGGCGAGCCCGACGAAGTTCTCCACCGTCTTCGGGGCGTCCTTGGAGAAGAGCTTCACGGTGATGACGCCCTGGCTCGTCTTCAGGGTCGCGTAGACGTCCTTGCCGGCCTGGACCTTCTTCGTCCAGGGGCCCACTGCGGGCTCGGCGGCCAACGCCGCGACTGCGGCCAGCGCCACGGTGATACCGAGAAGACGGTGCATACGGGACGGCCTCCAGGGCAGGAAGGCGCGGACCCTACCCCCCACCCCCCTCCCCCTCCAAGGGCTTTCACGCCGGAGGGTCGTCTGGCGAAGTCCCTCCCACGGCCTCCGCCGGAGCCACCTCCGCCCCGGATTCCGGGGCTGGGGCCGCCCGAAGGCGCTCCAGGGTGGTGCGCGCGGCGGACTGCTCGGCCTCCTTCTTGTTCCGGCCGTTGGCCCGGGCGTACACGGTCTCCCCGATACACACCTCCACCTCGAAGACCTTGGAGTGCTCCGGGCCCGACTCCGCCACCACCCGGTAGCGCGGGGACAGCTTGAGCTTCTCGTGGGAGAGCTCCTGGAGGAGCGTCTTGTAGTCCAGGCGCCCCGCGCCCGAGGCCACCTCCTCCACCACCTCCCCGAAGCACCGGTCCACCAGCGCCAGGGCCGGCTCCAGGCCGCCGCTCAGGTACACCGCGCCCAGCACCGCCTCCAGCGCGTCCGCGAGGAGCGAGTTCTTGTCGCGGCCCCCGGACTGGGACTCGCCCCGGCCCAGCAGCAGCAGCTCGCCCAGGCGCAGGCCCCGGGCCACGCGGGCCAGGCCCTCCTCGTGGACGATGCGGGCGCGCATCTTGGTGAGCTCGCCCTCGGGGACACCGGGGCAGCGGTCCATCAGCCGGTGGGACACCGCCAGGTCCACCACCGCGTCGCCCAGGAACTCCAGGCGCTGGTTGTCCTTGAGGTTCTGGTCCCGGTTCTCGTTGACGTACGTCTTGTGCGTCAGGGCTTCCAGGGCGAGGTCTCGCTTGGAGAACTCCACTCCCAGGCGGGCCTCCAGGGCTTGCACCCGCTCGGCCAGGGTCATCTTCTCCACGCGGCTCACTCCTGGGGCGCGTCCGGGCCCACGAGGCGCACGGCCTCGGGAGCAACCTTCAACAGATCCGCCACCATCCGCACCACCCCGGGGAACTCATCCAGTTCGAAGCGGCCCGCCCACACCTTGCCCTGGGTGCCGGCGAGCAGGCCCCGGAAGGTCCGCCCCGCGATGCGCGCGGCGGCGAAGCGGTACACCCGCCCCTCCACCTGCAACTGCGCCAGCAGCTCCAGGCTGCTGCGCGGCGGCACCAGGGCCTGCGGGCCGAACTTCTCCACCACCTCCACGAAGCGCACCGGCTCCGAACCGGGCGCGCTCTGCGGGGTGCGCGCCACCGGCTCGCCCAGGAGCGCGGACAGGTAGCCCGTCAGCGCCGCCCGCTCGCGGAACTCCGACAGCTCGATGACGTGGCCCGCCGCGGTGATCAGCTCCTCCCCGTTGCGCCGGGCCTCCGCGACGCGGAAGTTGCCCTGCCGGTCCGCCACCAGCTTCACGACGAGCGGGCCCTCCTTCACCGTCGTGGCCAGCACCAGCGACTGCGGATCCACGTCCGCGGGCAGGCCCAGCAGCTGCAGCTCCTCCGAGCGGCGCTGCAGGTGGAAGACGTGGTCGCTGAAGGTGTCCAGCAGCAGCGCCTGCATCTCCTCCGCCGCGTCGATGGCGGAGAGCAGGATGGGCGTCATGCCCACCACCGCGGCGGGCGCGATGGGGATGAGCCGGTCGCCCAGGACCTGGAAGGACACTTCCGTGATGAAGTCCTTGGTGATGGGGTTCACCAGGGACGCGGCCTCCAGGTCCAGCATCACCTCGATGCCGGCGGCTTCCTCGCGGACCTGGAGCCCCAGCTCTCGCAGCCGAGCGGTATCCATCAGGCCCCTTTGAAGGTCTCGCGGGCGATGATGGTGCGCTGGATCTCGCTCGTGCCCTCTCCAATCTCACAGAGCTTGGCGTCGCGCAGGTAGCGCTCCACGGGGAACTCGCGCGTGTAGCCGTAGCCGCCGTGGATCTGCACGGCCTTGTTGCAGGCGCGCATGGCCGCCTCGGAGGCGAAGAGCTTCGCCATGGAGGCCTCCTGCGAGTACGGCCTCCCCGCGTCCGCGAGCCGCGCCGCGCGGTGCACCAGCAGGCGCGCCGCCTCCAGGTCCGTCTTCATGTCCGCCATCATCCAGCGCAGGCCCTGGAACTCGCCAATGGGCTGGCCGAACGCGGTGCGGTCGCGCGAGTACGCCACCGACTCCTCCAGCGCCCCGCGCAGCAGCCCCACCGACAGCGCGCCAATGGTGATGCGGCCCTTGTCCAGGATCTTCAGCGTGTCGATGAAGCCGCGGTCCACCTCGCCCACGATGGCGTCGTCACCGACCTCCACGTTCTCCAGGATGAGCTCCGCGGTGTCCGACGAGCGCATGCCCAGCTTCCCGTGGATGGAGCGCTGGCTGAAGCCAGGGTGACCCTTCTCCAGCACGAAGGCGGTGATGCCCTTCTGGCGCTTCTCCGGCGACGTGAGCGCGAGCACCACGAACACGTCACCCACCGTGCCCTGGGTGATGAACATCTTGGCGCCGTTGAGCACCCACTTGTCGCCCTTCCTCACGGCGGTGGTGCGCATGCCGGACGCGTCCGAACCGGATCCCGGCTCGGTGAGGCCCCACGCGCCCAGCCACTCGCCGGTGGCCAGCTTCGGCAGGTAGCGCTGGTGCTGCGCCTTGTTGCCGAACACGCGCACGTGGCTGGTGCCCAGGCCGTTGTGGCTGGCCACGGTCAGCGCGAGCGAGCCGTCGTAGCGGGCGATCTCCTCCACCGCCACCGCCACGGCGAGCGAGTCCATGCCCGCCCCCCCGTACTCCTCCGAGACGAGCATGCCCAGCACGCCCAGCTGGCCCAGCTCCCGCACCACCTCCAGGGGGAACTTCTCGTCCTTGTCCCACTCGCGGGCGTAGGGCTTCACGCGGCGTTCGCAGAATTCACGGAGGGAGGCCTGGAGGGCGCGGTGGCTGTCGGGGAGTTCGAAGTCCATGGTCGGGAGCGGAATCTAGCGTGGAATCAGGTGGGGGACTCTAGACGGGGTGGACGCCGTGCTTCTTTTCGGCGCGGGGCTGGAAGCGGTCGGCATACAGCGAATAACGCTGCATCAATTCCCCGCGGAGCGAATCGCCGGGCACCACCGCGTCGATGATGAGCTCGCTGGCCAGCTTGTAGATGTCCACGTCCTGCTTGTACTCGTCGCGGAGCTTCTGGACGAAGGCCGGCCGCTCGGCCTCCGGCAGCTCCTGGATCTTGTTGAAGTAGACGGCGTTCACCGCCGCCTCCGGGCCCATCACGGCGATCATCGCCTGGGGCAGCGCGAGCGTGGCCTCCGGGGCGAAGCCCGGGCCGCTCATGGCGTAGAGGCCGGCGCCGTACGCCTTGCGCACCACCACGCAGATGCGCGGCACGCTGGCCTCCGACACGGCGGAGATCATCTTCGCGCCCGCGCGGATGATGCCCGCCCGCTCCACCTTGGTGCCGATCATGAAGCCCGGCACGTCCGACAGGTACAGGAGCGGGATGTTGAACGCGTCGCACAGCCAGATGAACCGGGCCGCCTTGTCCGCGCTGTCCACGAACAGCACGCCGCCCTTGTACTTGGGCTGGTTGGCCACGATGCCCACCGTCCGGCCGCCCATGCGCGCCAGGCCGGTGATCAGCTCCTGCGCGAAGAGCTTCTTCACCTCGAACCAGCTGCCCTCGTCGATGAGCTCCGCGATGAGGGCGTGCATGTCGAAGGGCTTGTTCTGATCCGGCGGGACGATCTCATCCACGCGCTTGCCGCTGTGCTTGGGCGCCTTCACGTCCACGCGCGGGGGGGCCTGGGTGAAGTTCTCCGGGAAGAAGGCCAGGTACTGCTTCGCCGCGGCGATGGCCTCCTGCTCCGTCTTCACCAGCACGTCGCCCACGCCGGACACCGAGCAGTGCATCTTCGCGCCGCCCATCTCCTCCAGCGTGACCTTCTCGCCGATGACCATCTCCGCCATGCGCGGACTGCCCAGGTACATGGAGGCGTTGCCCTCCACCATGATGACCAGGTCGCAGAACGCGGGGATGTACGCGCCGCCGGCGGCGGACGGGCCGAAGAGCAGGCAGATCTGCGGGACGAAGCCCGACAGGTGGACCTCGTTGTAGAAGATGCGGCCCGCGCCCCGGCGGCCCGGGAACATCTCCACCTGGTCCGTGATGCGCGCGCCCGCGCTGTCCACCAGGTACATCAGCGGGCACCGGAGCGCCTTCGCCGTCTCCTGGATGCGCAGGATCTTCTCCACCGTGCGCGCGCCCCAGCTGCCCGCCTTCACCGTGGAGTCGTTGGCCATGATGGCCACGGCGCGGCCGGCGATGCGCGCCACGCCCGTGATGACGCCGTCGGACGGCAGCTCCGGATCCAGGTTGTTGGCGAGCTTGCCGTCCTCCACGAACGAGTCCGCGTCCACCAGCAGCCGGATGCGCTCCCGGGCGAAGAGCTTGCCGCTCTCCGCGTTCTTCGCGTGGTACTTGGGCGCACCGCCCTTCTCCACCTGGGCGATCGTCTCGAGCAGCTTCTGGTCGTAGGACATGGCCGCCGTCCCATACCAAGAAACCCCTGCCATGGCTGCCTTCTTGCCGTGCGAACCGCCAACCGTGCAGTCCAAAGGACGACGCATGAGGCCACGGCGCGGCGCATCGGGGGCTGGCACCGGGGGCTTCCCTGCCTACCTTCAGTGCTGCACGGGGGGTGTGCACCCAGGCGGGCCACGCTCGCCCCGTGAATCATCCGGCCCTGGAGGGACCCATGTTCAGGAAGAAGACGTGGCAGGCGAAGGCGTTGGCCAAGAGCAAGCTGTACCGCCAGTACGTGGCGCACCAGCTCCTGGACCAGATCCCCGAATACGCGGAGCTCGCTGGCAAGCGGGCCCGCAAGTCCTGGGACCGGTTCGACCCGGACGACGCGCTGCGCTATGTGGGCTTGAGGACGTACAAGCCGGTGCGCACGGGCCTGGGGGGGCTGGGTGCGTTCCTGCTGGGCGCCGCCGCGGGCAGCGTGGTGGCGCTGCTGCTGGCGCCGCGGCCGGGCACGGAGCTGCGCACCACCGTCAAGGACAAGGCGATGGGCTACATCAACAAGCAGGGCGTGAACATCGGCGGCGAGAAGACCGCCAGCGCCTGAGGACGGGCGGCGCGGGCGGCGGGCACCACGTCCGCCGCCTCACACAGAACGCATGAGCCAGGGGCCGCATGGTCCGCGGGCGACCGCGGGCCTGCCGCCCCTGTCGCTTTCGGGGGCCTCAGCGGCCCTTATAGACAGGGGGACGCTTCTCCGCGAAGGCGCGGAGCCCTTCCAAACGGTCCTCTGTCTTGAGCACCTCCTCGTACTTCTTGAGCTCCAGCGCGAGCGCGTCATCCAGCTCCAGGCCGGTGCCCTCGTCGATGGCGTGCTTCGCGGTGGCGACGGCCACGGGGGCGTTCTCCACCACCGCCTCGGCGAGCTGGAAGGCGACCTCCAGCAGGTGCCCTTCCGGGGCCAGGCGGTTGACCAGCCCGATGCTGAAGGCCTCCGCCGCGTTGACGCGCCGGGCGGTGAGGATGAGGTCCTTGGCGCGGCCCGGGCCGATGAGCCGGGCGAGCCGCTGGGTGCCGCCGCCGCCGGGGATGATGCCCAGCTTCACCTCCGTGAGGCCCAGCTCCGTGGCGGGCGAGGCGACGCGCAGGTCGCAGGACAGCGCCAGCTCCGTGCCGCCTCCAAAGGCCGCGCCGTTGATGGCGGCGATGAAGACACAGTCGCTCTTCTCGATGGCGCGGAACGTCTTGCGCAGGCCGTCCAGGAAGGCGCGCACCTCCGGCTCCGCCATGCCCGCGCGCTCCTTCAGGTCCGCGCCCGCGCAGAAGGCCTTGTCTCCCGCGCCGGTGAGGATGACGGCGCGCACCGCGCGGCTGGCGGAGACGCGGTCCACCAGCTGGCCCAGCTCCTGGAGCATCGCGCGGCTGATGGCGTTGCGGCGGCTCTCTCCGTCGATGGTCCAGATCTCGATGGCCCCGCGGGCGTCGACCTTGAACTCCGGCATCTTCGCTCCCCGTGTCGGGCCGCCCGGAGCGGCCCGCGTGAATGGCGCGCAGCCTGAAACCTGTTCCCCAGTCTGGCAAGCCGTAAACGGATAGGATTTCGCCCATGCCTTCGTGCCCTCCGACGAAACGCCCGTGGCGGTGGCTGCCGGGATTGCTCACCGTGTCCACGCTGCTGCTGCTCGCCCTGCCCCTGGTGGCCCTGGCGCGAGGCGGTGGCGGCGAGCACTACACGTCCGGGCGCGACCGGGGCGGCGGCGGAGGGGGGGGCGGTGGGGACGGCCTGCCCCTCTGGTTGCTCTTCGACCTGGTGCGGTTCATCTTCCTCTACCCCAAGGTCTCCATCCCGCTGCTCGTCATCGGCGGCGGGATCTACTGGCTCTACAGGCGGAACCTGCACCCGGACGCCACCACCCGGCGCGCGTTGGATCAACGCGAAGCGGAGGTGCGCACGGAGGTGTCCGGCCGCGACGTGCAGGGCTGGGTCAACGCGCTGAAGCTCAAGGACCCGTCGTTTGAACTTCAGCCCACGCTGGACAAGGTGCGCTGGCTCTTCCTGGAGCTGCAGCAGGCGTGGTTCCGCCGGGACATGACGCCGGTGCGCCCCTTCCTGTCGGACGCGACGTGGCAGCGCTTCAACGTGCAGCTCGCCCTGATGCAGGCGCAGGGCGTGCGGGACGCGCTCGCGGACATCCGGGTGCTGGACGTGCAGCTCATCGGCCTGCACCAGAGCAACTGGTACGACAGCATCCACGTGCGCGTGCGCGCCAGCATCCGGGACACGGACGTGGCCGCGGACCAGACGGACGCGCAGGCCATGGCCGCCGCGAGCCGCGTGGCGCCGGAGGCATTCACGGAGGTGTGGACCTTCGTGCGCAAGCCCGGGGCCCAGACGCGCATTGGCGAGGACCTGTTCCAGGGCAAGTGCCCCAACTGCGGCGCCCCCTACAACGGAGGCGCGTCCAACACCTGCGAGTTCTGCAACGCGGTGGTGAACTCCGGCAACTACGACTGGACCCTGTCGGAGATCACGCAGGGCGTGGAGTACGTGCGGCACCACAAGCAGGTGGACGGCCTGCTGCAGGCCCGCGCGGAGGACCCCGCGCTCAACCTGGAGATGATGGAGGACCGCGCGTCGCTGCTGTTCTGGAAGTGGATCGACGCGCAGAGCCGCGATGAGACGGCGCGCCTGTCCAAGGTCGCGAACGCGGAGGCCCTCACGGCGCTGGGCGCGGAGCTGACGGAGCTGCGCAAGCGCGGCCGGCGCCGCGTCTTCCTGGAGTGCGCCGTGGGCGCGGTGGACGTGCGCGCGCTGGAGGTCCACCCGGAGTCCTTCGACGAGGCGCAGGTGGAGATCCGCTGGAGCGCCCGCATGGGCGTGGGCCCCGTCAATGAGCGCCCGCCCAGCCTGCCCACCGTGCCCCAGCGCTGGGTCTTCACGCTGCGGCGCCGCCACGGCGCCAAGACGAACACCGACACGGGCATGTCCACGGACCGCTGCCCGCAGTGCAACGCGCCCCTCACGAACAGCGCCGCCAACACCTGCGAGTTCTGCGGCACGGTGCTGGGCACCGGCGAGCGGGACTGGGTGCTCGCGTCCGCCCTCCCCTTCGAGTCCTGGAACGTCCACCACGCGCAGCGGCACTCCGCCAACGTGGCCCGCTACCAGCAGGCCCGGGACGAGGACCGGGGCGGCTTCGTGCCCCCGCCCATGGCGGGCGACGGCGACCACGTGATGACGGACGTGAAGGAGCGCGAACGGCTGCTCTACATGATGGCGTCCATCGCCGCCGCCGACGGAGAGGTCTCCGCCGCCGAGCGCCGCCTGCTCAAGCTGTGCGCGGAGCGCTGGAGCGTGCCGTGGGCGAACGTGGAGATGGCGCTCAACGCCGGGCCCCAGCTCTTCGAGCGCCTCATGCCGCGCGGCAGCCCGGAGGCGGAGGTGTTCCTGCGGCACATCGTGGAGATGGCCCTGGTGGACGGCCGCATCGACCGCAAGGAGCGGCGGATGCTGGAGATCGCCGCCCAGCACCTGGGCCTGGAGTCGCGGCTGGCCGCGATGATCGGGGACCGCTAGTCACGCGGTCCCCGCGGGGGACGCTCAGGTCTGCGCGCGGCGGGTGGCCTTCTTGTCCCGCTCGCCCAGCGCGGCCTGGAGGTACTTGCCCGCGAGCTTCCGTCCGATGAGCTCCTGGGCGATCTCACCGGCCTCCACCAGCTTGTCCAGGTCGATGCCGGTGTCCACGCCCATGCCGTGCAGCATGAACACCGCGTCCTCGGTGGCCAGGTTGCCCGCGGCGCCCGGGGCGTAGGGACAGCCGCCCAGTCCGCCGATGCTCGCGTCGAAGGTGGTGACGCCCGCGGCCAGCCCCACCAGCGCGTTGGCCAGCGCGGTGCCGCGCGTGTCGTGCAGGTGCAGCGCCAGCGTGTCCACCGGCATGTGCTGGAGCAGCGCGCCCAGGATCTCCTCTGTCTGCCGGGGCGTGCCCACGCCAATCGTGTCGCCCAGGCTGAGCTGGTAGATGCCCGCGTCCACCAGCTGCCGGCAGATGTCCACCACGCGCTCCACCGGGACGTGGCCCTCGTAGGGGCAGCCCCACACGGTGGACAGGTAGCCGCGCACGCGCATCCCGGCCTTGCGGGCGGCGGCCGTCACTTCCCGCGCCCCGGCCAGCGCCTCCGCGATGGTCTTGTTGATGTTCTTCTTGGAGTGGGCCTCCGACGCGGAGATGAACACCGCGGCCTCCTCCAGACCGGCGGCCCGCGCGCGCTCCAGGCCCTTGAGGTTGGGCACCAGCGCGGAGAAGACGACGCCCTCGCGGCGGCCCACCAGCTTGAGCAGCTCCTCCGCGTCCGCGAGCTGGGGGATCCACTTGGGTGACACGAACGACGTCACCTCGATGCGCTTCTCCCCCGCGGCGACCAGGGCGTTGATGAGCCGGGCCTTGTCGCGGGTGGGCAGCGTGCGCAGCTCGTTCTGCAGGCCGTCGCGGGGGCCGACCTCATACACGTCGACCCGGCGGGGCAGTTGCCCCAGCAGGCCGACCCGCGTTCGCGATGTCTCTTTCGGATCCACTGGACGAGTCCTGGGTCAACCGCGCCCAGCTCCCACGATGAGGTCGGTTGAGTCGGGTGTCATCGGCCTGGAATCCAGGCCTCCGTGCACCCATGCCACCGAAAAGCCCGTGCTTTCCAACAGACGTTTCAGTTCCGCAAGAGGATAGTAACGGATGGCGTACGCCGCTCGCAGGACGCGCCCGTCCGGCAGCGTCAGCCGGCGCTGCCCCACATCCCTCCCACGCGTCGCGTCGAAGCGGCTCTCCTCCTCCAGGAGACTCCCATCCGGTAACCGCTGGTGGAAGGCCGCGCCCGGACTTCGCGCCAGGCGCTCGTACGGCACCGTCTGGAACACCAGCCGTCCGCCGGGCCGCAGCACCCGGGCGGCCTCGCGCAGCACCTGGACGTGCTCCGCGTCGCTGAAGGCGAAGAGTGTCGAATACCAGGCGTAGGCGCCCCCCACCGACGCGTCCTGGAAGGGCAGCGCCCGCAGGTCACCCTGGGCCACGGGAAAGCCGGGGCGCCGCAGGCGCAGGGAGAGCGGATCCAGCTCCAGGCCCACCACCCTGCCAGCGAGCCCCCCTTCCGCGTTGAGCCGGGCCGCGTGCCGGCCGTGGCCGCAGCCCAGGTCCACCACCGGCCCCTCCACGTCCGCGAACGCCCGGGACAGGTACTCCGCTTCCCGGGCCGTCACCTCCTCGGAGAGGAACGGCAGCGTGCTGCGCAGGTACAGCTCCCCGAAGAAGGCGTCCACGGGCGTGGGCGGGCGTCAGCGCTTGAGGGCGGGCAGCTTCTCGCGCAGGCGGCGCGCGGCCTCATCCAGCACGCCCTCCGTCTTGCAGAAGGCGAAGCGCGCGAAGCCCTGCCCCAGGTGCCGGTGCTCCGGACCGTAGAAGACGCTGGGCGGAATCCCCGCCACGCCCACCTCCGTCACCAGGTGCCGGCAGAAGGCCACGTCGTCCTGGAAGCCGTAGCCCGTGATGTCCGCGAGGATGAAGTAGCTGCCCTCCGGGGAGTACGCCTTCAGCCCCGCCTCGCGCAGGCCCGCGAGCAGCCGCTCGCGCTTCGCGGTGTAGAGCGCCGTCAGCTCCTGGAAGTAGCTGTCCGGCAGCCGTAGGGCCACGGCCATGGCCGCCTGGAACGGCGACGCCGTGGCGAAGGTGACGAACTGGTGCGCGCGCTGCACCGCGTCCCGCAGCGGCGGCGGCGCGATGATCCACCCGATCTTCCATCCCGTGAGGCTGAAGGACTTGCCCGCGCTGCTCACGGTCACTGTGCGGTCCGCGAGCACCGGCACCGTGGCGGCCCGGATGTGGCGCGCGGGGGCGAAGACGATGTGCTCGTACACCTCATCCGCCAGCACCTTCACGTCGTGCTCGGCGCAGAGGTTGCCCAGGAACTCCAGCTCCTCGCGGGTGAACACCTTGCCCGTGGGGTTGTGGGGCGAGTTGAGGATGAGCAGCCGCGTGCGCGGTCCGAAGGCCGCCCGCACCTCGTTGCGGTCGAACCACCACGTGGCATGGGACGCGTCCGGCGGGCGCAGGGGCACGTAGCGCGGCGTCGCCCCCACGAAGGCGATGTTCGCGTCGTACGAGTCGTAGAACGGCTCGAAGGCGATCACCTCGTCCCCCGGATCCACCAGGCCCAGGATGACGTCGAGGATGGCCTCGGTCGCGCCGCTGGTGACGGACACCATGGTGTCCGGATCCACGGCGTGGCCGTGGAAGCGCTGCGCGTGCTCCGCGATGGCGACGCGCAAGTCCCTGGCGCCCACGCCGGGGGCGTACTGGTTGACGCCGCCCTGGATGGCCTTCCACGCGGCCTCCTTGATGGCGTCCGGGCCGTCGAAGTCGGGGAAGCCCTGCCCCAGGTTCACGGCCTGGTGCTTCAGCGCCAGCGCGCTGAACTCGGAGAAGACGGTGGTGCCGAAGCGGGAGACACGCTGCGCGAGCACGGGCCGGGGGGACATGGGGCGGGCCTCTGGCGGCGCCAGCGCACGTCCACCCCGACCCCCGGGGCGACCGGCTGGCGATTCAGGGCCTGACGATAGCGTCCACGGGCACGGAACGCGCGCCCTGTTCCACCGCGCGTTGCCGGGCGGCCCGGGACAGGGCCAGCGCCAGCCCCGTCACCACCAGCACCAGGGGCACCGCGCACACCAGGTCGATGGCGTAGTGGAAGCGCCCCGCGAGCGTCGCGAAGATGAGCCCCAGGCCGGGGAACAGCATCACCCAGAAGAAGCGCCGGGCGAACCGGAACGCGTAGAAGAGCACCACCAGCGCCACCCCGGTGTGTCCGGACGGGAAACAGTCCCGGGTGTAGATGGGCGTGCGCATCATCGATTCCAGGAGCGGCGTGAGCAGCAACCCCCGCGACGCGGGACCGTCGAACGCGCCGATGAGGAAGTAGCGCGGGCCCACCGCCGGCACCAGCGAGTACGCCGCGTAGTTGAAGCTCAGCAGCAGCCCCAGGCCCAACAGGTATTCGTCGAAGCCCGGCGTGGGCCCCCGGCCGCGCGCGTACAGGAAGATGCCCAGGAGCAGCGGCCAGATGAAGTGGCCGTAGTAGCAGAGCATCAGCACGTCGTTGGCCCAGGGCGGAACCACGTGCGCCAGGGCCACCGCGGACTGGAAGCCGAACAGCCGTTGGTCCACCGCGACCAGCTGGGCGTCCTTCACCAGCGGGTTCATCCAGTCGACGATGGGCCCCAGCCACCCGTGCGACATCGCCGACAAGGGAAGCAGCCAGAAGTCCGCCGCGATGGCGATGAGCGGCCGACGGGGGAAGCGCGCCTCCAGCATCCGCAGCACCGGCAGGGCCAGCCCCATCAGCCCGAACAGGCAGGCGCTCCGGGTCGCATGGGGTGCCCAGCGGGCCGGCCCCACGCAAGCCAGGACCGCTGCCGCGCAGGCGGCCATCAGGACGATGTCCACCTGCCGGAAGCGCACGAGCGCCTGGTCCGATGACGCCATGAGGGGCCGCACACGGCCTTCGCTGAATGACCAGATGCTCACGCCGATTTGCGCTCCCCCGGCGATTCGGCCGGCTGCTCGCCGGCCCCTCCGAGATTGAGAGGCCGCACCACCGCGCCCGGCTGAGGTGCCACCGCGGACCGCCGCCCCTTCCACCGCTCCAACAGCGCCAGCATGGCCGGGAAGAACACCGTCGTCCCCAGAAAGGTGCTCACGACCCCCAGTAGCGCAATCTGTCCGATGCTGCGCAAGCCCTGGTGGTTCGCGACCATCAGCGCTCCATAGCCCGCCGCGTTGGACAGCGTGGCCACCACCGCCGCGAAGCCCGTGCTGCGCACCACCCGGCCCAGCGACCCGGGGCCCTCTTCCTCGTACCGGTGGTACAGGTGGACGGAGTTGTCCACCGCGATGGCCAGCAGGTTGGGCAGCACCACCGCGTTGATGAAGTTCAGCTGCACGTCGAACAGGTACATCCCGCCCGCCAGGCACGTCATCCCCAGGAACAGCGGGCCCGCCACCAGCAGCGCGCGCTTGAGGCTGCGCAGGCTCGCCAGGATGACCAGGAACACCACCGCCGCCGCGGACCAGAGGATGAACGGCCCATCCCCCCGGACCAGGGAGAAGATTCGCGCCGCGATGCGGTTGCTGTCCAGCACCGCCAGGTCGATGCCCTTCGCCTTCGCGCCGGCCACCACCTCATCCAGCTGCGCGGCCCAGCGGTGCAGGTCCTCCGTGTCGTAGTTGGACACCGACGGGAACAGCAGGAGGAACATGCCCTTGCCGTCCAGCGCCTCGAAGCGGCGGCGCGCCTCCACCGGCAGGTCGTCCAGCCCATACGGCTTCGCGTCCACCAGGGTCCGCAGGTCCTTCACCCGCGCGTCGTCCTGCGCGGACTTCGGCAGCCCGTCCAGGAGCGCCCGGATGCGGCCCATCTCCGCCTGGTGCCCCGGCACGTCGGAGGGCACCAGGTCGCTCAGGGACGCGGTGCGCAAGAACACGGAGTTCGCGCCGTTCCTCGCCTTCACCTGGGCGATGACGTCCTCCACTTCGCGGACCTGCTCCAGCGAGTCCACCGCGAGGATGGCCGGGTTGAGCGGCGAGCCGATCTGCTCCGTGATGTGGTCGTCCAGCCGCGACGCCGGGGAGTCGCCCTTCAGGTTGCGCAGGTTCGTCTCGAAGCCCAGCCGGGGCGCGATGCCCACCGAGTACGCCGCGAACACCACCACCGACATCGCCACCGCGACGATGAGGCCCGTGGGCCAGCGCCGCCACTCCTTCACCGGGGCCGCCGGGGCCTCGGCCGGGGGGGCTTCGGTCGCCACCCGGTGTTCGCGCCGGAAGGGCCGGATGCGCTCCGCGATGGCCAGCAGCGACGGGCCCATCGCGTACGCGGACAGCACCGCCAGCAGCACGCCAATGCCCGCGAGCAGGCCGAACTGCTGGAACGCGTGGAACTGCGCCAGCACCAGCACGAAGAACGCCGCCGCGTTGGTGAACGCGGACGTGAGCGCCCCGCTGAAGGTGCCGCGCACCGCAGCCTCCAGCGACTCCTTCACGCCGTGCTCCTCGCGCTCCTCCCAGTAGCGCATCGACAGGTGCACGCCGTACTCGATGCCCAGGCCGATGAGGATGGCGACGAGGAAGCCCGTCACGATGTTGAGGTGGCCGATGGCGCCCTGCGCGAACGCGAACGTCAGCACCAGCCCCACCATCACCGGCACGCCCACCACCGCCAGCGCCGACACCCGCCGGGTGGCCAGCAGGATGAGGCCCACGGCGATGAGCGCGGACAAGAGGCCCGCGTTGGACAGGTCGCCGCGCATCACCGCGTCCTCTTCGATGCGGTTCTGGAAGTTGCCCGTCGCCTCCAGCGTCACGCCCGGGTACTGCTCCGCGGCCAGCTTCCTGCCGGTGTCCATCGCCGTGGCCACGAACCGCCGCGCGAAGTCCAGGTCCCCCGCCGTCCCCGACGGCTTGATCATCAGGTAGACCTCCGTGCCGTCCTTGTTGGCCAGGGTCTCCGGCAGCGCCGCCGTGTCCGGCGTGTGCTTGCGGGCGATCTCCTCGAAGGTGGGCGGCGCGTCCTCCACGCCCAGGTCCACGAACAGGGGGCTGGCGCGCTCCTTCTCGTACTGGACGCGGGCCTCCAGGTCCTCGCGGAGCGAGGCGACCTCCCGCGTGGGCAGCAGCAGCAGGCCGTGGCGGCGGAAGAAGGCGACGTCGTAGTGGTGCTCGACGTAGCGGACCTCCGGGAGGGCCTCCAAACGCTTCTGGAATTCAGTGGCGTACGTTTTAAGGGCCTGCGGTGTTCCACCCTTCGCCATGAGGACGAGGTACCCGTCACCGCCTGCCTTCTCTGACACGCGTGTCAGATCCCGAACCTCCGGAGCCCCCTCCGGCAGCAGCTCCACGAAGGAGCCACGGAACTCCAGCCGGGCCGCGAACAGCCCCGCGGCGGCGGTCAGCAGCGCGACGGCGAACAGCACTTGCCAGGGCCGCGTCAGCGCCGCCTGGATGAAGCCATCGAACCACCGCTGCAGTCGTGATTGGGACACCGTCCGCTCCTCTGACACCGGCCGGCTTAGCAATAAGCCGGCCACGATCCAGGCCCCCGGAACAGCCGGCCCCTCGGAACCCATTCCCCATGTGAACCCGTGTGTGCCCGGGGTGTTGGAACATCCACTGGAGAACGAAGGTCCGGGGGCGCGGCGTGCCACCGATGGGGCATGGATGTCAAGGCGCGCCCTGACACGGATGCCCCACACGGCGTGCGATGGAACCGTCGCTGCCTTGACAGTGTGGATTTCCCTCTTTATTGACCCCCACGCGTCGTCCCCCTGGGTGTTCGCGCGCGTCGGGCGGTCCGGAACCGGAAACCGCCCGGCACATGGAGAGCGGCTCGGAGCACACCCCCCGACGCGTAAGAAAGACCACCATGAGCGACGTGTTCGACAAGTGCCGTACCTGGAAGGACTACCGCATCGCCAAGGCCACCGGCCTGTACCCGTACTTCCGAGCCATCGAGGCGTCGCACGGCGCCACGGAGGTGGAGATCGAGGGGCGGCGGGTCATCATGGTGGGCTCGAACAACTACCTGGGCCTGTCCGCGGATCCGCGGGTGAAGGAAGCGGCCATCAAGGCGACGGAGCGGTTCGGCACCACGTGCTCCGGCTCGCGGCTGCTCAACGGCACGCTGGCGCTGCATGAGGAGTTGGAGGCCCGGCTGGCGAAGTTCCTCAACCGCGAGGCGGCCATCGTCATCTCCACCGGGTTCCAGACGAACCTGGCGCTGGCGTCCATCCTGGGCCGCCACGACATCGTGTTCAGCGACCGGCAGAACCACGCGTCGCTGGTGGACGGCGTGCGCCTGTCGTTCGCGACCGAGCGCAAGTTCCGCCACAACGACATGGAGCACCTGGAGCAGCTGCTGGCCGCGGCGGAGCCGGGCGCCGGGAAGATCATCGTCACGGACGGCGTGTTCTCCATGGAGGGCGACGTCTGCAACCTGCCCCGCATCGTGGAGCTGTCGAAGCAGTACAACGCCCGGGTGATGACGGATGACGCGCACGCCATGGGCGTGCTGGGCGAGCTGGGCCGGGGCACCTCCGAGTACTTCGGCCTGGAGAAGGACGTGGACCTGGTGATGGGCACGTTCTCCAAGAGCTTCGCGTCGCTGGGCGGCGTGCTCGCGGGCCCCTTCGAGGTCATCAACTACATCCGCCACAAGGCCCGTTCGGTCATCTTCTCCGCGTCCATGACGCCCGCGTCCATCGCGGCGGCGCTCAAGGCGACGGAGATCATCGAGGCGGAGCCGGAGCGCCGCGCGCGCCTGCTGGACATCGCGGAGAAGATGCACAACGGCTTCCGGGCCATGGGCTTCGACACGGGCGTGTCAGTGACGCCGGTGGTGCCGGTGCACATTGGCGACCAGGTGAAGTGCTTCCGCTTCTGGCGCGCGCTGCACGAGGCGGGCGTGTTCGCCAACCCCGTGATTCCCCCGGCGGTGGAGCCGGGCCACGCGCTCATCCGCACCAGCTACATGGCCACGCACACCGACGCGCAGCTGGACCAGGTGCTGGACACCTTCGAGAAGATCGGCCGCAAGCTGAACGTCATCCCGGAGACGCGCCCCACCGTGTACGAGCCGGTGCAGATCGCCCGGCCGGGCTCCGTGGTGCGCAGCAACAGGGCGAGCGAGACGTGGGCCGCGGGCAGCGCGGGCCTGCTGGCGGACAAGGGCTTCTCGCTGGAGCAGCTGTCGCGGATGTCGTCGCGGGAGATGGCCGGGAAGTTCTTCGACGCGGTGGAGCAGCTCACCTGGCGCGCGGCGAACCTCCAGCCGGAGGACCTGCGCCGGCTGGGCGGCGCGCCCAAGAAGCTCTGGGAGAAGCGCAGCGAGCTGGGGGGCCTGCTGCTGGAGAAGGGCGCCCACCTGTTCCTGCGCAACGGCAGCGACGGTTCCGACGGCAACCAGGCCGAAAGGAACTGAGCCTCCCTCATGGCCCACCCCGCCAAGCCCGACACCTCCTCCTCCCCTACTCCTCCCATGCCCTCCGACGTGCAGGTGACGCCCGTGCGCGGCGCGGTGGACCGGACCGCGTTCATCCGGCTGCCGTACGCGCTGTACCGTGACGACCCGAACTGGGTCCCCCCACTGGAGATGGAGCGCAAGGACTTCCTGGACCCGAAGAAGAACCCCTTCTTCGACTACGCGGAGGTGGAGCTGTTCCTCGCGCGCCGTGGCACGGAGGTGGTGGGCCGGGTGGCGGCCATCAAGAACCCGCGCCACATGGAGTTTCACGGCACGAAGGAGGGCTTCTTCGGCCTCTTCGAGTGCGTGAACGACGCGGGCGTCGCCCGGGGCCTGCTGGACGCGGCCAGCGCGTGGCTGAAGGCGCGCGGCATCGACCAGATGCTGGGGCCGGCCAACTTCTCCTCCAACCAGGACTGGGGCCTGCTCGTGGAGGGCCATGAGAGCCCTCCCGCGCTGATGATGCCGTACAACCCGGCGTACTACGCGGGCCTGCTGGAGACGTGCGGCTTCACCAAGGCGAAGGACCTGTGGGCGTGGGAGCTGGCGGCGTCCACTCCGCCCCCGGAGAAGGTGGCGCGCATCGCGGAGAAGATCCGCCACCGCGAGGGCGTCACCGTGCGCGCGGTGCGCCTGAAGGAGTTCACCCAGGAGGTCGCCCGCATCAAGGAGATCTACAACGCGGCCTGGGAGAAGAACTGGGGCTTCATCCCCTTCACGGACCGCGAGTTCGAGCACATGGCCAAGGAGATGAAGGCCATCGTGCGCCCGGAGCTGCTGCTCATCGCGGAGGTGAAGGGTGAGCCCGTCGCCTTCTCCATGACGCTGCCGGACGCCAACGAGGCGTTCAAGGCCGCGGGCGGGCGGCTGACGACGTTCGGCCTGCCCATTGGCCTGGTGAAGCTGGTGCTGGCGTCGCGGCGCATCAAGCGGCTGCGCCTGCTGACGCTGGGCATCAAGGAGGGCTACCGGCGCCGAGGGCTGGACGCCATCCTCTACCTGGACACCCTGCGCACCGCGCGGGAGCTGGGGTACACGGGCGGCGAGATTTCGTGGACGCTGGAGGACAACCACCTGGTCAACCGCGCCATCGAATCGATGGGCGGCCAGCGCTCCAAGACGTACCGCGTCTTCCAGCGGCCCGTCTGAGCGGGTCCCTCCCGCGGTGACGTCCTCTTCTTCCGCCCGGGCGCTCCTGGCCCCGGGCGGAAGGACGCCGGACGGCGCCCTGCCCTACTTCGCCTGCGGGGCGGCGCCCGTCGTGTCGGCGGCGGACTCGCTCACGGAGGCCGCGCTGGTGTTGGCGTTCTGCTTCTCCAGCTGGGCGCGCTTGGACTTGAGGGTCGTCATCAGGCCGTCGAAGCCCTTCGTCTGGAGGATCTTCTTGAACTGGCCGCTGTAGGTGTCCACCAGGGACACCTCATCCGTGATGACGTCGTAGATGCGCCACTCCACCTTGGGCGAGGCGCGGAACAGCTTGTAGTCCACGGGCACGTGGTCCGTCTTCACGGTGAGCTTCGTGTCGACCGTGGCCTCGTTCCCCTGCACGCTCTCCTTGCCGTAGACGACCTCCGCCTTCGCCTGGCCAATGGCCTTCTGGGCGTACGAGGCGCGCAGGAGCCCCGTCATCGTCTCGGTGAACTCCTTGCGCTGGGCCGGGCTCAGGCCGCTCCAGGCCTTCTCTCCCAGGGCGCGCTTGGCGAGCTCCTGGAAGTCGACGAAGGACTCCACGACGGACGCCAGGGACTGGACGGTGGCGCCCGGGGCATTGGCGGCCTTCTGGACGGCGGCGTTGCCCGACTTCACGACGTTGAGCGGGCCCGCGGGGGCGGCGGCAAGCAGCGTGGCGGCAAGCAGGGAAGCAATCATAGGGATGAAGCTCCGGGTGGAAAGACGCGTGAGACGACGCGGGTGACGACAGGAAGCCTGGAAGGGTTATTCATCCGCGCCCGGGACGGCACCGGTGACGCGCGCCAATGACGCCAGGCCCACACGGACGTCATGCCAGCTCTTGCCCCGCTCCGCGGAGGCCTGGGCCAGCGCGCTGAAGGCGTCCACCAGCTCACGGGTGTCCCCCGTGCCCAGGTCGAAGGCGGCGTAGGCGGCGGTGGACCAGCGCCTCGCGTTGCGCTCGGCCTCCGTCAGGGACCTGGCCCGCGCGTAGGCCGCGACGAGCTGGCCGTGCACCTGCGTCACCTCCAACTGGATGCCGGCCTTGAGCGTCTGCTCCTGCGCGTGCAGCTTGTCCAGCTCCGCGCGGGCCTGCTCCAGCTGGGCGTCCTTGATGGGGATGTCGAAGGTGCCGCGCATCACCAGCCCCAGCCCCAGGGTGCGCTCGTTGTAGGGGTCGTACGCGAAGGGGCTGCGCTGGCGCGTGGCGCTGCTCGTCCAGCGAATGTCGTAGAAGCCCGCGAGGCCCAGGTCCGGGTAGAAGCTGCGCTCGCGGATGAAGACCTCCTGCTCGCGCGCGATGATGCCGGCGGCGACGGCCTTGAGCTCCGGGCGGCGCTCGCTGGCGCGCTTCAGCACCGTCTCCAGGTCGGGGATCCTCACCTCGTCCTGGAGGGGCAGCTCCTCCGCCACGACCTCCACCTTCTCATCCGGCCCCGCGTTGGCGAGGAGCCGGATGGCGGCGAGCGCGAACTGCTCCCCCTGCACGGCGCTGGCGCGCTGGGACTCCACCAGCTCGCGGAAGTAACCCAGCTTGTACGTGTCCACCTTCGACACCTGATCCGAGTCCTCCTTGAGGAGCGTGTCGATGCGCTCGCTCGCGTCCTTCAGTCGCTTGGACACGTCCTCCAGCTGCCTCAGGCCGGCGCGGGCCAGCTGGTAGCCGTAGTACGCCTGCGCGGCCTGGAAGCCGGCCTCCGCGCGCACGCGCTCCCGCAGCGCTCCTCCGACGATGGGCCCCTGCGCGCCCGCCTTCTCCAGCGCGGCGAACTTGCCGAAGGTGAACAGCGGCAACACCGCGTTGCCGGTGGAGAACACCGTCACGCCCACGTGGCCGAAGTCCCAGTCCCCCTCCAGCGACGCCTTCGTCGTCGGCGGACCGCCCAGGCCGTTGTTGCGCGCCTCGGGAATCGGGCCGCCCACGCCCAGGGTGACCTCGAACTTGGGGAACCACGCCCACTTCGCCTGCATGTAGAGCGCCTGGAACTTGCGCAGCTCCGCGGTCGCCTCCGCGACGCGCGCGTCCTGGGTGCGCGCGCGCTCCACCAGCTGGGCCAGCGTCAGGGGCTCCCGGAGGGGCTGCTGGCCCGCCGTGGAGCCCGGGGCCTGTGCCCTACCGGGTGCCGCGGCGCCGGGCGTGCCCTGCGGGGCGGTGGCGGCCTCCCCCTCTCCGGTGGCGCCCGGCGAGGCGGCCCCGGCCCTTCCGGTGGCTCCCGGTGGCGTGGTGGCCCCGGCTTTTCCGGTGGAGCCCGGAGGGGTGGCGATGTCCTGGGCGCCGGGGGAGGCGGAAGCAGGCTTGGGCGTGCCCGTGGTGGCCCGCTGGGCGGCGTTGCCGGGCTCCGAGGCCGGGGCCGCGTTCACGGGAGCCGGCCCGGGTGGCAACGGCGAGCGTGTCCCCGTCGTGGGCGTGCCGGAGGACGTCCCCGCCCCGGACTGGGGCGTGGCTGGGGTCGCGGAGTTGCCGGGCATGGGCACGCTGCTCGGAGACAGGGTGCCAGGCGAGGCGGTGCCGGTCCCCGGCGCTCCCGTCCCGGGAGCATTCGAGGGAGCCGTCGTGGGCGACAACTGCGCGCCCGACACTCCACCAGTGATCATCATCACCACTGCGACGACCCTACTGACTTCTCTGCCCATGCTGTGGTCCGCCTCGTGTCTGGCGGGCATACCTGGAAGCCCGCGACGGCGCAGCAATTCTGTTCACCATCCGTCCCCCTTCGGATGTCGGCTTCCGCCCAGTCCCCTCGCGCGACAGGCACGTAGGGGGCGTGACAGTCGCCGACATTCCCTACAGACAAAGCTTGGTGGGCGCGGCCCGGGACCGCAGAATCCGGCGCCGGTTTCGACGCCTTCCTTCAAGGAAAACCCCATGGCCTACACCGACCGCGTCAAGCAGATCCTCTCCTGGTACCCCTCCGACAATCCCGGCACGCTGACGAACCTGGCGCGCCTGCTGAACCACGGCACGCTCGCGGGCACGGGCAAGCTCGTCATCCTCCCGGTGGATCAGGGCTTCGAGCACGGCCCCGCACGCTCCTTCGGTCCGAACCCCGCGGGGTATGATCCGGACTACCACGCGCAGCTGGCCATCGAGTCAGGCTGCAACGCGTACGCGGCGCCGCTGGGCTTCCTGGAGGCGGTCGCGGGCAAGCTCGCCGGCGAGATTCCCCTCATCCTCAAGGTGAACAACTCGGACTCGCTGGCCAAGACGGCCGCGCCCATGTCCGCGGTGACGTCGTCCGTGAAGGACGCGGTGCGCCTGGGCTGCACGGCGGTGGGCTACACCATCTACCCGGGCTCCGCGGCCCGCAACGAGCAGTACGAAGACCTGCGCGACATCATCGCGGAGGCCAAGTCCTACGGCCTGCCCACGGTGCTGTGGGCCTACCCGCGCGGCGCCCTGTCCAAGGAGGGCGAGACGGCCATCGACGTGGTGGCGTACGCGGCGCAGATCAGCGCGCAGATGGGCGCGCACGTCATCAAGGTGAAGCCGCCCACGGACCACCTGGAGCAGGCGGAGGCGAAGAAGGCCTTCGAGAAGGCGAACATCCCCACCAAGACGCTCGCGGACCGCGTGCGCGAGGTGGTGCGCTCCGCGTTCAACGGCAAGCGCATCGTCATCTTCTCCGGCGGCGAGGCGAAGGAGACGTCCGCCCTCCTCGAGGACATCAAGCAGATCCACCAGGGTGGCGGCTTCGGCTCCATCATGGGCCGCAACGCGTTCCAGCGTCCGCACGCGGAGTCGATCAAGCTGCTCAAGGACGTGATGAACATCTTCGCGGGCAAGTAGCCGTCCGCCGTCCCGTCACCTCCCGCGGGCCGCGCCCCTCCCCCTGGTTCCGGGAGGGGACGCACCGCGCGACGCTTCGTCGCCCCCGGCGCCGGTCCGGCCCGGGAGCGTTCGCCCTTCCGGCCCCCGTCCCTGGCCACTCGCGAGGGTCGCGATTACGAAACAAGGATGACGCACCCAACCAGGACGCCCGGGGCCGGCGGTGCGGACACGCCCACGCTGGAGCCGGACGGCGCCGACGACGCGGCCCGGGAGGTCCTCGCCGGAGGCGGCGAGATGGGCGCCCTGATGCGCTCGATGGACTGGTCGAAGACGCCGCTGGGCCCGGTGGCGTCCTGGCCCCAGTCCCTGCGCACCACCGTCAGCACCTGCCTCCATTCGCGCTTCCCCATGATGGTGTTCTGGGGGCCGGAGCTGGTGAAGCTCTACAACGACGCCTACCGGCCCATGCTGGGCGGCAAGCACCCCTGGGCCATGGGCCACCCCGGGCGCGAGGTGTGGGCGGAGATCTGGGACATCATCGGCCCCCTGATTGAAGACGTCCGAGGCGAGGCGCGCGCCACCCTGTCGGAGAACCAGCGCCTCCTCTTGGAGCGGGATGGCTTCCTGGAGGAGACCTACTTCACCTTCTCCTACAGCCCCGTCCGCGACGAGTCAGGCGGCGTCGGCGGGGTGCTCGACACCGCGGTGGAGACCACCAGCCAGGTGCTGGACGCGCGCCGCCTCCGGACGCTGCAGGAGGTCGCCGCGCGCACCTCCGGGAGCCTCCGGGTCCGCGACGCCTGCACCCAGGCCATGGAGGCCCTGGCCACGAACCCGTCGGACCTGCCCTTCGCGCTCCTCTACCGCATCGACGCGGAGCGAGGCCTGGCCTGGCTGGACGCCCACATGGGGTTGGAGGCGACCGGCCCCTTCAGCCCCTTCCAGGTGCCGCTGGAGCCCACCACCGCCGCCCCCTGGCCCCTGGCCCAGGTGGCCGCGTCCAACCGGGCCGAGCACGTGGAGGGCCTGGCGGCGCGCTTCGGCCCCCTGCCCCTGCGCGAGGGCGTGCCCCCTCCCACCTCCGCCATCGTCCTGCCCCTGGCCCGCTCCAGCGAGACGTCCCCGGCGGCCGTGCTCGTGCTGGGCCTGTCGCCCCGGCTTCGGGTGGATGCGTCCTATGTGTCGTTCCTGGAGCTCGTCGCCAACGGCCTGGGCGCGACGCTCTCCAGGGCCCACGCGTACGAGGACGCCCGGCGGCAGGCCGAAGCCCTGACGGAGCTGGACCGGGCGAAGACGGCCTTCTTCTCCAACGTGAGCCACGAGTTCCGCACGCCGTTGACCCTGATGCTGGGCCCCATGGACGAGGTGCTCGGGGATGCCGAGCACGCGCTCGCGCCCCAGCACCGGGAGCGGCTGTCGGTCGTCCAGCGCAACAGCCAGCGGCTGCTGAAGCTGGTCAACAGCCTGCTCGACTTCAGCCGCCTGGAGGCGGGTCGGATGCACGCGAGCGTCGAGCCCACGGACCTGGGCCGGCTCACCGCGGGCCTCGTGAGCGCGTTCGACTCGCTGATGGCGAAGGCGGGGCTGCGGTTCGAGGTGGACTGCCGGTCCCCGCGGGTGCCCGTCTGGGTGGACCGCGATCTCTGGGAGAAGGTGGTCCTGAACCTGGTCTCCAACGCGTTCAAGTTCACCTTCCAGGGCGCCGTCACCGTCCGGCTCCAGGAGCGCGGCGACCGGGTGGAGCTGTCCGTCAGCGACACGGGCACCGGCATCCCCGCCGAGGAGCTGCCCCGGGTCTTCGAGCGCTTCCACCGGGTCGAGGGCGCGCGCGGCCGCAGCCACGAAGGCAGTGGCATCGGGCTGGCGCTCGTCCACGAGCTGGTGGCGCTGCACGGCGGCTCCGTCTCCGTGGAGAGCACCGAGGGACAGGGCAGCACCTTCACGGTGTCGCTGCCCACCGGCACGGCCCACCTGCCCCCAGGACAGGGGGGCGGCCCTCGGACGGGGGCCGCCCGGGCGCCGAACCCGGAGGTCTTCGTCCACGAAGCGGAGCAGTGGCTGAGCGACGGGCCGGCGAGCGCCCCCACGCCGGTGCCCGTCCCGGAGTCGACGCCTCGAGGCGTGCGCGGCCACGTGCTCCTGGCGGACGACAACGCGGACATGCGCGACTACGTGCGGCGGGCGCTCGAGGGCCGCTTCACGGTGGAGGCCGTCACGGACGGCATGTCCGCCCTGGCCGCCGCGCGGGCGCACCCTCCGGACGTGGTGTTGTCGGACCTGATGATGCCGGGACTGGACGGCTTCGGGCTCCTGCGCGAGCTGAAGGCGGATGCGCGCACGGCCCACGTCCCCGTCATCCTCCTGTCCGCGCGCGCCGGTGAGGAGGCGAAGGTGGAGGGCCTGAACGCGGGCGCGGATGACTACCTGGTGAAGCCCTTCGGCGTGCGCGAGCTGGTGGCCCGCCTGGAAGGGACGGTGCACGCCGCCAGGGCCCGCGCCCGCCAGAAGGAGCTGATCGAAGCCCTCCAGATGTCGGAGACGCGCTACCGGCTGGCCACCCGGGCCACGAAGGACGCCATCTGGGACTGGAACCCCTTCACCCAGGAGGTGTCCTGGAACGAGGGCGTGCACACGCTCTTCGGTTACGCGCCCGACGCGGTGTCGCCCGGGTTGGAGTGGTGGAGCGGGAGGATCCACCCGGAAGACCGGGAGGAGATCGTCGGGAGCCTCCACGCCCTCCTCGACGCGCCCACCGGGACCGACTGGCGGGGCGAATACCGCTTCCTCCGCCAGGACGGCACCTACGCGCGGGTGGAGGACCGGGGCTGGGTGGTGCGCGATGCCGCGGGCGCGGTGCTGCGCATGGTGGGCGCCATGCAGGACGTCACGCTGCGCAAGCAGGCGGAAGAGGCCCTGCGCCGCAGCGAGGAGGAGTTCCGCACGCTCGCGGAGGCGCTCCCGGAGGCCGTCTTCACCACCGACCCGGAGGGCGCCGTCACCTACGTCAACGGCGTCCTGCCGGAGCAGACCGGCGTCCCCGTGGCGGAGCTCCTGGGACGGGGCTACCGCAAGACGCTCCACCCGGAGGACGCCGCGCTCAGCCAGCGGGCCTGGGAGAAGGCCCTGGCGGAGGGAGCGCGCTTCCAGACGGAACACCGCGTGCGCGGGCCAGACGGCGCCTACCGCTGGCACCTGGTGCGCGCCCTGCCGGTGAAGGACGCGGAGGCCCGGGTGCTCAAGTGGGTGGGCACGTCCATGGACGTCCACGAGCTGCGCCAGGCCCAGGCCCAGCTGCAGCAGCGCGCGAACTTCGAACAGCAGCTCATCGGCATCGTGAGCCACGACCTGCGCA
The DNA here is from genome assembly GCF_009909145.1 of Corallococcus silvisoli. Classification (NCBI taxonomy): domain Bacteria; kingdom Pseudomonadati; phylum Myxococcota; class Myxococcia; order Myxococcales; family Myxococcaceae; genus Corallococcus; species Corallococcus silvisoli. Next base: position 285,035 of record NZ_JAAAPJ010000009.1, read on the forward strand.
ACCCCGTGAGCGCCATCCTCCTGGGTGCCGCCAGCCTGATGCGCCGCGAGGAGCTGGACGAGCGCAGCACCAAGGCCGTCAGCCGCATCCAGACCGCGGCGGAGCGGGCCCACCGGTTGATCCGCGACCTGCTCGACTTCACCCAGGCACGCCTGGGCGGGGGTCTGAGAGTCCAGCGCCGGCCCGCGGACCTGCACGACATCATCGAGGGCGTCCTGGAGGAGATTGAAGCGACGCACCCGGACCGGGAGATCCGCAGGCACGTCACAGGGAGCGGCGAGGGCGAGTGGGATCCGGACCGGCTGGGCCAGATGGCGCAGAACCTGGTGACCAACGCGCTCAAGTACAGCCCGCGCGACACCCCCATCCTCATCGAAACGCACGGCGGGGACGACGCGGTGACGCTCTCCATCCACAACGCGGGGGCCCCCATCTCCCCGGAGCGCAGGAGCCGGCTCTTCCAGCCCCTCCAGCGCCCCAGCGGCGAGGGAGACAACGGAAACCGCAGCATCGGCCTGGGGCTCTACATCGTGAAGCAGCTGGCGGAGGCCCACGGCGGCACCGTGGCGGTGGAGTCCACGGCCGAAGCCGGCACCACCTTCACCGTGCGGCTGCCCCGGCACCTCCCCGCGCAGGCCCCGGCGAACGCGTAGCGCCGGCCCGAGCACCCGCTGGAGATGACCCGCGAAAGCAAAAGGCCCGCGGGATTTCTCCCGCGGGCCTCTCTCAATTCAGTGTGGAGCTAACCGGGATCGAACCGGTGACCTCTTGAATGCCATTCAAGCGCTCTCCCAGCTGAGCTATAGCCCCGTCTTTGCTGCGTACTGCCGGTCCCGCCGTGGGGGGGCGGAGCCGTCCGTCGAAGGCGGCGCACTTCTATCGCTTCTTCACTCCAGACGCCACAATTGTTTGTGGCTTCGCGACGCTTTTTACCTTCAACCGATCCGCCACCTCTTCCCCTTCCCGGAGCAGGTCGGTGAGGGACGCGGCGTGGTCCGCCGCGGCCTTCTCGGCCGCCGCGATGGACTGGAGCAGCTTGGCGAACCCCGGGGGCAGCTCCAGGCGGCCAGCCTGCACGGCCTGCCAGACGGCCTCGCCCAGCTCGCGGTGGGTCTGCTCCTTCTTGTCCTTGAGGAAGGCCGCCTTGCCGTTGGCCCGAGCCAGCTCCGTGTTGCGCTCGACAGCCTCGCGCAGCCTGGCCAGCTTGGCCTCGGCTGCCTGGAAGGCTTCATTGATCTGCCGCATCACTTCGGTCTGCTTCGGATCTGCCGCCACGGCTGTCACCCTCGGGAGAGGAGAAGGTCGTTCGTGCGTAACGTGGCCGCTCGCCGACTGTCAACCCGGCTTGCGGACGAGCCGCGCGGCGAAGAAGCCCCCGCCGGGCACTCGGGGCGGCAGGGCGCGCAGGTACGGGCCGTCCACTCCCACCTGGAGCTCCGGCGCCCACCCCTCCCCCACCGGCTCCAGGGAGAAATCCGGGTGCTTCGCGAGGAAGCGCTCCACCACCCCGTCGTTCTCCTCCGGCAGCACGGAGCACGTGGCGTAGACGATGCGCGCCCCGGGCTTCACCTGCCCGGCCACCTCCGCGAGCAGCGTGGACTGGGTGGCCTGGAACTCCGCGATGGCCTTCGCGGACAGCTTCCACTTTTGATCCGGCTCACGCGCGAGCGACCCGGTGCCGCTGCACGGCGCGTCCACCAGCACCACGTCCACCGCCTCCAGCGGGACCGGGTGGGGGAACGCCACCTGCTTCAAGCCGAACTCGCGCACCCGTTCGCGCGCGTCCGCGAGGCGCCGCTTGGAGCGGTCTCCCGCGAGCACCCGCCCCTTCGCGCCCACCGCGTCCGCGAGGCCCAGCGTCTTTCCCCCGGCCCCCGCGCACACGTCCGCGACGGCGAGCCCCTCCAGGCCGCCCCCGGGAGGGAGGCACGCCAGGACGATGAGCTGGCTGCCCACGTCCTGCACCTGGAGGCGGCGGGCCTTCATCACCCGCGATTCAAAGATGCGGTGGCTGGCGTCCGCGACGCGCAGCGCGTCGGGAGCGCACGGCACCGCCTCCGCCGCCACGCCCTCCGCCGCCAGCGCCGCGAGCACCGCGTCCCGCGTCCCCGGCGGCCGCACGCGGAAGTGCAGCGCGGGCTCCTCGTCCAGCGACGCCATCAGCCCCGCCAGCGTCGCTTCCGGGTACACCTGCGCCAGCCGCTGCGTGAGCCACCCCGGGAACGAGTACCGGGTGGCCAGCCGCTCCACCAGGGAGTCCGGGGACTCCGCCGCGGGCGGCTCCGGCAGGGGCTTGGTGACGAGCCCCTCCAGCACCGCGTCATGCAGCGTGCGCGGCCGCACCGGCCCCGGCAGCCGCACCTCCGGGCCAATGCGCGTCCAATCCTCTCCACAGAAGAGGCGCCGCCAGAGCGTGTAGCGCACCAGCGCCTGGTCCTCCGTGAGGACGATCTTCCCCGGAGCGTGGCCCAGCTGCCGCGCCGCCAGGTCCAGCAACCGCTGGTGCCGGGACAGCTCGCGCGCCGCCATGGCCACGAAGCGGCGCTCCTGGCCGCCCAGTCCTTCCGCCTCCCGCAGCGCGGTGGCGAGCGCGGCCTTCAGGGGGTCTCCCTTGAGCACCGCGATGTGGGTCTCCAGCGCCGCGGTGGCCGCGCGCCGGGACGGACGCCCCAGGCGTGACGGCTCATGCGGCGTGGGCCAGAGGGGAATCTCCACGGGTGACCTCGTCGCCTAGGCGCGCAGCGGCACGCACACCGCCAGCGCGCCGGTCCGCGTCGTGACCCGCGGCGAAGCGCCCAGGGCCAGGAACAGGTAGCACGGCGCGGCGAAGCGCTCACCGTCCAGCTCCAGGTCGCCCTCCACCAGGAGGACCCCCTGGGCACACGGCGGGCGGCTCCAGCGGAAGTCCGCGTCCGGCTCCAACCTCACCCAGGTGAGGTCCGTTTCCGGTGCCGCGCCCGCCGAACGGGCCCCGGGCGCGAGCTCCGTCCAGTCGGAGGCGTCACGGGCCGGCGGGGCCCCGGAGACGGCGAGCGCCTGACGCTTGAGCTCCAGGAAGCGCTCCACCAGCCCCAGGATGTCGTCCACCTGGAAGGGTTTGATCAGCAACGCATCCGGTTCCAGGGGGTGCAGGACCCGGGCGACCTCATCCGGCCCGGCGGCGCTGACGATGGCCACCGCGTGCAGGCGGCGGCGGGCCGCTTCCAGGACGCCCCGGCCGTCGTCGTGGTTGCCGGCGATGCGCATGTCCGTCATCACCAGCTCGAAGCGCTCGGTCTCCAGGGCGCGCAGCGCCTCATCGAGCGTCCCCACGGCATGCACGGACGCCAGTTCGGAAACCAGCTCGCCCATGCCCTCACGTAGGCTCGTGTCGTCCTCGACCAGCAGGACCTTCATCGCGTCTTCCGGCGAGGAGGACAGGGGGGCGCTTTCACGTTCGGACGGTCCGGAAGACGGCATCTCGGGCGCCGGGTCTGCGTTTGAGAGGATGGCCCTCCCCGGACTCGAACCGGGACGCGGGGTCAGCCGCAGCGGATTTTGAGTCCGCCTCGTCTACCAATTTCGACAGAGGGCCCCTTGGGTGTGAACGAGGCGGCCGAACGTATATCGCGCCTTCGGTTCGTGTGCATCCGAAGATTGCGGTGATCCACGCACACCGCTAAAGGGGCTGCGCATGTACAACCTCCTTATCTCCCTGGCCGTGGGGCTGGCGGTCGGAGTGCTGGTCAAGCTCGCCGGCGGCTTCTCCTGGTGGGCCGGCATCGTCCCCGGCGTCATCGTCTTGTTCGGCACCTACATCGTGCTCGCCCGCAGGGTCTCCACCCGGGTCCAGGCATTGATGACCACGGTCCAGAACGATCTGCAGGGCCAGCCGGCCAACCAGAAGGAAGCCCAGGGCCGCGTGGACCGGGCCGTCAAGACGCTGGAGCAGGGGCTCGTCTGGGACAAGTGGCAGTTCCTCATCGGCCCGGAGATCCACGCGCAGATCGGCATGCTCAAGTACATGGTGAAGGACCTGGACGGGGCGAAGCCGCACCTGGAGAAGGCCAGCGGCCGCAACTACATGGCCAAGGCCATGGAGGGCGCCCTGCACTTCCGCCGCAACGACCCGGGCGCCATGAAGACCTCGTTCGAGGCCGCGGTGAAGAGCGGCAAGAAGGAGTCCATCGTCTGGGCCGTGTACGCGTGGTGCCTCCTCCAGTTGAAGGACAAGGACGCCGCCCAGCGCGTGCTCGCCCGGGGTGTGGAGCAGAACCCCTCCGACGAGAAGCTCAAGTCCAGCCTCGCCCAGCTGCAGAACGACAAGCGCCTCAAGATGAAGCCCTACGAGCCGCTGTGGTGGCAGTTCGGCCTGGAGGCGCCGCCGATGATGCCGCCCATGGGTGGCGGCCGCCGCGTGCAGTTCACCCACCGACGTTGAGGTCCCCCGGGCTTCGTCGAGCGTTCGACGAAGCTTCGGCTGGCCGCGTTGACGCGACGTGAAGGGCACGTCGCACCGCGGCCCCTGGGGAGGGCCTTCCCGGCGCCAGCGCCATGGCGCCAGGGGCCCTGTTGACGCCGCGCGAGGACCGCGGGAGTCCAGGGCCCCGCCTCCGGATGATCCGCTCCGGAGGACCTCCGGCGGAAGGCTCCGCCGCGCCGCGCCTTCCAGCAATTCCTACCGGCCGCGCTGTCCGCACGCTGCAACGTCTTCCGGTCGCCTTGTTGGCGAGCGCGCGAACGCGTCCGCAACCCCCTGAAAAGAGGCGGTCCCCCACGCGAATCCCGGGGCACAGGGCTTGCTGTCGTGCAGGGACACGCGGGCGACAGGGGCGGAAGACCTCCAGGGTTCCTCGCGGAGGCGGACGGGCTTGGCAGCCGGAGGTCTCGGGTGAAGTCTGGATGGGTGGGTGGGTGCTTGCAGGACGAGGCGGCGGCGGGTGCGCGTGGGGCGCAAGGGCGGGGGGAGCACCGGGTGGGGCGTGGCGCCCGAGACTTTCGGCCTGCCATTTCCGGTCAGGCAAGCGGAGCAAATCAGTTCATGGAACGGCACGGCCGCAGCAGTGAGCGCTCGCTCCTGCTCATCATCGAAGACGACGCCGGCGTGCGCGAAGGGCTGATGGATCTGCTCGCCACGCGCTTCGACGTGCTGGCCGCCGCGGACGCGGACGCGGGCGTGGAGCTGGCGCGCGAGCACCGCCCGGACCTGGTCCTGCTGGATCGCTTCCTGCCCTCCGGGGATGGGCTGGCGGTCCTGGAGACGCTCCAACGGGACGTGCGCACGGAGACGGTGCCGGTCATCTTCCTCACGGGGGACGCGGACGAGGCGACCCTGGAGAGATGCCTGGAGATGGGCGCCGTGGACTTCATCCACAAGCCGGCGAGCTCGCGCGAGCTGCTCGCCCGCATCGACCGCGCGGTGCGCCAGAGCGAGCAGCAGCGCAAGCTCCAGGTGTTGGCGCAGACGGACGCACTGACGGGGCTGGCGAACTTTCGCGCGCTGTCGGTGCGGCTGGAGGACGAGTTCAAGCGGGCGCAGCGCTACGGCTACTCGCTCAGCGTGGTGGTCATCGACCTGGACCACCTGAAGGCCATCAACGACGGCATGGGCCACGACACGGGCAACCGCGCCATCCTGGCCCTGGCCACGCTGATGCAGGGCAACCTGCGCGAGTCCGACTTCGCGGCGCGCTTCGGCGGGGACGAGTTCGTGGTGCTGCTGCCGCACCAGACGTCGCTGGAGGCGGCGGTGTTCGCGGAGCGCCTGCGCACGGAGCTGCGCGGCGTGAACGTGCAGCGGGGTGACGGGCGGCCGGCGCCCTTCGGGTTGAGCATCAGCGTGGGGGTGGCGGACCACACGGCCGACATGCCGCGCGAGAGCACGGAGGCCTTGCTGAAGGCGGCGGACGCCGCGCTGTACGAGGCCAAGCGGGAGGGGCGGGACCGGGTGGTGGTGTACGGCCAGTCGCTCCATGGCTCGGCGGCGCAGCGGCACTAGCGGCACGGACGGCGGGTAAGGATCGAGGGCGCGCGATGAGCGGAACCAGCAAGCTTGCGAGTGGTTCGAGGGTGGCGATCGTCGGCGGCGGCATCGCCGGGGCGGGGCTCGCGGCCTCGCTTCTCTTCAACGGCCGCGCCCGGGGCGTGGCCCTGGACGTGCGCGTCTACGCGGGGGGCACCGAGGAGCGCACCGCCCCCCCTGCCCTGCTCACGCCGGAGTGCCGCTCGCGGCTCGCGGCGCTGGGCTGCCGCATCCCGCCGGAGTGGCGCGCGCACGAGCTGCGCGGCGTGGAGGTCATCGCCCAGGGTGAGCGGGAGCTGCTGCCGTGCGCGGCTGGCGGGCTGTGGGTGGTGGATGGCTGGCCCCGGAGCGAGGGGGGAATGGACATGGTGCGGCAGGTGCTGGCCACGGCGGCCAGCGCCCAGGGCGCCCGGTTCGTGAACCGCCACGTGGAGCGGGTGGAGCGGCAGGCCCCCGCCCCGGACGCGCCCACGTCGGTGCGCAACGCGGGCCCCCTGGTGGTCCGCGCGCAGGGCAGCGGTGAGCGCTTCCACGCGGTGGCGCTGGCCTCGGGCGCGGGGCCGCTGTTGGGGGACGCCTTCTTCAAGGGCTTCCGTCCGGCGCCGTCCATGCCCGCGGTGCAGGCGCGGATCCAGGGCGCGATGGTGGGGCGGGACCTGGCGCCGGTGGCGCGCCTGTGGGTGGCCCCGCTGCCCTCGGTGGACGCGCTGTTCCTCGTCCCCGGGGCCTCGTCCGTGTACGCGCTGGCCTTCGGCGCGGCGGTGACGCCGGCGGACCTGTGCCAGGTGCTGATGATGGCCGCGCGCGACGGCCTGCTGGAGGAAGGCTTCGAGGTCGCCGCGCTGGAGACGACGCGCCTGCCCTTCGGCCCCGGCCGCACGTTGGTGGCGCCCGGTCAGCTGGTGGTGGGGCCCGCCGCCTCGGGCCACCCGCTGCAGGTGGGCCTCTCCGAGACGCTGGCGTCGTGCAGCCGCGCCGCGGTGGCGCTGCTCGACGGAGGGCTGGACGCGCCGTCGCTGGAGCGGCGGTATGTGCGCGACGGGTTGGGCGAGCTGCTGGAGGACGCGGCGGCTGGAGCGCGCGCCATCACGTGGCTGCGCCGCGCGGGCAAGCGGGCCCCGGCGGCGTTCGTCGCGGCGAGGGCGAAGCACGCGCTGGGCAGCGTGTACGGCGGGGGCGTGCTGGGCCTGAGCGCCCCCACCCCGCTGGCGCTGCTGGCCGCGGCGCGCTGGTCGGGCGTGCGCGAGGTGGTGGGCTCGTGGCTGCGCACGCCCATCGAACCCGTGCCGACGATGGTGCCGGAGGTGGAGCCGGACCTGTACTACGTGGTGGACGACGACGCGGACACGCGCGAGGCGCTGACGCTGCTCCTGGAGAGCACCGGGGCGCGCGTGGTGTCCTTCGCGGACGAGCTGGCGTTGTTCTGCGCCGTCGCCCGCCGGCCGCCCACCGCCATCCTCCTGGACGTGGTCCTGCATTGGGTGGACGGCCTGCGCCTGTGCGAAGGGCTCAAGCAGCACCCGCTCACCCGCGACACCCGGGTGCTGGTGATGAGCGGCCTCAACCGTCCACACGTGCGGCAGCGCGCGCTCGACGCGGGCGCGGAGACCTTCCTGCCCAAGCCGGTGAATCCGGACCGGCTCCTGAGCCAGCTCACCGGCCGCGTGCCAGACCCGCTTGGCGCGCCGCGTGAAGTCTCGCGGTCCACGGCCCTGGAGCCGTTCGGCGAGGACCGCTTCGCCTCCTGAGGCCTACCTGCACGCAACTCAGATCACATCCACGGGATAATCCCTACAAACGCATGAAGCTTCGCACTTCATGCTCCATTGAAAGGGATTGTCCATGTTCGCCTCGAAGCTGCCGAAGCTGGCCCAGACGTCGACCCGGCTGTTCAAGCACACCTCGCAGTTGAGCCGCCCCTTCAGCACGCAGGTGCATCCGGACCAGGCGCTCCAGGAGCTGGCGCACAAGAACAAGGCCCGCAACAACGGCCTGGACCTGATGAACGACATCATGGGCGCGGAGGACCGGCGCCATGGCGGCAACAACCAGCTGGCGCCGCGCATCCGGCCGGACGTGGACCTGTCGCGACGCGACAACCACCCGTTCAACGAGGTGCAGCCGAAGTACGACACGCCCAAGTCGGCCATCGACAAGGGGGGCAAGCTCCAACCGGTGGACCCGAAGGACCGCGCGGTGACGCTGACGGAGCACGTGGACGGCGCGAAGGAGATCAAGGCCCACTCCCCCTACACGTCCTTCAGTGGCGTGCCCGTGGGCGTGGACGGCAAGGCGACGCAGAAGAAGCTCGTCGACAACCCGGACTACGGCCAGAACCGCATCCTCCACAACCCGACCCAGGACGCGAAGGGCGGGGACGTGTTCGATCAGTTCGACATCCAGCGCGACCTCCGCACGTCCACCCATCCGGGCCTGGATGAGACGGCCGTGAACCGCAGCCAGCCCGGCAAGCCCCTCTGGCAGCCGGAGCCCCACGAGCGGAAGATCCTGGCGGACGTCGGCGTGGATCCGACGAAGTCCAGCTTCACCTTCCGCGAGCGCGCCATGATGAACTCCGCGCGCGACCAGGAGTACCTCGTGCGAGGCACCATCCACGACTTCACGCTGGAGCGCCCCAATGACCAGGGCGAGCTGAAGCCCGTGCCGCGCGAGCAGTTCGGCGACCTGTTCGACACCGCGCACACGAAGAAGTAGCCCTGCTCGACGCCCCGGCCCGCCACCTCCAGGCCGGGGCCGACTTCACCCGTGGATATCCTTGAATTCACAGCCAGTGACGAGCCACCAGGGCTGCCCTGGCGCGCTCATCCGCTCAGGCCTCGAAGCGCCGCAGGCCCCGGCGCAGCATGAGCGAGCCCGACATCATGGAGATGCCGCGGAAGAGCACGGCGACGCCGACGAGCGTGCCCACGAGCCACACGGAGGACCGGGGCCACTGCGCCATGACGCTGAGGCCGAGGACCAGGGAGATGAGCCCGTAGGCCAGGTCCCAGCCCCATTGGGCATAGCGGTCCATGACGGACGTGATGACGTGGAAGAGGCCGCTGGCGAAGAAGTAGCCGGCGATCAGCAACGTCAGCGAGGCGAGTCCCGCGCCTGGGTACATGACGGTGAGGATGCCGACGACCGTGGTGAGGACGCCGCCGAGCATGAAGGACCAGAAGGTGCCGGTGCCCTCGGAGCGGCTCCGGACGGCCGCGATGATTTCGAGCACGCCGCCGATCACGAGCATCATCCCCACGAAGTAGATGGTGATGACGCTGGTGAAGAACGTGGCGCCCAGCAGCACCAGGCCCGCGAGTGCCGTCAGGATGCCCAGGAGGAAGGGAGCGCCCCACATGGCCGACGCCCCCCGGGGAGGACGGTCGGGCCGGGTCTCCGGCGTGCGTTCGACGTTCGTTTGCATGGCGATCTCCGCGGTGGTGGCTCCCGGCATCGAGCACCCTCGGCCGCCTGCCGGTCCGGGAGCGGACACGCTGGAAGCGTTTCCTTCTGGAAGATGGGATCGCCGCCGGATGCGAACAATCCGCCCATCCCGGCGGGACGGGGCGGAGTTCCAAGCGGGGGCCCGGAAGGGCCGCCGCGCTTCAGGGTTCGGCGGGGGGATACGGGGGAGCGAGGAAGACCGCGCCGGGCTCCTTGCGGAACCAGGTGAGCTGCCGCTTGGCGTAGCGGCGGGTCTCCTGCGCCGTGTCGGCGATGGCCTCGTCGCGGGTCATCCGGCCCTCGACCACGGCCCGGGCCTGCACGTAGCCGACGCTGCGCATGGGGGCCGCGTCCGCGTAGCCGCGCTCCAGCAGGGCCTGGGTCTCCTCCACGAGGCCGCGTGAGAACAGCGCCTCCGTGCGCGCGTTGATGGCGGCGTAGAGGGCGCCACGGGGCGGGTCGAGCACGAACAACCGGAAGGGGTAGCGATCCGGCGCGAAGGCATGGGCGCGGCGGAACTCCGAGGCAGGGATGCCCGTCTGCGCATGGATCTCCAGGGCGCGGACGACGCGCACCAGATCCTGGGGCGGCAGCTTCGCGGCGGTCTCGGGGTCCACCTCCGCGAGTCGGCGGTGCACGGCCTCCCTCCCCTGCTCCGTCGCCAGGACGTCCAGCTCCGCGCGCAGGGAAGGCAGCGCGCCGGGCGCGTCGACCACGCCATGTAGCAGGATGCGCAGGTACAGGCCGGTGCCGCCGACGACGAACACCGGGCGTCCACGCGAGGCGATGGCCGTGATGGCCGCATCCGCGCGGCGTTGGAACTCAGCGGCGGAGAAGGGCTCCAGCGGATCCACGCAGGAGACGAGGTGGTGCGGCACGGCGGCACGCTCTTCGTCGGAAGGCTTGGCCGTGCCGATATCGAAGGCACGGTAGACCTGCTGTGAATCCGCGCTGACGATCTCCCCGCCCGCGGCGCGAGCCCAGGCGATGGCCAGCGCCGTCTTTCCCGACGCCGTAGGCCCCGCGATCACCGTCAACGGCACCCGTGTCTCAGCCACCGTCATCCGCCTCCACGGCCCGCTGTAACGCAGACGCGCGGCAAGCGCGAGTCCCAGCAGCCAGCGCTGAGGTCCAGCCCCGTGCGCCCGCGCCATCCACACCGCGACCGCCAGCAAAGCCGCGACGCCCGATGACTCCCACCGCCGAGACGGCCTCGACGCACCGGGCCTCCCTCACCGCTGCGGCCGTCAAGACCGCGCTCCGCTCCGCGCCTACGTGCCCAGCCGCGCCCGCACGACCGCGGCGGCGGAGGCATCGCGGGAGAACACCAGCCGTCCGGTCTCCACCGACGACAGCAGACGCCCCGCCGCGCCCACCAGCGCACCGCGCCCCTCCACGGTGGGCTCGGGCAGCATCGCGTTGAGCAACAACACTCGGGCCACCTCCCCCGCGCGCTGCCCTTCCCACCGGGAAGCCGCGTCCCAGGCGAGCGTCCCCACCGTTACCAGCGCCGCCTCGAAGGCCCGGGTCCCCAGGTTCCAGGGGGTCCCCGCGGCACGCCAGCCCCCACCCTCCACCGGCCACACCGCCACCAGTTCATCCGCGAGCACCGTCCCGCCCGCCTCACGCCACAGCCCGCCCAAGGTGCTCTTCCCCGCGCCGGAGTTCCCCACGAACAGCGCGGCCCGCCCCCCGTGCGCCACCCCCACGCCGTGGATCAGCAACCCACCGCGCTCCGCCAGCGCCAGCGCCAGCATCACCTTGAGCACGCTCTCCACCGGGAACCGGCCCGACCCGATGACGTCCGCGTGGCGCCGATCCGCGGAGAGCACCGCGGAGTAGTCCGCGCCCTCCACCCGCAGCGTCCCCGACGCGCCAACCTCCAGCCGGGGCAGCTCGTGGATGACCGGTGGGGCCCGCGGAGCCGAAGGCGCCCGCAGCACGAGGCGCGCATCAGGAGTGCCCGCGTCCGGCGCGAGGAACGCGCCAAACACACGGCGGAGGACGTCACCGAGCGCGCCCTCCTCCACGTCCAGCGCCACCGTCCACCCCGCGAGGGCGATCCGGAGCGCTGACTTCCGGGGACCCGATCCCGGGTCCCCGCCCGTCACGGCACGCACTCCGATTCGCCCGGAATGGAGCAGACGGAGATCTGCGCCAGCGCGACGAACGGCTGCTCCCACAGGATGGCGGGCGGCACGTACACGGGCGCCACCGCCGAACCCGTCGACTCGGGCGAACCAGGGGGGCCCGCGGGGGGCTGCTGAAGAGGTCGTGTGCTCACTGGAAGGGAACCGGGAACGCGCAGATACGACCATCCGCGGAGCCAACATGCAACCGGCCCACGGTGTGGTCGATGGTCGGAGTGCCGATGTCCTGTGCGCTGCCCACCGTCACCTGCCCCGAGTCCACGCCGGTCTCCAGCTCCAACTGGTGCACCTTTCCGTCCGTGCTCCCGACGTAGATGCGCGCCACGCCGTTCTGGTTGAGGGTGAAGGAGCCGGACGGGCCCGCGATGGGCGTCGACCACAGCTTCACGGGCACGTTGCTCGCGTCCATCTCGTAGCGCTCCACGCGGCCGTTCGCCAGGCTGACCACGAAGCCCCGCCCCAGCGGCCGCGCGAAGTGCGTGAACGCGGACGTGGACGGCGAGGGCCGCGTCGCGACGGACAAGGACCACACCGTCGCCAGCGTGGAGGGATCCACCCCGTACACCATGCCGTCGCTGGACGTGACCAGGATCTGGTTGCTGGTGGCGTTGCGCACCACACCGAACTCCAGGTCGCCCATCACGCGGCGCGCCAGCTCCTGCCCGGTGAGGCTGTCCAACACCCGCAGCGTGGACGTGCTGCCCACGCCCGACTTCGTCCCGACGTAGAGCCGGTTGGTCGTGTAGTCCACCAACATGCCGCCGCTCACCATGCCCAGATCCCCGGGCCGGTAGCGCCAGATGAGCGCGCCCGTGGCCGCGTTCAGCGCGACCACCTGGTTCTGCGCGGCGGAGGACACGCGCGTCGCGAAGAACGCCAGGTCCACGTTCGAGTACACCGCCCGGTACGCCGGGTTCGCGTAGTCCAGCAGCTGCGTCACCGGGAACGAGTTGATGTTCCCCAGGCCCAGCGTGGTGTTCTTCCACAGGAACTCCCCCGTGGCCGCGTTGAGCACCGCGGGGACTCCGGCCTGGTCGCCCACGACGATGAACTGCTGCCCGCCCCGGCCCAGCAGCGGCACCACCGGGAAGCGACTGCCAATCAGCCCCGACAGCTTCACCGGCCGGAAGCGCTCCGCGCCGTCCAGGGACGGGTTCACCGTGTTCGTGAGCGTGCCCACCACGGAGTCGTTGAAGGAGCTGAAGATGCCCACCCCCAGCTCGGTGACGGGCTGCAGCAGCGACGACAACCCCACCGAGTAGCACCACAGCGGGTTGCCCGCCGTGCGCGCCCGGGGCGTGGCCAGGAGGCCCTGGGACGTGGGCTGGTTGCCCGGCCCGTACCTGCGTTCGTCGTCCGCGTTGTACACGCGGTAGACGTACGTCGTGCCGTTGGCGACCGACGTGTCCGTGAACGAGGACGCGGAGCTGAACTCATCCGCGTACACCACCGTCGCGTTGCCCAGCACGTCGCCCACCGCGTAGCGCCTGCCGCTGACAGGCGCGGTGTTGGGAGGCGCCGTCCCCTGCGCGCGCAGCACCAGCGTGCCGCCGTGGTTGAAGGGGTTGTCCCACGTCAACGTCACGCCGCCGTCGCGAGCCACGCCCGTGAGGCGCGCCACGTCCGGAGCCGCGGCCACCGCGAGCAGCGTCATCGTCGCTTCCACGCGGATGCGCGCGTCGTTGTAGCCCTGGTTCAGCTCCAGGCGGTGGCGGAACGCCGTGTCGGCCGTGACGGCCGTGAAGCCCGAATAGGTGATGCGGAAGACGGCCTCGCCGCCCACCGGGATGCCCGTCTCCGACTCCCAGGTGTAGCCCGCCGCGTCCGAGTAGACGATCCAGTCCCCGAACGCCTGCTGCCCGGAGGCGGCCACGGCGAAGTAGTTCACCGCGGGCTTGAGCAGCTTCACCTCGTAGATGGGCAACTCACCGCGGTTCTGCACCGTGTACGCCACCGTCACGTTGGTGGACGCGGTGGACATCGATTCGTGGCTGAGCCGCACGCGGTGCTGCGCGAGGCTGCCCTTGCGCGCGGTGACCACATCCCCCGCCACCGCGGAGCCGTTGAGCGTCGCGTCCACCTGGGAGCGGAACTGGTAGCTCGCACCCGGCGTGCCCGACACCTGGAAGCGCCAGGTGAACTGGGCGGAGGCCCCGGGGGCGAGCTGCGCCACGCTGTCGGGCGAGGGCCCCGACACGAGCGTCGCCGTCGCGTTGCCCACCAGCACCGGCGCGCGGGGGCGCACGTTCGAGTACGTGTTCGCGCTGGACGCGTTCAGCACGGTGAGCCGCAGGGTCACCTGCTCCCCACTGAACGCGTCCACGATGTCCATGTCCGCCGCCGCGGCCAGGTTGCCCACGTCCACCTGCGGCGAGTCCGCGAGCGGGGCGTTGGCGTTGTTGCTGGTCGTGTGCGCGCGCACGCGGGCCGCCACGGTGCCCGCCGCGGTGGGCCTCACGTTGGCCACGAAGATGCCCGCGGCCCGCACGGCGATGGACTTGTTCGCGTCCTTGCTCACGAACTGGAGCGGCACTGCGCTGGTGGAGGTGGGGTTGTCCACCGTCACGGTGCCCGCCGCGGTCCCCCGGTTCTCCACCACGACGCGGGCCACGGCCGCCGCGTTGACCGCCATCACGCGCGGCAGCAGCGTCACGGTGGTGGCCAGCGGAGTGCGCGTCCACGAGGAGCTGTTCAGGTTGATGGTGTAGTTGGTGCCGTCGCACTGGTCGCGGCCATAGGTCCCCGCCACCAGCCGCTCGTTGGTCTTGTCGGTGGCGCGATCCGATGGGGCCACCACGCTCAGCACGAAGCGCGCGGTCTGCGTCCTCGCCAGCCCCCGGCCATTCTCCACGCAGCCCAGCGTGGACTGGAAGGTGATGCGGCGCTGGTTCGCGTCGAAGTACTCGACCTTCCACGCCGGTGAGTCCTCCGCGGCCAGCCCGTCCAGCAGCTGGTAGCCGTCCGGCAGGACGAAGGACACCTCCGACAGGCGCGAATCGCTCGTGGCCGTGGACGTGTTGGTCACCTCCACGACCAGGTCGGACGCGTCGTCCATCACCACCTGGGCGACCGTCTCTCCGGGCGCGGGGACCAGGCGCGCGCTCCACGTCTGGGAGAAGCCCGCCGCGGGCAGCAGCAGGGCGAACAGCATGAGGGTGCGGACGTTCATGGCGGGCCTCACGTCACGGCTCCAGGGTGAAGGAGGTGGTGGCCAGCTGCGCGCCGTCCAGGAAGAAGCGCACCTGCCACGTGCCCGTCATGCGCGCCATGGACACCGTGGTGCCCGCCACCGGCAGCGAGAAGCGCAGCGTGCGGGACTCCTCGGGCGGCGCCTCCACGGCCGTGCTCCGCTTCTCATACGGGCGGCCACC